>CAYSHZ010000313.1:0-4563 GCA_964430905.1 uncultured Thermoanaerobaculia bacterium | reverse complement strand
TCTCGTCACCCCAGAGTTTTCTGGGGCCGCCCCACCGAGCGATGACAGTCAGGCCGATGTGGATACCCACAACGACCGTACCCATCGCCACCGACAGTCCTTGAACCTTCAAACTCCGCTTCATGGCCTCGGAACTTTATCCTAACCCGACACAATACGAAAAAAGGCCGGCGCACAGCGCCGGCCTCCGATCTCGTGCAAATCCAGAATCAGCCGTCGTCACCGATCGCTTCGACCGGGCACGCCTCAAGGGCTTCCTGGCATTGCTCTTCTTCTTCGTCGTTCTCAGGCTGTTTGAAAACAAAAGAATAACCCTCGTCCTCGTTGGCCTGGAAATTATTTGGCGCCGTGGTTCGGCACACGTCACAATCGATGCAACTCGAATCTACGTAGTACTTCCCATCAACGCTGCCTTCAACCTTGTCGTCTACATCCGCCATTTCCCTGTCTCCTTTCGCGGGAGTCGATGACCCCCGATGTTCAATCGGCCAAATCCTACCACAGCCTTGGAATCTGCAGGAGCCTCTCGTTCGGCGCCTCCACAATGGGTTCTTCGCCTCCGTCGGTTGTGGGCCACATACAATCGACATTGTAGGGTGCCTCAAACGAGGGCTCATAAGTCGTCGGATCGTTACTCTTGACGTCGATGAGGGATCCGTAGGTCGTGAATGTCGGATGAGGATCAACCCCTGACGTGCTCCATCCTTGAATACTGACCTTCAGTCGAGCCTGTGAGATGTCGGAAAGACCGAAAACATTGCTCATAACCCGAAAATACTGAACGTGAGCCAACGGGGGAAGAGTCACTGAGAAAACCAGGGGAAGCCCCGATTCCTCCCCGAGGAAGGGTTGACCGTCGGCCTGGAACGGCTCCATCTTGACGATCAGCGATGTCTGACGATCCGAGGTATTGACGATTCCAACGTTGTAGCGAAAGGAATCATTGTCCTGCACTCCGTCCAACAGCAGGAAGCTGAAGTCACCCTGGTCACTGACAAAGGCCGAATCCGCCAGGTTGTACCAGGGAATGCCGTTGAGCAACTGTCCATAGGATACCTCTTCGGAGATGAACTCACCTTCGTTGTCCGGATCAGGCAGCCATTGGGTCGTCGTGTTGAATGTCCTGGAGCTGACCGTAATGTTCCGATACTCTCGTGAACCGTCATCTTCCAAAGAATCCGCCAGGTATGCAAAGACGACCAGAGCCCCCTGACCGTTCAGTCCACTGTGCTCCGGCCAATAGGCATCGACGATATCTTCCACCACAACCGAACCACCGGGCGGGATATCCGCCAATCGCTCATCGATGATGCCGAAGCCGTCCGATTCCCGGCCTCCGACCCACAGGACCCGATCGCTGAAGAGGTACGAATTGTTTCTCAGGCCCGACGGCAGAAAAACCAACGCAACATCGATCAAATCCTCGGTTTCAACGTTGGAAATCATCACGTCGGACGTCCAAACGCTCTCGTTGAGTCCGTTCGTATGGGCAACCACCGGAACGTAGATCAGATCGCCGGCATGGAATTCGGCGAATGCTGTCCCGCCGCCAAACGCCAAGACCATACCAAGGACAGTTATCAATTTTCGTGCAACCATATCAATCTCCACTACCGGGCACGGCCTCACTCAAGCCGTCGGCCGGCTCATATTGCCATCATCTGTCGAGACGGGCAAGGAAACTCGGGCTTCAAATCCCTGGCCCTCCAAATTAATCAGGGTGAGATCACCCCCATGAGCCCCAATGACTCTCTCAGCGATTGCCAAACCCAAGCCCGAGCCGCCCCTCTTCTTCGTGAAGAAGGCCTCCCGAATCTGGGCGAGATCCTGCTCGTCAACACCATCGCCCAGGTCACGAACTGCAACTTCCACATGATCCTCAAAATCTTCGACAACCAGATACACAATGCGTCGCTGGACCTCGAGGTCCTCCACCGCTTGGACCGCATTGAGGACCAGATTCATCACGACCTGACGAAGTTGGCCTGGGTCGCCCTGGACCACCACCCCATTCTCGGGGACCTTGACTCGTAGACCGACTCCTCTTTCAAGACTCTCGGCAGCCAGAAAGTCCTTGACACCGATCACGAGATCAACCATCTCCACATCCTCGAACCTGACATCGGAGGGACGGGCATACGTCAAGAAATCACTGACCAGCCGGCCCAGACGATTCACTTCCTTTCGGGTATCCATCAGCGAGGCGCCCGCATTCTCGGCGCTCCCGCTCTCCAGATCTTCCTCGACCAACTCCAAATTGAGGTTGATCGAGTTCAGTGGGTTCCGAATCTCGTGGGCCAGATTGGCGGCCAACGTTCCCAGCGTCGCCATCTCCCGTTCCCGTCGATTTCTGGCCTCAAGCTTGCGTGTCCGTTGGATCAGAACCCAGATCAAGCCAAACGCGATGACCAGCGTCAGCAGGGTCAGGCCGGCCGCAACGACCGTTCTACCCAGGAGTTCCTCCCGAAGACGGGAAACCCGCCCGCTAAGCTCGCGTCGGTTGAGATGCATGACAACTTCACCATACTGCCCAACCGGAACTGAAATCCGAAAGGGATCCTCGACCTCAGTCACCTGCCGATTTCCGACCCCACTCTTGATACCCAATTGATCGACTTCCGCTTCGGGAATCACCTCGGTCGATCTGAACTCCGACGTGAACACCACCTGTCCATCCTTGTCGAAAACCTCAACGAACTCGACCATTCTTCGCTGGGCCACACCATCCAAGGTTCTGAAGAGTTCTTCTCGCGTCCGGCTGAGCCCTTCGAGATCAACGGTCAAAACGCCGCTGTCATCCAGGTGGTCTGCAATCCTCTCGGCGTCCTGACGGGAACTGAGGAGCATATCCTCCAGGTATCGCTGGGATAACGATCCGGCGATCAGATGTCCGAAGACCATGATGATCGCCAGGACCAGAACGGCGAAGATCACAGTCGCAATCGCATACCGTGTCCGGAACGATACCGGGTGGCGATCGAGGAAGTCCTTGCTCACCGTTTCACGACCCTCCCAGATCTGAGAAATTCAGGGCTTCAACACCAAAGGGTGAACCCGCAGACTGAACAGATACAAATACCATCATCGTGAAGACGTCCCGAGAGCCTCTGCGTCTCCCAAGGACCGTGCAATGATCATGCCCAAATTATCTCGACGGATTGGCGGGAAACACCGCCGCAGTGCCGAAAGGGCACACCTCAAACGCCACACGCAGTCCGAAGATCATTGATCCTGTCGGTTCGCTCCCACGTGAACTCCGGCTCGTCCCGTCCAAAGTGTCCGAAGGCTGCGGTTTTTCGGAAAATCGGACGCAGCAAATCCAACTCCTTGATGATTCCTCGGGGCGTCAGGTCAAACACTTCCCGAAGGGCCTTGGTCAACCGTTCATCCTCGATCTGGCCGGTCCCATACGTATCGACCATGACCGAAACCGGTTCAACCACCCCGATCGCATAGGCAAGCTGGACCTCACACCGTCTCGCAAGACCTGCGGCAACGATATTCTTCGCAACGTGACGAGCCCTGTAGGATGCCGACCGGTCAACCTTCGAGGGGTCCTTCCCCGAGAAGGCGCCGCCTCCGTGGGAGCCCACGCCCCCGTAGGTATCAACGATGATCTTTCGCCCGGTCAGACCACAATCACCCTGCGGTCCTCCCACAACAAAACGACCGGTTGGGTTGATGTAGTAGCTCGTATCGTTGTCTACCAGATCAGACGGGATCACCGCGTCAATGATCTTGGAACGAACATCGGAGCGGAGATCAGCGATGTCAATATCGTCGGAATGCTGGCACGAAATGACGATCGCATCGATCCGCACCGGCCGCCCATCCTGATACTCCACCGAAACCTGACTCTTGCCGTCGGGTCTGAGCCACTCCAACAACCCACTGCGCCTCGCAACACTGAGTTGGCGAGTCAGCGTATGCGCCATCTGGATCGGCATCGGCATCAGTTCCGGGGTCTCATCACAGGCAAAACCAAACATCAAGCCCTGGTCACCGGCACCGCCGGTGTCAACCCCCTGCGCAATGTCCCCCGACTGGGGATCGATCGAAGAGATGACCGCGCATGTCTCGGAATCGAAACCAAATTTTGCTCGTGTATATCCGATGTCCTCGATCGTCTTTCGGACCAGATGAGGAAATTCGACGTAGGTATTGGTTGAAATCTCCCCGGCAATAAAGGCCATCCCCGTTGTGACCATGGTCTCGCAGGCCACTCTTCCATTGGGATCGTTTTCCAAAACTGCATCCAATACGGCATCCGAAATCTGGTCCGCAATCTTGTCCGGATGCCCCTCGGTCACGCTTTCTGACGTAAACACATGATTTCCATTAGGCGCCATGGCAACACCACCTCCTCGTGGAAGGACGAAAACTAGCATCCAAACCACGGGCGGTCAAACATACCAACCAGACCGTGGCCTGATCAACCCATCGACGCTGATCGTAATTCGCACAGGCAAACAGCAACCTGACGACAAAGGGCAATAAAGACCCGTTTCCGGATGGAGACTGAGTAGTTCCCAAGTCGGAAACGAGGTATTTTTCGATAAGTTC
>CAYSHZ010000312.1:0-4564 GCA_964430905.1 uncultured Thermoanaerobaculia bacterium | reverse complement strand
GTCTCAGAGCGTTTTATTTTCTCCCTACTCTCTGACAGAGGACCGGATTGAGGTGGACCCAAGCCTCGAAACCGTCCGTGGTTATCTCTCAGAAACCAGCTTCTTTCGAGAACTTCGCGGGAAAGCCACCTTCGTTGAATGAGATGGACTTACGGATTCATAGGGGTGGACAACGTCAGGGACCGCGTCCGTTTCAGCGTCAGACGGCAACGACCGCGACAGGCAACGGCGTCGGCCGACGGCCCCGGAACCCGTCTGCGGCCCCGGAAAACGGCCCACTGTCCCAGTCAACCGCCCCGGATTCGGTCAACGGCCACCGCCCCGGCCCACGGTTTCGGCCCCGGTCCCGGTCAATGGCACCGGACAACGGTCAACCGCATCCGGATCCGCGCCGGCGTCAGCTGGGAACAGCGGCCCGGCTTCTGTAAGATCGGTGCATGTCGAACCTCTTGACACCGATCACCTTTTGGATCGCGGCCGAAATCGTACTTGTGGCCTGCCTCCTGGTCGCCGTTCGCCGCAATTCCACCACGATGAGATGGGTGACCAAACCTGCCGCGTCAGCTGTCTTTGTGGCCTTCGGCCTGATCCGGGCGGACTTCGACTCGGTCTTTGACCTCTGGATTGTCGTCGGTCTGGTTTTGGGCATGGCCGGTGATGTGCTGCTGATCGATCGCCGGACATTTCGCCTGGGGCTCCTGGCATTCCTGGCCGGACACGTTGCCTACATCGTCGCGTTCGACAGGGCCCAAACCTGGTCCTCCTGGTCCCTGATCGTGGCAGCGCCGCTGGTCGTCGCCGCGGCGGCCGCGATGCGGTGGTTGTGGCCTCATGCCTCGTCGATGCGGGGAGCGGTCGTGGCCTACATTCTGGTGATCTCCGTCATGGCATGGGGCGGCATCACGTTGTCCCTTGGTGGCGTTCTCCCCCCCATCGTGGGCATCGGGGCGACCCTGTTCTTCCTCTCGGATTTGGCCGTGGCGCGACATCGATTCGTCAAGGAGGAATTCCTCAACAGGGCCCTGGGCCTGCCGGCGTACTTCGCCGCCCAGATGCTGTTGGCGGCGGCCATCGGGAGTCTGACCTAAACCAAGCGATTCTCATCAGCGACCTGCGCGCCCTGAAGGACGCGCCTACACTGGTCTGCGTGTCGCAAGACCGACAACTGAAAGCCCGGGAGGAGAAAAACCTCCCCCCTTCAAATAGTTTCGCTGAAAACCAGCGGGCTGTCCCCGTTCCTCGCTCCCCTGTGACCCGAGTTACAGTGCCTTCCCACGAGCGGTGGCATGATGGTTGTATGAGTCGAATCTTGAAAGTCATGTGCCTCGTCGGCGTTTTGGCAATCCTGTTTCCCTCGGTCTCACGAGGTCAGGCAGCCACAACGCCAGGCCAACTGGAGAGCTATTCGACGATCTATTCGCTGGGTGTTGAATGGCGCCTGCAGGGCGACGACGACCATGATGCGAGTTGTACGGTTTCGTACCGGGTCCAGGGGGAGACCCAATGGCACACCGCGATGGATCTCTTCCGCGTTGACTACACGCCTCCCGATCCGGTCGGCAGTATGACGGAACACTTCAACGGTCTGAGCGGAAGCGTTCTCTTCCTCGATCCGGACACGACCTATGACCTACTCCTGAACCTCGTTGACCCCGACGGCGGATCGGAGTCTCGCCAGACAACTATCAGTACCCGGGCCATTCCCCAGAAGCCCTCCGGTTCATCAGTCTTTCACGTCGTTCCCGGTTCAGGCGGTGGGGACGGCAGTGAGGCCAATCCCTTCCAGGGCATCGAGTTCGCCCAGGACCATGCCTCCCCCGGAGCCCTGTTCAATCTTCACGCGGGAACCTACCAAGGCTTCGACCCCGATAACGAAATCGAATTCAACGTCTCCGGCACCGCCAACCAGTACATCGTCTGGCAGGCGGCGGGCGACGGTGAGGTGATCTTTGACGACATCGTCAGGATTGCGGCTGATTTCGTCTGGCTCGAAGGCATCCACGTCCGGGGCCATGCCGGGGTCGATGACGAGTTCGCGCTGCTGACCTTCGGCGCGCCGGAATACGTCGTGATTTCCAGGTGCCTCTTCACCGACTTTCACTACAGCATCACCCTCAACCACGGCGGCGCCAACTGGGTGATTACGGACAACACCATCGTCGGCGACATGGATGTCATCGGCAACCCGGACGATTCGACCAGTTGGTCCGGCGAAGGGATCGAGTTGGAGTTCACCGGGGGACACACGGTGGCCCATAACAGCATCTCCCGCGTTGCAGACGGAATCTCGTCGTCCCTAATCAATACCGATATCTTCGGCAATGACATCTTTGACGTCACGGATGACGGAATCGAGCCGGATTCGGGCTATGCCAACATTCGCATCTGGGGCAACCGCGTCTCCAACGCACGCCACGCCGGCATCAGCTTCCAGCCGATGAACGGCGGCCCCTGGTACATCTTGAGAAATCAGGTCGTTGCCGGCAATCAGGCCCTCAAGCTCCGTGAGAGCACCCGGGCCCTGATTGCTCACAACGTCTTTGTCGGCTGGGAAGGTGTCCAGGCCTACGGATCCGAGAGGCTCTTGAATTTTCAGTCAAACAACAATCTATGGATCTCGGTGCAGGACCGCTACGCCTGGGAGAACGGCGAGGGCGGCGCCGCGACCTGGCGCACGAATTTGGACTCCGACGGCTTCGACTGGGGCAACGCGTACTACGCCTTCAAGTGGGGTTCCGATGAACGCTACGTCGACCTGGCCGAGTTCACCGCGGCAACGGGACTGGAGCCCAACGGAATCCACGTCGACCGAGAGAGCTGCTTCGCGACCTTCGACATCCCACTGGCCCCGCCGCAATCGATGCCCTTCCAGTTCATGACGCTGGCGGACGGCTCAGAGGCCATCGATGCCGGAGTTCCCCTGGCCAACATCAACGATGACTTCATCGGAACTGCACCCGACCTTGGCGCCTACGAAAAGGGGCGGGGCCTCCCCTCTTATGGTCCGAGACCGGTGGCCCTGGTGTTCGAGGACGGTTTCGAGAGTGCCGACACCGGAGCCTGGGATTGAGTCCTCGGGTTACGGTCCGTCTCCCTCGTCACCCGCCGGTTCGACCCCCTCGCGGATTCCGGGCCTGGGTCGAAATCAGCGTCAGGACGAGCCCATCATGATCGGAACTCCTCAGCGGAGTATTGGGATCATCAGCCAGCGCCTCGGAGACGTCGGCATTCCCCCGCACGGCATGAACGGCCGCAACCAGCGGCATGGCCCTTCGATTGACCAGAATGTGATCTAAAACCTGGGTGTTCCCGTGATAGACGTAGGTATATCTTTGATCGGCCGGTAAGAGACTCGCGACGTCGAACAGGGGTGGATCAACCTCGGCAGATGCCGGAAACAATGCGCCAGCGGGATCAGGCGTTCCCGTAATCTGTCCGATGACGTCGACATACCCGTCGGTGAACTCGAAGGCATTGAAGTCCCCGGCAACCAGCAGGGCCTCGGCCGGCCGCTCGATCTGGCGTTCCTGGAGCCAGCCGGCCAGCCATCGGGCCTGGGCATCACGTTTGGCCCTGACCCGCGGGCCGTCATGATCGTCATCAATGCCCCGGAGACTCCGAAGGTGGACCGCGACAACGGTCAGATCGATGTCCGTTGCGGGAACCGAGCACTCAAGGACCAACGGGGGCCGGTCATAAAGCCGGCTCCCGTCCCAATCGAACAAGACATCCGCGCCGATCTGCTCTTCCCCGATCATGGTGACGCCGTTTTGGACCAGAAATCCAACGTTGATGCCGCCATAACCATGACCTTCGATCAATGAGGCCCGATAGAAGACTCCGGGCACGAGATCCATGATCGCCGAGGCCAGATCCTCGAGGGCATCGAGATCCTCTACCTCCTCGATGACGACGATCTCCGGCAGCCGAAGCACATCTACGATCTGGAGGGCATCCTTGACCAACTCGACCTCGTAATCCTCGGAGAGACGCGGGCCCAACCGCTCAACGTTCTGGGTCGCAACCCGAAGGGCCAAACCGTGAGTCAGCGGTGGGGCCAGGGGCAACGTTGGCGAGGACCCGAGATCCAGACGAGACGGCCACAGTTGATAATCGCCCCAGACATAGGTCAATCCACCTTCGGCCTGAAAAGACGTTCCGGCGGCAAATACTCCATCGGGCAGCCCCAGGGCATCCGGATTCATTTCGAAGCCCTCGGGATTCCCGTCCCAAAGCGGAAGATCCTCGACCCCGGGCCATTCAATACCCGGCTCTCGTCGAAGTCGACCCTGACTGGCCGCAATCCCGACATCCCCATAGCTGTCAGTCGGTCCGCAGATGATGCCCGCGTCAATGACAATCCGCATTCCCTCGAACCGCTCCAGGGTCGTTGGATCCCACGGCTGATCACCAACGGGTCTCTCCGCGTCGAAAGCAACTGCACGGGGCAGAGCTACGCCCGAGGCCGTCACGCTGACTACCGGCGTCCCTCCCAGCTCGGTCAGACCGTAGTATTCGACGACGGTCGCAACAACTTCGACCGAGTCCCCAACCTCAACCTCGG
>CAYSHZ010000311.1:0-4588 GCA_964430905.1 uncultured Thermoanaerobaculia bacterium | reverse complement strand
ACCGGGGCTTCGGTTTCTCCCCTGATCCAGATCCGTCCGCCGATCGCTCGCCCCTTGGAGAGCTGGCGGAAGGCTGTTGAGCTCAGCCACCACTTGACACCCTCGGTGGCTTCAGAGAATGTTGCGCTGGTCGAGGTGCGGATCAGGACGTCCGGCCGTGGTCGGTGTTCGAAGTCCAGATTGGTCGTCGTACCGAATCCGTCTTCGAGGTACCAGAAGCCGGTCTGCCGGAAACGAAAGAGGAGATTGGCGCCCAGAGGGTGATACCAGCGGTACTGCACCTTGGTATAGGGATCCGGCGGCCAGTCGACCCGGACACCGACGCTGAGGTTGATGCGCTGGGTTCTGGAATTCAACGGTGTATAGCCCAGCCCCACCAGCCAGTCTTCCTCGTCGTCCTCGTTTGGTGGCTGGGCGGGTCCCTGATATCCGGTGGTGTCGGTCAAGAACTCTTCGGGGCTAAGTCTTCCGACGAAGAGTTTCATTTTCTTTTCGGCGTTGGGGAGGTCGATGTTGACCCGGCCCTTGAAGATCGGTTCGAATTGGTCGTGTTCGGTCCACTTGAGATAGACCGAGACCGTTCCGTAGGTCGTTGACGCCTCGTCGTGGGCTCTGGCATCACCGAAGAACGAGTCGAACCAGCGGGCAGAGGCGCAGACCGTGGTGTAGAGCTTTTGATCGACCTGATCGATCAACGTCCCCTGGAGGCTTTCCGGTGGGCGGCACGGGTCGTCGAGTGGATCTTCGGGTTCTTCGGGCTCGGTGGAGTCTTGATCGTCGGTGTCCGACTTCGAAGAGTCTGCCGGTGTTTCGGTTGATGTTGCCCGTTCGACCGATGCAGGGTCTTCGGGTGGCTCATCGGCGGAGACCGGCGCCACAGGAATGATGATGACCAGACTGACGAAAATGACGCTGGCGATGACAAGGATTCGGTCGGAGGCACGAATCAACGTCGAACCTCCGCCGACAGCAGCCCAAATAGAGGGATGAGGCCTACCCTGGCCAATCTCGGTGATGTCCGAGCCGACAGCTGGTCGCTGAGAGCCGATAGCGACAGGTTAAACCCCTTCCAGAATCCGATCGTCGTATTCGATCTCGAAGTGGAGTTTGTGCTTGGCCTCTTCCTGGGCCAGCTCCTGGAAGATCAGTGAAAGCTCGGGGTCGTCGGTGGCCTGGGCCAGCCGTGTGTAGAGCAGGAAGGCGATCTTCTCGGACTTCATGGCGAAGACCAGCACTTCCTGATAGTTCATGTGCTTGCTGATCTCCGGCTCCACGAGGTCCTCGGTGATCTTGAGGTCTGCGATTTTCTCCATCTTGACCGGCTTGAGGTCGCCGGCCTTGACCCTCATCAGGCGGGCCTTGTGTTTGCCCTCTTCGGCGGCAAATTCGAGGAATGCCTGACGGATGCCGGGTCGTTCCACCGTGTTGGCCAACTTCGAATACATCTTTGCCGCCTGCTCTTCGCGCTCGATGGCGAAATCCAAAATCTCGTCGATGCTTGAAAACTGCATGGTTCCTCCGTGGTGTCTCTCGTCTCGGGCCGATTGTCCCTCAGAAGGGGGAATCTCTCAAGGGGTTGATGGCGAACGGCTCTTGGGCCGAGATTTCCTTGCCATTGTCGAGACCCTGTGCGATGATCCGCCGCCGCCGGCTGCAGGGAGCCCGGCTGGAGGTTCGTCATGGTGTGGAAGTTGCCGGTTTCAGGTCGTTTTCGCGTTGTCGTGGACTATGGGCAGATTGTGCTTGGGGCGTCCCTGGTTGGGCTGGGGACCAACTGGTTCTTTGTACCCAATAAGGTCGTGTCCGGCGGGGTGACGGGCATCTCGATTCTGATGCACTATGCACTCAACACGCCGGTGGGTTTGGTCAATCTTCTGCTGAATGTACCGCTGATGATCATCGGGTGGCGATGGGCGGGCGGCATGAAGTTTCTCCTGCGGACGATTGTTGCCGTTGTCGTGATGTCGGCGGTGATCGATCTGTCGGGGCCCTATCTGGTGCCGCCGACTACCGACCGGCTGTTGGTGATCTGCTATGGCGGGCTGCTGGACGGACTGGGCATCGCCCTGGTCTTTCGGGCCAGAGGCTCGACAGGGGGAACCGACGTCTTGGCCCGGGTGGCACACCGGTTCTTCGGCATTGGGATCGGACAGACATTGTTGGCTCTCAATCTGGTGATCTTTGCGGCCGCGGCCTTTCAGTTCGGGGCGGAGGCCGTGATGGTCGCCCTGGCCCTGGCATACGTCTCGGCCCGGGTTCTCGATACGGTATTGACAGGATTCTCGGTCTCCCGGCAGGCGATGATCGTTACCACCAAGCCCGGCCCGGTTCGGGATGCAATCTTTCGACACTTGGGCAGGGGAGTGACCTTCATGGAGGCCAGCGGTGGATTTACCGGCCGGCCGCGCCCGATGGTCTATGTTGTTGTTGCCGCCCACGAGGTGGCCCGTTTGAAGATGCGGGTTGCCGAGGTTGATCCGGATGCCTTCGTCGCCATCTCAAAGGCGCAGGAGGTCCTTGGTGAGGGCTTTGCGCCGGCGGGGGCAGCGGAGTAGTTCCCTCCGTCCCTGGTAGGCTCTTTCAGGATGACGATGCAACATCAGTCGTGGCGGTTGATCATCGATGGTGATCGGCCCGGCGCCGAGAACATGGCTCGGGACGTTTCGATGCTGGATTTGGTGATCGCGGGAGAGGTTTTGCCGACGTTGAGGCTTTACGGTTGGTCACCGCCGTGTCTGTCGCTGGGTCGCCATCAGGGTGAGGATGCTGCCGACGTCGAGTTCTGCCGCAGGAACGGCATAGACATCGTCAGGAGGCCAACCGGCGGCCGCGCGGTTCTCCACCATCTCGAACTGACCTACGCCGTTGCGGCCCCCCTGGGCCGGGGGCCATTGCCTCGGCCGCTGCAGGACGCCTACCGGGTCATCTGCTCGGCCTTGGTCCGGGGCATGGGTTCGCTGGGAGTGGATGCCGGGTTGACCGGGGGCGAAGTCAATGTTTCCCTGCCCGGTCCGCAAACGGCAGTGCCCTGTTTCGAGGCGCCGGCGGGAGGCGAAGTCGTCGTTGGCGGTCGAAAGCTCATCGGTTCCGCGATGCGAAGCCGCGGGGGGTACATCCTCCAACATGGCGCCATTCTCCTCGACTGGGATGGACGTCTGCAGGCGGGGGCGATGGGGTTGGTCGATGATTCCGCGCTGCGCCCCCATGTCACAACCCTTGCCGAGCAGCTGGGCGGGGCGCCGCCCAGGGAAGATATAGAACAGGCGCTGGCCGTGGCCTTCGAGGAGGTTCTGGGGATAGAGTTGTCGGTGGAGTGAGCGGGGTCACTCCTGCAGAGTTCCCAGCGGTGTAGGCTGGAGACCTTGAAATAGGGGAGGCTCCAATGCGTTATCTCGGCAGGGTCTGGATTGTCGTTGTTCTGGGTTTCTTTGGTGGCTCTGGGGTCGATGCCCAGCTCCTGATTGACCACAATTGCAGGGATCTGGGGCAGATTCCCGACGGTTGGATCATTCAGGCCCAGGATGATCTCCATGTAGCTTACAACCACACCAGTCACGGGTCCCAGTTGATCAGTGGACTGGGCGTTCTCGAGGCATTTCCACCCTTTTCCGGGGCCTACACCTGGTCCGACGACGGTTCGACCGGCCTGGATCTGGACAATTACGGCATCACCGGTTGTGCCAAACCTGATCTCAGTCAGGGTGACTACATCGACGGCAACGGCGTGACGCCCTGGGTGACCTGTACGCGTGCCTTTCTCGACCTTCCCCAGAATGCCCACATCAACGTCATCATGTGGTCCTGGTGCTCGATCAACGGTCACAACGCCCAGCGTTATGTCGACAACATGGAGATCCTGGTCTCGGAATACCCCAATGTTGATTTCGTCTTCATGACCGGTCATGCACAGGGGCAGGGCGAGGACATGACGGCCGATTCCGTGCACTACAACAATCAGCTGATCCGGCAGCACTGCGCGGCCCACGGTCGAATCCTGTTCGACTTCGCCGATATCGAGGCCTACGATCCCGATGACACCTATTTCTGGGATTTGGATATGACCGACAATCTGAACTATACCGGCGGGAACTGGGCCGTGGAGTGGATCGCCGCCAACCAGGGATCCGAATTGGAACAGCTGACGACGGGTCAAGGCGTCGACGGCTATGACGGATGTACCGACTGCGCCCATTCAGATTCTCCGGCGGATGCAAGTATCAACTGTGTCCTCAAGGGAGAAGCGACTTGGTGGATGATGGCCCGCCTCGCCGGCTGGGCGGGACCGGAGTCCCTGTTCGTCGATGGTTTCGAGACGGGAGACACCTCGGCCTGGGACTGACCGGCATGGGCAAGGGATAGGTTTTTCTGGTCATCTGGGACTGGGACGGCGACAGGGACGGCGTCCGGTTCCGCGGCAGAGACAGCGACAGCGACCGCGCCCGGATCAGCGTCGGCGTCCGTCGACCGACGCGGCCCCCGTCCCTGAACCGGACGCTGACGCCGTCCCTGCCGCTGAAGTCTCCCGGGACGCCAAAATTCAAGAGCGCCCAACGCCTCAAACGGCGCGTGCCATGCTTCGGATTTTTCC
>CAYSHZ010000310.1:0-4592 GCA_964430905.1 uncultured Thermoanaerobaculia bacterium | reverse complement strand
TCCGGCTGAGTGACCAACACGAGACCCGGATCGTCATCGATCCGGGAGGCCGCATGCCCGGCAAGATCAAAGAGGTGTTCCACCCTCCGACCGTAGCCCTCATCTCCGTGGTAGAGCCACGCCGCCCAGACCTTCAGGGCATCGTTGCGCCGTCCGCACTGGATCGACTTCGTCCCCGGATTGAGATCATCCCCGTCCGCTTGAAACAGATAGGGTGCAACCTCGCTGAAGTGTTTTTCAAGAAGCCCCTTTTTCTTTATCAAAATCGCCGAACATGCCAGCGGGACACCCATCATTTTGTGGGCATTCCACGTGAAGGAATCGGCCAGTTCCGAACCTTCGACGAGATGACGATGCCTCTTCGACAGCAGCACCGACCCACCCAGTGCGCCATCGACGTGCATCCAAACACCTTCCTCGGCGGCGACCTCGGCGATATCACGCAGTGGGTCGAACGCGCCCAACACGGTTGTTCCCGCTGTGGCATTGATCAAGATTGGTTTGAACCCGGCTTCACGGTCGACTGTGATCGCCTGTCTCAGGCGACCAACATCCATCCGGCCATTGCCATCAGTCGCCACCTCGCGGACCCTCGATCGCCCCAACCCCAGGATGCCTGCATTCTTCCGGGTGGAATAATGCCCCGCGGCCGATGTATAGACCGTATAGCTTGCGCCGCCAAACCCGTTCTCACGCACTCCAGGCACGGCCTCGTTGCGAGCAATGGTCATCGCCGTCAGGTTGGCCAACGAACCGCCTGGCGCAAGAATCCCTTCACCGGCGCCGAAACCAACCTTCGCGCACATTCGGGCCACAACCTCTTGTTCGATCAGGACCTGGGGACCCGCAACCTTGAAGGTGTACATCGAAGAGTTGACCACCGTCGTCAGTACCTCGGCAAAGGTCGCCACCGGATCCCTCCCACCGAAGAGCTGGTTGAAAAACCGCGCTCCCGCAGAAGATGGCGTTGCCATCATCACCGTCCTGACCGCCTCGATCACCTCCGTCAGTTCATGACCCTCCGCCGTGAGATGTGGACCCTCGGCAAAGGGTCCAACACCCCGACCGGGAAGTTCATCTTCACCATCGATGACCTCTTCAATGACCCGGAATGCCTCATCCAGAATCTCCCGGGTCTTCCCCCGAGCCGATTGTCTCTCCACATATCCGCCCCGCTCGGCCTTCATCACACTGGTCTCCGATCGATTCTCCACCTGAGTCGGCCTTGGCCAACCTCGAAACGCCAACATACACGAAGTGACCCAGTCGATGGGGACCCAAGGCCCCATCACGGCTGTCTCCAGAATCGATCAAACAGCAGCAGGTAGAGATACAAATAGAACTTCGAGGTTATAGCGCGATCCACGGATCTAAGGGCGCCCTCATTCCTCTATTACGTTCTGGATCGTGTTCGGTAACCCAAGAAGCGTTGGGCATTCTTGAAAAAAAACGCATCCCTGAATGGAGACAACAGAGGATCGTCAAAAAGATCCTTCCAGGATGCCAAGTACCCTGCAACGTCTTCGCTCGACCCAAGAACTCGCCATTTGGAACCGTACATCATCTTATTCCCGAAATGCAGATCGCCGGCCGGGCCGCCAAGAGCATTGATCAGGTTGTGTTTGAAACAGCTCACCTTCTCATGATCTTCCAACATCGCGCCAAAACCCGAAAAGTCACAGAATACTTGCCGAAACCTACAGCACTGCTCAACTACCTGGCGAGCACAATTGCGCTCGTCCGCCCACTCCTCGCCATTCCGGGAGAACCAACCGACAGAAAGCGCCCCCCTTCCACTCTCACCATCAGTCGAATGATCCCTTCCTCCTCCCGCATGGCCATGGCACAACACAAGATCCGGGTGATCAACCAAGGTCCCCAACCAATACTCTGGATCACAGAGAACTCCGAAGTTCTTGAAAGCGTTCGGCACAATCGGCGAACAGTAGGTCAGAATCGGAATCCGTTCCCGAGAACAGGCAGACAGGAGTTCTTTCCTGAGTTTTCCATCCTGAGACACCATCAATTGAAGGACACCGAAGCCGTCGGACGAGGATCCGAAACCACTCCAATTTCCGGGGATTCCAGTGACTCCATACCGAGACCTGCATGCCAAATCTGCTCGTTCGGAAGCAGGCCGGGAACGGACCCATTCCAGCCCAATCAAGCGGTCCCGTCCCATTCTCCCTTCAAGGATTTTTCGAAGAAATATGAATCGAGTGCCGATACCATTCGCATAGAGATCGATCACCGGGTTGGATGAACCGGAACCCCTTCTCCGGTGCATCTCATTTGGCCGCCGCCGATCGAAGTTGCCAGATTCCGGTTGTTTCCTCTCCCCCTCTTGAGAAGCCGAAACTGGTGATCGCCGCCGAGGCGGATCAGAACAGATACCCCGGGCTTCCTCTTTGCTTCCGGGCTCGATACACTCGCACGAATCAGTCAAGACCCGCTCCCCCTTCTGCGCCTGTCTCCCACCGCGAAAACGACAGAGAGCATCCACCGCGACCCACCCCCATGGTTTGCAACAGGCTCATTAACACCTTTAGCACATCTTTCGCGTTTTTCCCTTTTACCATAATAACAGAGGTTGACACTGTTTATAATTTTTTTACATATTTAGAGGTTTTCTAGTGTTATATAACCCAGAATGGCAGAATTTCCGACTATTCACGAATCAAAAGAAGGGGCAATATGCCACGGAGTCTTGCTTGGGGGCCTCCGGTTCCGCCCGCCAGGACGGATTCGCCGAAAGCAAAGGCCCCGGACGGGAACTGGCTATGGATGACCTATGACGACCAGAGTCCGAGCGTGGCGCTCCACACAGTCCATGACGACAAGCCGACTCTCTGGATCGAGAGGTCCGATGCTTTCGTCCAGCACCAGAATCTCGGAGCCTTGAAGCAATGCCCTCGCGACAAACACCCGACTCCGCTCTCCGTGCGAGAGTTGCCACCCCGTATCCCCAACCATCTGGTGAATACCGGCCGGCATCCGGTCGAGAAGGTCTCCAAGTCCCATTTCCCGGCAGAGGTTCTCCGCCCGTTGAAGATCGACCTCTTCTGGAGGCCAGTGCCTCCCCATCAGGAGGTTGAACGCCAGGGTTTCCGAGAAAAGATAATTCTCTCCAAATTGAGGGGCTACCGCGATGGCTCTCCGCCACTCCACCGCGCCGGATGTTGCGAAGTCCATTCCTTGAATCAGCAACAACCCCGCATCCGGGGTCCGGATTGCCGAGAGAATTGCCGCAAAGGTAGATTTTCCGCACCCGGAAGGTCCTTCCAGCAGAACACGGTCCCCTGAAGCAATAGTCAGATCTGCACTGTCCAAGACCGGACGCACCCTCCCCGCGGCCCTATATGAAAGGTTCCGGGCTACGATGATCGGCGAACCGCTATTCACACAATTGGGGGCCACATGGTTGCTCTCATGAAACGAGCCTCCCGGCGCCGAGTCGGCGGCCCGGAACGCTGGTTCGATCGTTTTCCACGCGATCATCGCATCACCAAGGCGAACAATTCCCTGTGCGAATGTAACGATCGCCCGTTGACCGAGAATGATGCCTCCGACGGCCACCGCCATCGAGCCCTCGGTCCCATTACCGGCAACGAAAACGGGCAACATAGCCGCAACTGCAACGATCTGCCATCCGATACCGACTACCTCCATCCACGCGGCCCAACCATCCTGTTGTCTCAAAGCCTTGAGAGAGACGTCAAGAGCCTCATCCTCTTCCTTGTGCCAATCATCCAATCCCTGCTGTGCCTGCCGAGTTCGGTTGCCGACCATTCGTTCGGTCAATCCTTCGGTAATGCGGAGCCGTTCCTGGAACAGACAATCTCTGGTTCGATAGATGCGCCACGAAAGAACCAGCACAACACCGAACCACATCACGAAGGCGATCACATGTGGCATTCCCACAGCCCCGGTCGCGAGAACCCCCAGGGTAAGGACCATTTCAATCATTGCCAGGAAAGCCAGAAATGCGCCGTCAAGGACCAGATCCTGGACCCCTGCCGACTCTATCGACCAGCTGAGGAATCGGCCCGCTCCGGTGTGACGCGCCACATCAAGGTCGAGGCGCAGAAATCCGCGAAGGAGGCTCAGTTTCAGCAACTCACTCAGGTCGATGGCCAGCTTTCCCTGCATCCAATGGGTTCCCACCCGAAAGAGGACCAACGTCAAGAGCATCAGGACCCAGGCCATCAGCCATCCAGGATCGAAATGCCCACCGAAGACTCCTCGCCCGATTAACCACCACGACGACAGCACGAGAGCATACTGGGCAAGATGGGCCGCCGAAATTGCCGCGAACCGAACGCCAACGGAACGCCAACGGATATCCCCGCGAAAGGAACTGCCCGACTCCTGACGAATCATCCAGATTCCACCAATTCTTCGTCCTTGGAGCGAGGCCGAGAGGAGCGCCCGGTATGCCCGGCGCCGTCGCCTTCCGGACAACCCGATCCTCGGGAGCATCTCATCGAAGGTCTCCATGATCGGCTTTTCGAGACCTCCACACACAAGGCCCCAAATCTCGACAACGGGGACTCGGCAAATCTCACGATCGGCCCCAATGAGACGACAATGCC
>CAYSHZ010000309.1:0-4617 GCA_964430905.1 uncultured Thermoanaerobaculia bacterium | reverse complement strand
CGAAAACCAACAAAAAGGAGAATCGAAATGCGACGTTCAACCGTGATGTATGGGGTGGCAATCCTCATGTTGACCCTGCTGACGAGCCTTCCAGGCGCAGCCTCGGACTCCGACTGGAAGAAGATCGGCAGCAAGGAGTTCAATGCCAAGAACAACGAGGCCTCGATGAGGGTCGGCGTCGAGGACGGTTTCTTCCGCTGGCTCAAGTTCGGCGCACAGGGTGGGAAGATCAACCTCAAGAAGGTGACCGTACACTTCAGCGGCGGAAAAGAGGAAGTCTTCGACAACTTTGTCACGATCAAGGACGGTGGCGAGACGCGCGTGGTCCCGATAGCCGGCGTGATCAAGAAAGCAATGACCCGCATCGAGTTCGAATACGAGATCAAGGGCGACGCCAAGAAGGTGAAGGTCACCACATACGGTCGTCGTGACAAAGACTGACGAAGGGCGGACGGACGCTCGCTCGAGCGATCAAAATCATGGAAGAAGTTTAGATCCTATAGATCTACGGACCGAGATCCTCGGACAACGCTTCAGACATTCCGTGGTTCCCCCGAAAGACGTTTGCGAGAGCGCGACACCGCCAGATTGAACGCGCATTGGAGATCCGGCACGCGATCAGGATTGGGATTCGCCTCCGCGTATGCAATTGACGCCGGGCACACGACGCACTCTGTGAGAAATTCACAGTCCCCACAACGACCCAGGGATGAGTACTTTCTCTCTTTGTTCGCAAAGGGGCGGACCCTGAGAATCGCCTCAGGGTATTTCGTGAAGCTCTCCGAGAGATCAGGATCTCGGATACTGCCAATTCGCATCGTGTCAGAGCATTGCTTGAGCAGGCCGTGCGGTGGGGGCTGCAGTGACTTCACGAACAGCGAGCATCCATAACAACTGCCGTCCACGTCAACCACCATTCGCCGGCCGCTGACCGCCCCGCACATTGGGAGATTCCGGATTTGCTGGTTCTTTGGCGTCGCCCCGGGACGGAGACACGTCACGGGCACCACGTCGCCCCGGTCGGCGACTCGAACGCAAAGCCGACGGATGGACTCGAACTGGCGATCCAGGACATCGATCATCTCTGGTGACCAACCGGGATCATGAGTAAGCACCGGCGAAATTGAGATATTCTGCACACCCCGCGACACCAGGTACCGAACCGATCCTGCCAGGTGAGGCACGTTTGCCGCGGAGACAGTGATGCGCACATCGAACCTTCGGCGAACAAATTCCGGCCGCTGTTGAACCAATTCCTTCAGCATTCGGTCGAGCCGGGTGAATGTGTCCGAACCACGCAATTTCTGGGCCGGCGGGAGGCCGTCGAAGCTCAGCATTGTGCTGACGTTGTGGTCGGCGAGAAACTTCAGATTGTCGTTGTTCAGCAATGTGCCGTTGGTTGTCAGGCGAAAGCTGGGCTTCGTGTCCCGGGCACACCAATCCTCGACATGGTGCACGGCACGGCGAAGGAGGCCTTCCTCAAGCATTGGTTCGCCTCCAAAAAAGCTCACCCTCGGAAATCGATAGCCGGTACGGAGGAGAGTGTCCAACGCCTCCCGTGCGACTTCCCACGGCATGACCCGGTTTTCACGCCGATCTTGATAGCAGTATGTGCACCTGAGATTACATGCAGTCGTGAGCACAAGCCCCACCGACTCGAGGCGCGACATCGACGGTGTCTCAATCCTTTCAACTGCGAGTCTCAGTGCCGAGATGGGCCCGTCGAGATCTTCGATTACACGCCTGAGTTCGTCGATTGTTTGGCCTCCTTTCTGTCAGCGGCCGGCCCTCACGAACGAACAATATTGCAGATTTTTCTGAGGTACCGGGTGATCTCATCGAGCCGGTCACAGAGCATCTCGATTGTGCTGTCAAGATATGCGCCCGGAATCGGGGGTGGTACGGGACAACTCTCATCGATGTACGATGAGCGTTCAGGTTCGCATTCTTCACCAACTGTTTTGTAGCTCAGCTGACGAGCAGCGTGTGCCCACTTTTTTCCCATCTGACGATCGAAGCCTGGGCTCCCTCGGTCAGCTGACGGGGGAACGATTTCGGCAGGGCGGCGGTGACCCAAACCTCCCCGCCTCGGACAAAGGCGATACTGGCCCCATCGGGTGACCAGTCCGGGAAGTGATCCTGTTGGTTCCCGTCGGTAACCATGAAGGGCTCACCGACTCGTTCTCCGTCTGCGATGGAGGCAACCCAGATGTGATACCTGCCGCTCCTGTCCGAGATGAAAGCCAGCTTCGACCCGTCGGGTGAGAATGACGGGTTGACGTCCATCGCAGCGTGGTCAGTGAACTGGATGGGCTGCCCATCGGGCAAGGACAGGGTCCAGATGTCCCGCCGTCCGTTGACCACGCGGTGGTAGGCGATTCGTTCTCCCCCGGGTGAAAACCGAGGAGTGGCGACACTGCCGGGATGGTCGGTCAGCTGACGAGGGGATCCAACTGGGCCGGCATCACGCAACTGCTGGATCCACAGGTCGAATTTCCCTTTTCTGTTGGAAACGAAGACGACTGCGGAACCATCCGGAGCAATAATGGGTGTGCTTTCAATCCTCACGCTCGGCAGGCGGAACCGTCGCCCGGTCTTGACGTCAAGAAGAACCACGTCACGTTCGCGAGCTCTCGTTGAGTACACGAGGCGTTCTCCGTCAGCAGCAATGGACGGCTCCCGTTCGGGCCCGGTCCCCAATGTCACCCTCTGTGGCAACCCTCCATCGGAGGGGACCACCCAAAGAGCAAAGGCCCCTCCTCTCATCGAAGAGAAAACGATTCGGCGACCGCCTGCAAACCAGGCCGGCTCACGATCAACTGAATGAGTTATCGTCAGCCGCCGCGGGTCTCGTCCGTCCATTCCAACGACCCACAGGTCGCGGGCATCCACATAACATAACGTTTTGCCATCCGGAGCCCATGAGGGATCCCTGTGATCCCACAACCCATTGCCATCGCCGGTCAGGGCCGTTGCCCTCGATGGATCCTCGACTGGGGCAACAAAGATGCGAAACAGATTGGAAGGATCCCTTCGGGCGAAGGCGATTCGCTTCCCGTCTTCCGAGATTGCCGGATCTTCGGCGTTCTCTACCAACGGGATTTCTGAGCCTCCCAGTCGCGGCACCTTCCAGATCGATGGATCCCCACCCCGGTCGGACACGAATGCGATCCAGCCACCTCCAGGAAACCAGGTTGGTTGCCGATCAATGGCTGGGTCGTCTGTGAGCTGAAGACGGGAACCGCCGGCAACATCGATGAGCCAGATGTCAACATTGCCCGACTCGTTCGAACTATAGACAATCAAGCTCCCATCAGGAGAGATCGCCGGCTCGGCCTCCCAACCCGGTGAGCTGGTCAGCTGACGGGAAGCCCAGTCCTGGAAGGGAAAGTCGTCTCCTTTCTTGGCAAGCATCATCCAGGCCACTATCGAGACCGCCGCCACCCCGACCCCGGCAGCAGACAATATCCTGCCCCATCTCAGGTGCTTCGTCGGAGGTTGCTCGGCAGTGAACTGATGCATTGGGTCGCTCTCGAGGTGTCGTCTCAAAGCCCTGATATCCGCCAACAGATCTCCGGCATCTTGGTAGCGCTCATCGGGCCGCTTGGCCATCGCCTTGCGAATAATGCGCGACAGCTCGCTCGGGACCTCGTAATTGAGTTGTGAGATCGCTTCTGGTTCGTGATGCAGCAGGGCATCAAGCCAGTCGTCCGAGTCAGATGGGAAGGCGGCTCGGCCGGTGCACATGTCGTAGAGCAGCAATCCGAAGGAGAAGATATCGCTGCCCGGACCCAGCGTCTTCCCCAGAGCCTGCTCCGGGGACATGTAGCCCCGGGTTCCGGCAACACCGCCTGACTCGAGTGTGGCGCTCGCTGTCGGGGCATGAGGATCCACATCCGATTCAACGAATGCCTGGGCGAGACCAAAGTCGGTGAGCTTCGCGCGGCCGTCTCGTCCAACCAACACGTTGTTGGGATTGATGTCCCTGTGAAGGATATGAGTCGCATGTGCAGCCTCCAGGGCGCCTGCCAGACCCTCGGCGTGAGCCATGATCTCTTCAAGTGACAGGCGATTCTCTCCAACCAGGCGAGAGCGGAGGCTCGTACCAACCACCAGCTCCATGGCAAGCCACGGCACCCCCTCATCCTCGAAGACTTCAAAAACCGCGGTGATATTCGGATGCATCAGTTTTGAGGCCGCTCGCGCTTCTCTCATGAAGCGATGGCGAAAGCCGGATTCGGCTACAAGGTCAGGACGCGGGCGTTTGAGAGCAACCTCTCGGCCCAGCTTGAGGTCCCGGGCGCGGTACACGCAGCCCATACCTCCGCGGCCGATCATTTCGACAATCTCGAATGACCCAACCCGCACCGGCAGCTGAGTGTCGTCGAACTCGACTCGACCCTGCCAGCCTCCCGACATCCCTCACTTGTCCCTTCTCCTGAGACGAGGCTCTATATTGCTGATTTTGTATTTTCCCGAATCAGAATATCACACGATTGGCGCTCTTGGAGCTGTTTTTGCTTATTGCCACCCATGAGCCTCCCTTTGTCAAATTCTATAGGGGACACTCCTATGAGGGTCGTCCTGTCAAGTAGGCAGTCGATCGGGTAAGAGAGT
>CAYSHZ010000308.1:0-4618 GCA_964430905.1 uncultured Thermoanaerobaculia bacterium | reverse complement strand
GCATGATGGGTCGCTCCATCGCCGCCACCGTGGCCCAAGAGGGCCTCAATGTCTGCATCAAAGAGGTCTCGATGGAGGCGGCGGAGGCCTCCAAAGCCGAACTGATCCGAGCCCTCGACCACGAGATCGCTCGCTACGGCATCACGACCGCCGACAAAAAGGTCATGCTCTCGAGAATTCGATGGGTTACGCAGTACGACTGCGCGTCAGACTGTGATCTCGCAATCGAGGCGATCCAGGAGGACTTCGAACTCAAGAGCGCCATCCTGCTTGAGTTGGACCGGCGAATGGGTCGCGAAAACCCGATCGTGATCAACACCTCGACCCTGTCGATTACCGAATTGGCGGCCAAGACAACCCAGCCGGAGCGAATCCTGGGCATGCACTTCATCTACCCGGTTTCGACGACACGGGTCGTCGAGGTCGTTCGGGGCCAGGTGACGTCAGACGACGCCCTGGCCAAGGCCCTGGACTTTGCCCGTCTGCTGGGCAAGGTGCCGATCAAGGTCTTCGAAATGCCGGGTTTCGTCACCACCCGAGTCGTCCTGCCCCTGGTCAACGAGGCCATGCACGTCGTCATGGAGGGTGTCGCCGAAGCGGCGGAAGTCGATCTGGCCCTCAAGCTGGGCTACGATTTCAGGACGGGACCTCTCGAATGGGCCGATCGTGTGGGACTGGACCGGGTTCTCAACTGGATGCAGCATTTGCACTCCGAGAGCGGCGAGCCACGGTTCCGACCCTGCCCCCTGCTCAAGCGACTGGTTCGGGCCGGTCTGCTGGGCGCCAAGGTCGGCCAGGGGTTTTTCACCTATGACGTCAATCGCCGCCGGCTCGACCGGCTGCCGGACGACAAACCCGGTCTCGCATAGATTGCAGGAGATGCCATGAAAATCCTCGTTCTCAACAGCGGATCATCTTCGGTCAAGTTTCAGGTCATTGAAACCGATCTCGAGCGGATTGACAACGCCACGGATCTAACGTTGGCGGTCGGCCAAGTCGAGAAGATTGGCATGTCCGATTCCAGGCTCAAGATCAGTGTGCCCGACCGCAAACCCCATCAGGCCTACAGTGAGATTCTGGAACACCGCGCGGCAATCAATTGGGTGATGAACACCCTGACCGATCCGGAAGTCGGCGTCCTGGGCAACGTCAACGAGATCGAGGCCGTCGGCCACCGAATGGTCCACGGAGGTGAGGCCTTCGCCTCGTCGGTCCTGATCACTTCGGAGGTCCTCCACGAGATCGAGCAATGCTCGGTCCTCGCCCCCCTCCATAACCCCCCCAATCTACGGGGCTACCACGCCGCTCATCACGCCTTGCCGGAAGTGCCCCATGTCGCCGTCTTCGATACGGCGTTTCACCAGACGATGCCGCCTCAGGCCTTTCTCTACGGAATTCCCTTTCAGCTCTACAAGAAGCATTCCCTGAGGAAGTATGGCTTCCACGGAACCTCTCACCGCTACGTCTCCTTCCGGGCCTCCCAGATGCTGGGACAAGAACTCAAAGATCTCCGTCTGATCACCATTCATCTGGGCAACGGCGCATCGGTGGCGGCGATCGACCACGGCAAGAGCATCGACACTTCGATGGGTTTTACTCCCCTCGAGGGGCTCCTGATGGGTACCCGGACCGGAGACATGGATCCCGCGATCGTGCCGTGGCTGATGGCGATGGAGGAATTGACGCTCCACCAGATCAACACAATGATGAACAAGCATTCTGGTCTCTACGGCATCTCCGGAATCTCGTCGGACATGCGGGAAATCGAGGAGGCCCGGGCCGCGGGCAATCAGCGAGCCGACGTCGCCTTCCGCATGTTTTCCTACCGCGTCAGAAAATACATCGGCGCCTACGCCGCAAGCCTGGGAGGCGCCGATGCTGTCGTCTTCACAGGAGGCATCGGAGAGAATTCCTCTGAAGTCCGCCGCATGGCATTGGAGAACATGAGCTGGATGGGCCTTGACTTCAGCGAGGAGCGCAACCTGAGCCACGAGGGCGGCGAGGGCGTAATCTCGACTGACGATTCGAGGGTCCAGGCCCTGGTCATACCGACCAACGAAGAACGCACGATTGCCAGGGATGTCATTCGGGTTCTTGAGGGGGTCATGCCAACGTTCGAACCACCCGAGACGGTGTGGTAAGTATCAGCCTTCGCTCGATTTCCCGGCCCTCTCTGCACGGGCAGCCTCAATGAAACGACTGGATCGATAGATATAGTTGATGCCCGAGAGGATGACCAGCGCCAGGGAGAGGTAGAAACACGTCTCCGGAGCCCACGACGGCAACGTCGTCAAATTGGCCAGGAGAACAACTCCGATCGTCACAATGTGCATGAATGTTGTTGCCTTGCCCAGGACTGATGGAGGAAAACTCCGGATATCCTCCACCAGGTACAGGACCAGGACAACAACCATGATGAAAAAGTCCCGGAAGAGGGCGAGAATCGCCAACCACAGGGGAATGACGACGACCTGTCCCATCGGAATGGTCAAGGTGACGTAGGCGGTCACCAGGAGCAACTTGTCGGCGATCGGATCGAGATAGGCGCCGACAACCGATTCCATCTCGAAACGACGGGCCATCCAACCATCAAGGGCGTCCGTCAGGCCGGCGATAACGAGAACCCCCAACGCCAGCCCGAAATCACCTTCGGAGACCGCGATGACAAAAAACGGCACGATGGCCATCCTGGTCAGGGTGATGAAATTTGGCAACGTCAGGGGACGAAGCCTCTTCTCGACCTCGACCCGAATCTTGCCCTTGGGTTTGCCGTCCGGCGTCATGGAGTCACCCGATTCTTGAGCCAGAGGAGCCTCAATCCCTTGAGTGTCAGGTCCGGATCAACGTGCTCAATCAACTCCGAATGCTCACCGAAGGCCCCAGCGAGGCCCCCGGTCGCCACGACGGTGGCCCCCCCCAACTCATCCAATATTCTTCGAGTAACGCCCTCGACGGCGCCCAGGTAACCGTAGAACAGGCCCGACTGGATGGAATCCACCGTCCCCTTGCCGATCACCCTCTCGGGCGGCGCCATCGCAACCTGGGGCAGCTTGGCGGTCTTCGAGGACAGGGCGTCCGCCGTAACGGCAGGCCCCGGCGAAATCGCTCCACCGAGGTACTCACCCCGGGCCGAAACGACCTCCCAGGTCAGTGCCGTCCCAAAATCCAGCACGACACAGGGACCTCCGAAAATCTCGAAAGCGGCAATGGCATCACACAGACGATCAGCGCCCAGTTCCCCGGGAGCATCCACCAACAGGGGCATTCCGGAGACCTGCCCCGGAACGACAAAAAAGGCCTGATGGCCAAGGTAACGGGCGATTCCCTCCCGAAGGCGGGGATCCATCGGCGGCACGACAGACGAGACCGCAACACCCGCCAATTCTTCGGGCCGAACACCAACCCATTCGAGGACCTGAAGCAGCCACATCCCGACCTCATCGGCGGTCCTTTCGGCATGGGTTGTCAGACGCCAGTCGGTCTTCAATACCTCGTCCTCGAACAAGCCAACCACAGTATTTGTATTGCCGACATCCAGCGCCAATAGAAATTCGCTCACACATCCCTCCACCTCGACCGTCTCGGCCCAGCGACAACGGTCGTCTTGCTGGACTCGAATCATACACCGGCTTCCCGCTCCAATAAGGCTCGGATACACTGAAGCCAATGGAGCCCATCCTGATCGGCACACACATTGGATCGATCCGCATCACCCGAGAGCTTGGCCGAGGGGGAATGGGAGTCGTCTACTCCGGAATTGACGAGCGCCTCGGTCGTACGGTCGCCACATCTGAGGAGGCCGGTCAGCCAACCGACCAGATCGACCATGACATCGAAGAATATTTGCCCCGAGAGGACATGAAGAACCCATGACTGATTTCCTGATCGAGACTCCGTCCGGCCCCGTCTCCGGATCACAGATCGGCAATGGTCCCTGTCTCGTCCTTGTGGCCGGGTTGGGGGCCACCAGAAAACTCTGGGGCGAACTGCCGGCCCTCCTGGCGAAGGACCACTGCGTCGTCACCCTGGACAACCGGGGTATCGGCGGATCTCGCGGAGGGGAACCCTTCACGGCTGAGGGCGCGGTCGAAGATATCAGGAGCGTTCTCGATCACCTGGGCCACGAGAAATCCGTCCTCCTCGGCGCCAGCCTCGGCGGCCTGATTGCTTTCAGAACGGCGCTCGCCCACCCTGACCGGATCAGCCGCATGGTGATCGCATCAACTGCGGCACGGATGACGACTCACGGACGGCGCTCGATCGGGCTCCTCAGGGATATGCTCAAGTTTTTCCCCGGTGAGGTCTTCGGCCAAAGCCTGATGACCCTGGGCTTCGGCCCGTCCTTTCACCGACGCCTTCCCGGCTTCGTCGACCAGGCCGCGCAGCTCTACGGTCTGGACCCTCTCGACATTCCCGGCGCCCTGGCCCAGGCGGAACACATGCTCAAGGGATGGGACGACCGGAAGGAGCTTCGATCCCTACAGATTCCCGCCCTCGTCCTGGCTGGACAGCGGGACGCCGTCGTCGCATGGGAAGATACCCTGGAAATTGCCGAGGCTCTCCCCAACGCCGAGTTCATTGCGGCCCCCGAAGCGGGCCATTCGGTCCTGGCCGAAGC
>CAYSHZ010000307.1:0-4621 GCA_964430905.1 uncultured Thermoanaerobaculia bacterium | reverse complement strand
GGGGACTGCGTGATCGACGGCGGACATCAGGCTCTCGCCAGAGACCAGGGAGACGCCGAGGCCACCCTCTCCCGGACTCCAAAGGGCGGGATTCAAGACGGGCTCGGCGAGAGAGACTTGTTGAGGACTGGGGATATCGTCGGCCCATCCGGCAAAGCGGATGACTGCGGCCGGTACCTGCCAGCGGTCTTTGAAGTAGGTCTCAAGGGCCGGATCGACGGAGGCGTTTTCGACGTCGAGTCGTACGCGGAGGTAGGGTCCGGCGGCGAAGATCGGGATGACGGTATCGGCGTCTCTCAAGTACTCCGGTTTGTCGCAATTCCGGCACTGGCCGGCCTCACTTTGGATGGAGGGGGCGGAGCTGTCGTCGGGAGTCCCGTCGGGGACGTAGGTGTCCATTGCTCTGGGATCGGCGACGGCCAGCAGGATCTCTTCGCTTTCGTAGAAGTTGTAGGTCTGGCCGAAGCGGCCCTCGACGGTTCCGGCGTCGTCGGCCAGCCTCTTGAGGTGGACGGTGGTCTCAGTCTGCGGCCAGTTGGCGGGCGGCGACGGAGGCCGCATGGGACCAAGATCCTCAAAGGCGATCATTTCATCCGGCGGTCTGACCCTCAATGCCTCGACGGTGGCTGGGAGTTCGGGTCCGAGGTTTCCGGGAAGGGCGATGCGAATCTTGAATGCGGCGGTGTATTTCTTCTGGTCTTGTTCTCTGATTTCGTTTCGCTGTTCCTCGTTTTCCGGAGGCGCGGCGTACCGTGATGGGATTCCCAGGGGCAGGATGGTGGCGGCGGGCCTGAGTTCCCTGGGGGTTGGGTCATCGGGTCCGGCGTCCGGATCGGCCTCGGCCCTGAAAACGCCGGCAGCGACAATGCTCGGCGCCTGGAACGGAATGGCGATGGCGCCTGATGTCTCGCCACCCCAGGTGTAGAGCAGACCGGTTGCGCTATCGATGCCGAGTTTGTCGGCGGGCCACGGGATGTTGCCGAAACTGGATCTGGGAGTCGGAGGAGTCAAGACGCCGGAGTCAACGCCTTCGACCTCTTCCGGGGGCGCAATATTGACGGAATCCAGGGACCAGAGGTCCAGGAGTCCGCCCCAGCCTCCGGCGAAGAGCAGGCCGAGTTCTTCTTCGACTTGCAGTTTGAAGGCGGTGTGATCTTCCGTCTTGAGGTGTCCGATCAACTGAGGATTACGGTCCGTGACGTCATAGACGTAGATGCCCTGTTGCCCCGCGGAGACGAAGAGCAGATCGCCGGTGACCTGCTCGGGAACCGAGAAACGCGAAGCATTTCCGACGACAAAGTTGTGGCCCGGACCGGGGCTCCAGAGACCCTGGTCAAACCATGTGACGCCGGTTGCCACGGCGATGTCGCGCAGCCACATCGATTGAGCGTCTCTCATGCAAATCAGCGGCCATCCGGCGCCTGAGAGATCGCCCGGAGCGTTTTCGGGCGCCCGGAGGTGGATGAATCCCTTGTGCATCAGGACCGAGAAGAGATTCAGGCTGCCTGCGCCGTTGGTGACGGGCGGTAGGCCCGGCGCCGCCGGAGGGCCTTGCGTCGAAGGCAAGGGCGCCAGGGCGGGCGTCATGGCGATGCCGTCGGAAAGCCCTCCCCCACAGCCGTTCACGTCAATGCCGGCGCCCTGGATGAACCCCAATCCGCGGCCGCACTGGCCGAAGCCCATAGTAGGCGTCTGATGGGCGTTGTCGTAGGCCCGGTTGAGATCGATGACGGCAACTCCCGAACCCATCAGGGCCAGGTATCCGGTTGTGGAAACGTTGTGGCGGATCCTGAGGCGGTCCCCCGGTCGGGCGGCAAATTCGATCGAGGCGGGATCGCCGGGAACGACCGAAACGCTGAAGTTCTGACCGGTACTGAGGTTGTCGATGGTGACCCGTTGGATTCTGATCTTCCCGGCATCCCCGCACGGGTTGGGGTCGTCAAAACCGGGGATCGGGACCGCCGGAATGTTGATGGCTTCAAGATGATAGACGCCCATCGCGTCAGGTTGGCCCATCAAGCCGTCGTCGTCGCTGCAATGATGGGACTCGCAGAAGGCCATCAGCTCCAGAGCGTCGCTCTCGACGTCGCGAACGACAATTTCGAAATCAACGGGAATCGCCTGTCCAAGGCCACTGAATGCAAGCATTTCGCCGAGAGACCCCAGATTGGCGCCCGGGGCGTAGGCAACACGAATACCGCCGGGCCTCGCCGAGAACTGGCCACCAATTGGCGTCTCCGCGACATTCTCGACGGCGACGGCCTTGGTCGTCCAAATGCCACCGTATTCTCCGGCGAAGAAGAGCCGCCCGTGGCCGTCTGTAGCCAAGGCCCTGATGGAACGTGCGCCGCCCTGAGCCATCTGAGAATGGGTCGAATGCTCCCCGACGGCCGCCGAAGGACCGCCGGCAAGGTCGGTCGCCCTCAAGGCGCCTTCGAGTGTGGCGGAAAACAACAGGTTGCCGATACGCTGGATCGAGCGCACCTGCCCCTGTGCCCCTCCGCCGGAAGCGACGACGTCTCCGGCGGAGTTCGCGGTGGTAAACCGCCAAAGGGTCGGCGCCGCGCAGACGGTCCCGGCCGCCTGGTTTCCGGAACATCTGTCGGAGAAAAGCGCCCGAGTCTTGAGGGTCAGTTCATAGTGCCGTTCGGCCTTCAACCCTCCAATGGGGTGAACGGCCAAGGTCCGGGCGCCGTTGCGGGCATCCAGGCTCAGATCGACGGAGGGAGCGTCTGGATTCGACTGACAGCCCGAGGCCGGTCCCAAATCCTTCAGGGTGACAAGGTCGGCGGCAGTCGTTTCCTGCAGGTCGGCGGTGATCTTCGAACTGAAGGTGAAGATGAAGTCTCCGGAGGTGACGGGATCGAGGCGGCCCGGCCCGATTTGGAGCATCAACTCGGTGACATCCTCATTCAGGGCTTCAGTAACCGTCAGGGCGCCGCCGTTCGAACAGACAAAGGTGGGCCCGGCCAAAGTTTTCATCGCCAACGGGTCGGTCGGATCGACCAGACCGAGGCTCATGCCGGCCGGCAACTCATGGCCATCGGCGGCCCGAATGCCGACGATGCCTTGATCGGAAGTCTCGGCAACGAGATCCAGCCTGAGGCGTTCGGTCTCACCCCTGTCCGGCGGGGCAAAGAAGACCAGGTCGAAGGGCGTTGCGCCGAGGATCCGAGGCGGACCAGGCTGGGGACCCAGCATGCCTTCGAGGATGATGAAACCGTTGGCGTCAGGATCTGCCGGGATGCCGTAATCCTGCGAATGCAAGAGCCATCCGGTGGCGGTGTCGCGGCCTTCGACGCTGAAGGCCGAACCGGGGACGGTAGGCAAGACGACCTGGCCGCTCCAGTCTTCGGGCGGCGGCATATAGACCCACGCGCCGGAATAGGCGTTGAAGAACGCCTCGTTTTCTGCGCCGAAGGTCAGGGGAACGGTGAAGGTTGTGAAGGCCAGCTCGGCGCCAGTCTGGAAAAACCAGGCGGCGTCGGATGCGGCGGTGAAGGCCATCCAGAGACTGGAATCGTCACCTCCACCGGCCTTGGCCCCTGAGAGATCGGGGATGGGCGGCTGGGCGGCGGCGGCGTTGGTCAGGTAACGTTCGCCGTTCTTTTCGACGATGCCTCCCAGGGTCAAGAGCCGGAGGCGGCTGCCCCAGGGCAGGCTGGTTGGTTTTCCGACGAGGATTTTGGCGCCGTCGGGCACGTCGGCCGGGGCCGGAATCTCAAGCACGAGGCTTTCGGCCGCCGTACCGGAAAAGGCCAGACGATAGTAACCGCCGATTCCGAGACCCAAGTCTTCCGCAACCCCGATCGTCTCGGGAAGCAGCGGCGTGACGGTCACCAACGTCGGTCGATCGAAGGCTTCCGCAGGTACGTGAACTGTGACGTCGTCTGCAGTCGTAAAAGAACTCTCAGTATCTGCGGGTGCGATGAAGCCGCGACCGTCGGGGGTGGAGAAGGGTCCCATGCGGAAATGAGCCGCGACGTCACCGGCGGGGTCGAGGACGCGAACCCAAACCTCGACGGCGGTTGTGATCGGAAACTCCGGAGGATGACCGAGCGAAACGACCGCCAGACCGCCCATGTCGTTGACGGGGAAGGTGTCGGTGACGGGATCGTCGGCGGCGCCGGGGTAGACGACATGGGGGGAAATTGCCCACGGCGTCGAACCAGAAGGCACGCTCGGAACGGCGCCGTCTTCAGCCCAAAAATCGACGTGACCGGTCTCGTCGGGGAGGCCGATCCGGAATCTCTCGGGATGAATCCGTCCATCGGGCACGGTGACGGTGGAGGTTGTGAAATGCCACTCGACCGGACCATCGGCCCAGTAGGTTCCCTCGACGTCCCGCACGGCGCCGGCACATCGGGCGAGGAAGGTCCACCCGGCAGGCAGGGGCAGCGTGTGCTCGAAGATCAGGGAGCGCCCGTCGGCACTGAGGACGGTCTGACCCCGAACCATGGCGCCGGTTCCGACGCCGTCGGCAGTCGCCAATTCGACGGTCAGAGTCTGCGGTCCCACCGAGGTGGGATCGAGAGCTTCGGAGAAGAGGACCTCGACCAGGGTTCCGACGACAACATCGACGGCGCCGCCGTGCTCGAGAAGGTCAAAGAGGTCATCGCCG
>CAYSHZ010000306.1:0-4634 GCA_964430905.1 uncultured Thermoanaerobaculia bacterium | reverse complement strand
CGGTCTCAGGATGGCGGTGCTAGTCTCTCTCGGCCAATGGCCTCATGGCCGGCAGTCGGGAAGGGGTGCCTCGTGGGCCCCGGTGAGGAGAATCATGCGTTTCGAAAATGTTTCAATTCTCAGTGTGGAGCACGTTGATGCCCCCCATCGAGTGACCAGTGAGGGAATCGAAGAACGATTGTCGCCGACGATGAAAAGACTGGAGATGCGCCCGGCCCTGCTTCGGGAGCTGTCGGGCATCATAGAGCGTCGTTTCTGGGATCCAGGCGTTCCTCCCAGCGAGCCGGCGACCGAGGCCGGTCGTGCGGCCATCGAAAAGGCCGGGATTGACCCGACGTCTCTGGGGATTCTGGTCAATACCTCCGTGTGTCGGGACTATCTTGAGCCTTCAACCGCCTGCCTTGTTCACGGCAACCTTGCCCTGCCCTCGACCTGCATGAATTTCGACATCGGCAACGCATGCCTTGGGTTCATCAACGGCATGGACATGGTCGGGAATATGATCGAGCGGGGACAGATCGATTACGGGATCGTTGTCGATGCCGAGACCAGTGAGCAGATTACGGAGAAAACAATCGAGCGATTGCTGGATCCGCAGACCGACGAAGAAACCTTCAGGTCAAATTTTGCCTCGTTGACGCTGGGTTCGGGCGCTGCGGCGATGGTCCTGGGTCGGGCTGATCGTTCGGAAAACGGACACCGTTTTCTTGGCGGCATCAACCGGGCCGCAACCCAGCATAGTCGATTGTGCAGGGGAAATATCGACCACATGGAGACCGATACCCGAGGCTTGATGATTGGTGGCATGGAACTGGCCGGTGGTACCTGGAGGGAAGGGGCTCAGCTATACGGGTGGGACCCGAAAGATTTCGATCACTTCGTTCTGCATCAGGTCAGTAAGGCCCATACCGAGGGTTTGGCGGCCCTCATCGGACTGGACCTCGAGAAGATCTTCAGGGTCTATCCCGATTTCGGCAACATCGGGCCGGCGGGAGTGCCGATCGTGCTGTCGAAGCTGAATGCTGCAGGCAGGCTGGAAAAGGGTCACCGGATTGCGCTGATGGGAATTGGGTCCGGTCTTAACTGCACGATGGCCGAGATTCTCTGGTAGATCTGATGCGGGCCATATCACGAGATCTCTACCCCTTCGATGGGAAATACCTGGATCTCGGTGGCGTACGGATGCACTACCTCGATGAAGGTGGGGGTCGGCCGGTGCTGATGGTCCACGGCAATCCGACCTGGTCCTTTTATTACCGCAATCTCGTCTTGGGTCTGCGAGATAAACATCGCTGTATCGTGCCCGATCACATTGGATGCGGTCTGTCGGACAAGCCGGGGGAGGATGTCTATCCCTACCGGCTCGACCGGCGCATTGAGGATCTCGAGCGCCTGGTGTCCACCCTGAATCCGGGCACGCTGGATCTGATCGTCCACGACTGGGGCGGTTTGATCGGCCTCGGATGGGCCGTTCGACACCCCGAGTTGATTCGTCGCATCGTCGTTCTTAACACTGCGGCCTTTCATCTTCCCGAGGGCAAGGCCGTGCCCTGGCAGCTTCGGCTTGTCCGGGATACGCCGCTGGGCGTTTTTCTTGTGCGCGGGTTCAACCTCTTTGCCAGGGGTGCGGCCTCGGCGGCGGTGACAACCCGGAAACTCCCGAAGGACGTCAGGGACGCCTACTGTGCCCCGTACGATTCGTGGGCCGATCGGATCGCAACCGCGCGATTTGTGCAGGATATACCTCTGAAACCCACAGATCCTGGATATCGGACGATTACCGATACCGCGGCGGGTCTTGGGGCGTTCAAGAATCATCCCATCATGATCTGCTGGGGCGAGAAGGACTTTGTGTTTGATCACTTCTTTCGTGAGGAGTTCGAGCGTATCTGGCCCCAAGCAGAGGTCCACTCATTCCCCGAGGCGGGACACTACGTGCTCGAAGACGCCGGCGAGGAAATTCTTGCCCTGACCCGGCACTTCCTGGATTACGACACTCCATCACCGGAAGGCTGATGAGCAGCAGGTTCTTCACTGGTCCTGGGCGCTGGTGGAGGGCAGGATTCGTTCCAGTTGCATTTTTCCTCTTTGCCGTGGCGATGCTCTTCGCCTTGTGGTGGAGCTACGGTTCTACCGCCGACAGGACACGGGCGCTTGAACTGGAGATCACCAGCGAACAGGTTCGGCTTCGGCTGCAGTCGTGGATCGAGGCTCGGACGTCGATCGTCGAGTATGTTGCATCGAGGTTGGAGGAACAATCTGATGGGAGGTCCGATGATTTCCCTGAAATGGCGTCCATTCTCGTTGGGCTCTATCCTGGATTTCAGGCTCTCAACTGGATTGATGCCGATTGGCGGATTGTGATTACGGTTCCTGAAGCTACCAACGAAAGGGCTTTGGGAGTTGATCTCCATGAACATCCCGCTCCAGGTGTTGCCAACGCACTGAGGTTGGCCGAGACCAGACCCGAGGTTGTGTGTTCGTCGGTGATTGAACTGTTGCAGGGTGGTCGGGGTTTCGCAACCTACAGACGCGTCGTCGATGATTCCGGTCGCCACCTGGGTTTCGTGAACGGAGTCTTTAGGATCGACACGATGGTCGATGCCTGCCTTGCCGAAGACAGTCTTCGAGATCGGTTTCGATTCCGGATGTTTGACGAAGAGGGTCGACTGGCCTACGGCCGTGACGGCGGTGACGACCTGAGGGTGTTCGGTGGAGCGATCGAGGTTCCGGTGCGGGTTGCAGATCAGGAGTGGATTCTGTTGATGGCACGGGCGCCCCACACCGAGGGGCGGGTCAACGCTGGGATCGTCAGAATCCTGGTGGGAATAGGTCTGGTTTTGGCGGCGATGCTGTCCTGGCTCCTGCGGACGCTGGTGCTGCGTCAGCAGGCCCTTCGGGAGAGCGAGGGCAAGTACCGGTTGCTGGTCGAGAACCAGACCGACCTCTTGGTCAAGATCGATAATCAGGGACGATTCCAGTTTGTCAGCCCGTCCTATTGCCGGATGTTCGGCAAGTCCGAAGAGCAGTTGCTCGGCGGCGAATTCATGCCGCTGGTTCATGAAGATGACCGTGCGGCAACCCTTGAGGCCATGGAAGGCCTCAATCATCCGCCATTCACGGCTTACGTTGAGCAAAGGGCAATGACCCAGGACGGTTGGAAGTGGCTTGCATGGATCGATACGGCCATTCTGGACGACGATGGCCGGGTCACCGGTGTCATCGGTGTCGGTCGAGACATCACCGAGAGGAAACAGCTCGAAGAACAACTGGCTCAGTCGCAGAAGATGCAGGCGGTCGGCCAGGTCGCAGGCGGAGTCGCGCACGATTTCAATAATATTCTGCAGGGTATTTTCGGCCATCTCGATTTCGCCCTGGCGGCCGTTGGGGAGGACGGTCCTCTCCGCAATGATCTCCTTGCGGTGCAGAAGAGCGCCGAGAGTGCGGCGCATCTCGTGCGGCAATTGCTGACTTTTTCCCGCCAGCAGCAGATCGAGCCTGTTCCGACTGATCTTAATGCCGTTGTTGAGGGGCTGATGTCCATGCTGCGCCGGGTTATTTCCGAAGATATCTCACTGGAGTTTCGGCCTGGCAGAGATGTTGGTTGGGTCAGCGTCGATCCCCAGCAGATAGAGCAGCTGCTGCTGAATCTGGTGGTCAACTCCCAAGATGCCATGAGGGCCGGCGGGGCGTTGACCATCTCAACGGAGAACCTCACTGATCCCATGGAAATCAAGAGTCTCTTCCATGAAACGCCCTCTCCCACAAATCTGGTCCTACTCTGTGTCCAGGACGACGGTTCCGGAATGGACGAGGACGTCTTGGCCCAAGCTTTTGAACCCTTCTTTACAACCAAGGGTGTGGAAAAGGGAACGGGTTTGGGGCTTTCTTCGGTGTACGGGATCGTCCAGAAACATGGCGGCGTCATCAGAATGGAGAGTTCCGTTGGCATCGGGACGACGGTCAAGGTGTACTTCCCGGTCGTTGGTGACGAAGTCCCAGGGGCCCCGGAAAAGGATCGAAAAGAACCGGAAGGCGGACACGGCCGGATCATTCTCGTCGTCGAGGATGACCCCAAGGTTCTTGACCTGACGTGCAGGATTCTTGCCCAGGCCGGATACGGAATTCTGTGCGCCGAGAACGGGGAGAGCGCGCTGTCTCTGTTCGGTGAACACTCGGACTCGATTGATCTCGTTCTGACCGATATCATCATGCCCGGCATCAGCGGGAAGGACCTTCGCGACCGGATTCTCGAACGCCGGTCGGATGTGCCCATCCTCTTTTCAAGCGGCTATGGCATCGCCGATATTGACGCCAAGGTCACCCTGGAAGGGGCCATTGAGATCATCCATAAGCCGTACGATGCCGGCACCCTTCTGCATCGGATCGAAGAGCTTATGCCTTCCAGTGGGCCTTGAACCAGTTCGCGGTTTCCTGAATACCCTCGGTAAAATCCACTTCCGGAGCAACGCCGAGTTCACGCCGGAGTGTTTCCGACGAGATTGAGGATCGGAGTTGTTCGCCGGCCTTGGCTTCTCCGTGGATCGCCGGATCGCCCGTGGCCAAGGCCTTGTGAACCTCCGCAAAGAGCTGATTGACGTTCAGCACCTTATCCATCACCAGCTTTAGACCGC
>CAYSHZ010000305.1:0-4679 GCA_964430905.1 uncultured Thermoanaerobaculia bacterium | reverse complement strand
GAGTCCTCCCGTCCCTGTCGAATGCATTGACATCGGCCCCTTTCGCCAGCAGAACCTCACACAACTCACGGTCACCTGCAGCCACGGCGTCGTGGAGAGGTGTTCTCCCGTGACTGGTCCTCTCATTGACGCCGAATCCTCCCCCGTACAGACACCTTCGAAGCCCCGGCCGATTCCCCTGCCCGATTGCCTCCGGGAGAGTCCGGCCTTCCTCATCCTTCACATGGACATCGGCTCCGACCGAAACCAGGTATTCGCACAGATCGACACGCCCTTGCGATACGGCCGCGAAAAGTACCGTCCGGCCCAGTGCATCCCTGACGTTCGGATCGGCGCCCGAACGAATCAGACACTCAACGACGTCGCGATGGCCAAAGAACACGGCAAGGAATAACGGCGTTACGCCCCAGTCCTCGCTTCGCACGTCGACATCGGCCCCATCAAGGTAGTCGCAGACCTCTTTCCTTCCGGTTTGGGCGCCCCAGTGGAGCGGTGTTCGATGGCTCGAGTTCGTATGGTCGATGATCGCACCCTCAGAGAGGAAAAACTCCCACAATCCTGCATCCTTCCGGTAAGCAGCCTTGTCGATCGGAGCGTCGCCCCTGAAATCCAGTGCGTTGACGTCGGCGCCCACCGATATCAGAAACTCACAGAGTTTTCGATTCGTTTTCCAGGCGGCAGCATGAAGGGGCGTCCATCCGGACTCATTCCGGGCTTCGATGTCGGCGCCGACCGAAATCAGGTACTCGACCGTATCGATGTGACCGTTCCATACTGAATTAAAAAGGGGTGTGGATTCCCCTTCATTCCGGGCATCGACGTCGGCGCCCGCCGATACCAGAACGACGCACAGTTCGCGGTTGCCCTCCCGCGCAGCCTCATGCAACGGGGTCCATCCGCCCTCATCCGCAGCGTTGACATCGGCCCCCCCGGCAATGCGCTTTTCCACGGCCTCCGTGTCACCGGCTTTCACGACATCGACCAGACTCGTACGACGTTCCGAAAAGCCTGGGAACGCCGCCGCCATGATGACCAGGGTCACCCCAGGCACCAGAAACCGTTGAAACCGCGACCGCAGTGTCTTCGGTTCGACGAACAAGCAGCGACGGGCATTCAATCCGACGTCCTCCCCTTCGAGTGTATCCCAACACCCACGACGATTCCCTCAGAGGGACAAACGGCGTTTGAGATCGAGGTCAACGACTGGAACCAAAACCAGCGGAAGCGTTGAAACCCGGCCGCATGGCTCTGACCAATACCCTCGCGAAGGTCACCACCAGTACCCCTGATCACATCCGTCTCCCGATGATCGGACAGGTCCACCCCGCAACGACCTCTTCAGAACTCCCTTGCAACCACGGCCTCACTCTGGAAAGATCGGCATGATGAAATCCACCGGAACGGCGTCTCGCGAACAGCGTTCGACTCGGACGGGCCGACGGACGTCGATGAGGTACGGCGCATTGCTCGGGATTTCTCTTGTCTTGGCCGTCCTTTCCGTCACGGGGGCAAGTTGCCACCAACGGGAAAGCCCCGATGCCCTCCCCCAGGTCATGTTGTGGGCGTGGCAGCGCCCTGAAGACCTTCGTTTCATTGATCCTAATACCACGGGCGTCGCGCCGCTGGTCGGCACGGCAATCCTCGGCAGAAACGGCGTCCGGATTCAGCGCCGCCTCAATCCTCTCAGTCTCTGCGATGGGACAGAAATCCTACCCGTTGTCAGAATCGAGCTGGACCGGACGACTCCGCCAGAGTTAAACCGTGAAATGTTGGATTCTCTGGTCGAGTCGATATGGGCCCTCGTGGCGACGCAAGGGACTATTCATCGGCTTCAGATCGATTTTGATGCGCCGCTGAGCATCCGGCCATTTTATCGAGAATTGCTATTTGCCTTACGGGAAAAGGCGGGTCGCCGGACCTTCCTCTCGATGACAGCCCTTGCCTCCTGGTGCATGGAAGACGACTGGCTGACGGACCTTCCGGTGGACGAAATCGTGCCCATGGTGTTCGGCATGGGCAACGGCGCCAGGTCGATCAGGGATCATCTCGTGAGGACGGGCGCCTTCCCCTCGCCGGAGTGCCGATCAGCCTTCGGAATCGCCGTCGGCAGGCCCATACTCCCACCCGATACCGTTCGACGCCTCTACCTCTTTTCGCAGGAATCCTGGGATTCGGGCATCCTGGCTTCGGCCGACCAATCGACCGCCATGATGATTCAACGGAGGACACCATGAAGATCATTCGCAATCTGCTACTGATCATTCTGATCCCGGCAACGCTCCTCCAAACCGGGGCCAGGCGTTTGACGGCATGTGCGATCGAAGGTTGGGGCGCCTGTTTCTGGTTCGAATCGAGGGCGGCATTCGACCTTGAGAGGTTTTCCGGCGGGTATCTGGGCGTCATCCAACCAACATGGGCGCGTTCGTATCTTGTGGTTGCCTACCTGACGCTGGAGCGGGGCCCGCTTCCCGAGAACACCCAGCGGCAGATGCTCGAATTTTGGCAGGGTCGGCTCGAGGAGAATGGATTCCGGGAGCCTTCGTCCTCCGGCACACCAATCGGTGCCGCGGAAAGATGGATTCGAGCAAGGAACGATGCCGGCCGCAAGTGCATCGGCTTCAAGGAACTGTCCGATATCGAGGTTTTCCGGGCGCCCGAAGGCGGTCCCGGGTGGCAGGCATACAAGAATTGTGGCGATGATGCCTTCAGGACTGCCGTCGAGACCCTCGCCTCCCTCGGGAATGCCGAAGGTCATGACCTCGAGTACATATGTTCGTGGATCGACGCTCAGGACACCGTGTTCTCCAACTGCGGCGGTGGTCCTCCGTCAATTCCCGAAATGGCGGTCGGGCTCGCTCCAGACATGGCTCACCTGAGGCGTTACCAGGTAGCCGCCGCTCATTTCTACGCCGAACAGTTGGACGAAGCGGCCCGGATCTTCAGTGAAATCTCCCGCGATCCGGACTCCCCTTGGTGGGACATCGCTCCGCACCTCGCCGTCCGCTGTCTCCTCCGCAAGGCAGAGATCGGCGCGAGAACCTCCCGCGCGGTCGAGATGGAGCATGCTCGAATCGCCCTCGAGGCCCTCCTGGACGACCTCGACCGTGCCGGCCCGACCGGGAGGGCGCAACGATTTCTGACCTATCTCGAAAGCCGGCTTCTTCCCTCCACGGCGATCGGGGAGCTGGGCCAGGCAATCCTCGATCAGCCTCCGGAATCAACCAGATTTCGAGACCTGATCAGTGATTACACGATCTTGCCCGTTCCTTCGAATTCTCTGGGTGGGGATGTCCGGGAGAACTCACCCGAGGACCCATTGACCCGCTGGATTCGGCTGGTCAAGAGCGGAAAAAAGGTTTCTGTCGACCCTTCGGCGAGGGCACGGACGGAAGCCCTCGACCTGTGGCGGAGCGAGCAGAAGGTCATATGGCTGATTCCCGCGCTGATGAACTCGGCGACCGTCGACCCTGCGACGGAAGAACTCCTCGACGCCGCCGCCGGTGTTCCGCTGAGCGATCCCGCAGGACCGACCCTGCTTGCCGAGCGGCTTCGTCTGAAGCCTTCGGACCCCGATCTTCGCGCCGAAGCGTGGCAGACCGTCACGGGTACGACCGTCCCCTGGGAAACCCGAAACCTGATCGCTTCGAGGCTTCTGGGCCACGCCGTCGACTTCGAGGAAACTGTTCGGCTCCTTCCCAGGAAGATCGTGTGCGACCTTGGCTCCAAAGAAGATCTCGGCATTTTCCCGTTACCGTGCAGGAGTTCCTCCGGAACGAACGAACCGCTCCCTGATTTCATCTTGGACTGCTTCGGCGCACGGCTGATCAACTTCGGATTGCCCCTCGATCGGCTTCGATTCCTGGCGACGAACCCCAAGATCGACGCATCACTCCGTCGAGAGATCGGACGAGCCGCATGGACAAGAGCAGTTCTGATCGGGGACCATCGGAACGGCGTCGCCATTGCGGATCAGCTCGCGAAGCTCGACGGGAAACTGGCGGAGCCTCTCCACCGGTACGTCGAGGAGGCCACGGACGTTGCACGGGAACGAACCGCACTGGATATCCTGCTGTGGTTTCCCGCACTGTCTCCTCACGTACCCTGGTGTAACACCCCCTGGGACGTGATGTCATCGAACCGGAAGTATTCAGGGAATTCCTGGTTTGACCCTTGGCCTGCGATTCCGCCACCGTTCACGGTCAGGCCCCCAGTGTGGCTCGGTCCGGAAGAAACTTCCAAACTCCGGGAAGAACTTCAATCCCTGAGCGGTCCAACGGAGAACGTCGAGCTGCACCATTGCCGGGAAACCCTTCGGTGGGCCGATGAGAGCCCAGACGATCCACGGATCCCCGCAGCCCTGTACCGGGCTGTACGGGCAACAATGTATGCACGCCCGAGTGATGCTGTCGAAGACTGTTCCCGCCGCGCCTTCACGATCCTGCACCGGCTGCACCCCACCTCCAAGTGGACAAAGAAAACCCGGTACTGGTATCGCGGGAGGTAATTCCCTCGAAATGGGATCTTCCTCCTTGAAAAGCCGCCTGACAACTGCATCTGGCCATATTTCACAACGAAACCATCGATACAGACGTCACAAAGCGAAGCGTTGCTCCGGCACAGAATGACCATCCGGCTCCGGTAGAATCAGATATGCGGGTTCGACTCGAGGTTGTGGAGGG
>CAYSHZ010000304.1:3752-4704 GCA_964430905.1 uncultured Thermoanaerobaculia bacterium | reverse complement strand
GAAACTCAACTCAAAGACCTCATCGTCGACATCAGGATTGACCTTGAGGTCGAGGAAACGATAGCGGGTCAGGTCCCCGTCGGCCTCCCGGTACTCGACGACCACCGGCAACAGCAGGCTGCGATCAATCTCCAGCCGAACCTGGTCCAGTTTCCGCTTGAGTGTTCGGTGGATGGGTTTCAGGGTCAAAACAAATGGACTGGGCGCCCCCTGATCCGACAGGGCCATGCTGAACTGGGCCTTGAGCTCGTCCAGAGGCTGTGTTCCGGCAAGCACCTTGACGAATCGACGATGCTTCTTGGGCACCGTAATCCTCTCGGCCACTCCGTCCGAAGGCCTGAAGGTTGTCAGGGTGTCGCCCGAAAAGACCACGATCATTTCATCCGGCGTGTCGTAGTCCCAGCGAACCCGGTCCGGGGCCTTGAAACGGAATCTTCCCTTCGAGGTCACCGGTTCCAGCAGCATTTCGGAGGTCTTGTCCTGAACAAAGGCCGCATCCAGGCTCCTCAAGGCTCGCTGCCGCTCGACGACCAGCTCAATCAGGGCGTTGACCTTGGCACCGCCCCGCAGGCCATTCAGGGCCTCGAGAGCATCAGTAGAGTCATCGGCGCCAAATGTGAAGGAACTGCCAATACAGCAGAGAGATACAAACACGACAAAGGGAATTAAACGACGCACGGCGCGCACTTTATCACAGTCCCGAGATCGAGGATTGTCAGGGCTCGACTCGGCCCCTTTCGGTCAGTCTCTCCCGAATCAGATCCTTGGAAATAGCCTCAAAAACCGGCCACGTACGCCCGGGGCCGGGTTCGCGATGCATCCGGCTCTTGGCGATGCACCGGTCGATTTCCAGCTCCCCAACATCCTTGCCGCTATCCGCGACAACCGCCGTCACGATCTCACGCAGCGAAGCCGTTTCCAGCAGGAGACCGGTCCCCTGAGCGTTGACAAT
>CAYSHZ010000304.1:0-3742 GCA_964430905.1 uncultured Thermoanaerobaculia bacterium | reverse complement strand
GGGGTCCACCGAGACAACTTCATTCATTGCCCCATCAGGAAGGGATCTGACTTCGAGGCCGGCCTCACGGTACCGATCGGCCTGGGCCGGCCCGCACCCGGAAGGTGTTCCGTCAAAAACCACAACACGGCCCTTCCAACCACGGTTGTGGGCGCCAACCAGGACGGCCTCGACCGCCGAGGACCGCGATATTGTCAAAACGACCGACCGGGGCATGACCAGCTCAAATCCGGCATCCGACAGTCGTTGGTTGAGATGCTCCAGAACCTCCCGACGCGTGTCCAGAATGTGTTCGACCTCGTCAAGATCCGAGATCTCGTTGAGCTCCCGGGCCAACCGCCACAAATTAGCCATCGAAGACATCCTGAAGATCAGGGCTGCACCCCTGAGCAGTACCCCCCGATCCCAGTGAATCCGAAGCTCCAACAGTCCCTCAATCAATCGCCTTTCAACATCGGTCGCACCGTGGCTCTCGTCGGCCACTGCCGCCCGAAAGACCTCAAGAATGTCCATACCTCGATAGTAACCCCGCGCGGTACAATCATCTCGGAGGGAACCGATGAGTGAAAATCCCAAGCAACCGCAAAAACCTCACCTGACCATCGAACCGGCAGTGTCGATGGGGCAGTACACCAACTTTGTCAGCATCGCCCACAACTACACCGAGGTCCTGTTCGACTTCGGCCGAACACTCCCGGGGCGATCGGATATCCCTGTCGTCAGCCGGCTGATCATGACGCCATTCCACGCAAAACAGCTGATCAAGGCCCTGAGCCACAACATCCGACTCTACGAGCAGAAATTCGGACCGATCACCGACCCTCCTCCGGGACAGGAGGTTCAGGCGATCGGTGACGGCAATGCCAACTAGTTCCCGTCCGGAGGTTCCGTAGGAAAACCGACTCGTTCTCATGAACAACGGGCGGACCGTCAAGGTCCGCCCGTTTTGAAATTGATTGTCCTGAGAATCTACTGATCAAGCTCCAGAATCGAGAAGAACGACTGCCCTCCCCGCGGACGCAGAACATAGAGACGCAGATAACCGCCGTCCTCGACCTTTCGGACTTCTTCGAGCAGATCGGACGACTTGATGACCTTCCGGCCGTTGGCCTCAAGGATGATGTCGCCTCGCAGCAGTCCTTCCATGCCGGCCGGGGAATTCGGAGTGACGTGGGTGATCAAGACACCCGTCACGTCGTCGTCGATCCCGGTCATCTGGCGAACCCGTTCGTCAATCGCAGTCACCGACACGCCGACTCTTTCGGCCGCGGCATCTGCATCCTCGCCACCACCCTGGCTGGCCGGCGTCGTCGCGGCATCGGCATCACGTTCCCCAAGGGTGACCTTGAATTCCCGCCGCTTCCCATCCCGAATGACATCCAGCTTCACGGTGTGGCCGGGAGGCAGGGCCGCAACGGTGTCGATCAGGACCCGGGTTGAATCCACAGACTGGCCGTCAACCCCGACGATGACATCTCCGTGGGTCAGCCCAGCCTTCGCCGCCGGCGAATCCTCGGTCACGGAGTTGACGAAGGCACCATCGCGACTATCGAGACCGAAGGCACCCTGGGTCTTCTGGTCGATGTTATTGATGGTGACGCCGAGATAGCCCCTGACCACGCGGCCATGTTCTCTGAGTTGGGGGATGATCCTGGTAGCCGTATTGACCGGAATCGCAAATCCCAGATTCTGGCCCCGTGCATTGATCGCGGTATTGATCCCAATGACCTCGCCCCGGAGGTTGACAAGTGGTCCGCCGGAGTTTCCGAAGTTGATTGCCGCATCGGTCTGGATATAGTTCTCAAAGGACACCTCGGAAAGCCCAAGCGCCCGACCCTTGGCGGACACCACTCCGACCGTAATCGTGTGATCCATGTTCATCGGATTGCCGGCCGCCATCACCCACTCACCGACCCGCAGGGCCTTCGAATCGCCCATGGGAAGGTGGGGAAAGTCCCGGTCCCCCTTCTTGACCCGAATCAACGCCAGATCAGTCGCCGGGTCGGTACCGACGACCTCAGCCTCGTAGGTCGAACCGTCGACCAGCTCAACCTCGATCTTGTCGGCGTCCTCGACGACATGGTTGTTGGTGATCATCTCTCCGGATGCTGTGATGAAGAAACCCGAACCCTCTGACCTCTGGGGCAGGGGCTCATCATCCTGGGATTGTGGTTGCTGACGAAAGAAGAAGTGGAATCGATCCATCGGGGCCTGTTCCCGGGCAGACCGAAACTCGATCACCCGAACGGACACCACCGATGGGATGACCCGATCGGCCAGAGCCACAAAATCCGGAGCCAGGAAATTGACCGAAGCAGGCGTTTCCTGGGTCACAGAGCCGGACCTGTCCGCCCCGGCGGTCTGGGTCAAATCCAGCCCTCCAGAAAGCACCATGCCAAAGATAACCGCCGCCACGATGATGGCCGCGAGGGAAAGCACATTGTTTGAACCAATTTTCATATTAACCTCCCGGGAGCCTGTGCCCCCTGTACCTCATGGGAAACTAGCAAAGCCCGTGCCAGATTCCCGGTCAATCACCACATCGTGCCTCCCGAATCTCAAAGAGAAATGTGCCAGTTTGGCACTCAGAAAATCGCGCCGGGGGTGCGAATCAGGGCTTTGAGACCGGCGCAATCACGACGCGGTCCTTCCCCTCCTCCTTGGCACGGTACATCGCCAGGTCGGCGGCCCGCATCAAAAGGTTCTTCTTCAAATCAGTCGATCCCGTTCGGGCAAGGTGCAGGGGGTAGACCGCAACACCGACGGAGACCGTCAAGACTGACCTCAAACTGACCGGCCCGTCAGCCCAGGTGAAGCTCCCCCGAAGGAAGGTTGCACCCCGGAGCGCTTCGCAGACTCTCTCCGCCGCCTCGGCCGCAGCCTCGGTATCGAATTCCGGAAGGATGACGACGAATTCGTCCCCGCCATATCGCGCCAGGGTCGCCCCGGGCACATCGATCGCCTGGCTCAGCAAGACCGCAAATTCCTTCAGAACCTGTGACCCCGCCAGATGACCCAACGTGTCGTTGACCGCCTTGAAATTGTCGAGATCCAGAAAGAGGAGCGCAACCTCGGATCCCTTGACGTCGGCCCTGACCAGATCCTCAGTCAACCTGTGGTGGAAAAATCGATCGTTGTACAGTCCGCTGAGATCATCCCTCCGAGCCATTTCACCCGCTCTCCTGGCATCGAGAAGGTTCTCAAGGAAGGCCGATGTGTAGCTCCCGAAAACCTCCAGAATGCCAACGTCCTGGGAGCTGTAGGTTCCACTTCTCCGATTGACCAGCTCGAGAACTCCGCAGACCGTCTGCTCAATTCGGATCGGCACGGCGATGACACCGGTGGTCGTGAAATCTGATTTCGAATCGAAGCGGGAATAGAAATGGCGGTCCGACGAGGGATCAACCATCAAATAGGGCTCTCCGGTTCGATAGACACGCCCGACAACGCCTTCAGTTGAATGGAGCGTTTTACCCAGAACAGACTTCGCCGACGGCCCAAATGCCCCGAGAAAATAGAGTTCCGGGCCCTTGCCACCAACGAGGCGGTCTCCCGGACGATCCATCAAGATGGAACCTGCCTGGGATGGCACAAAATCATTGGCCTTGCTCAGGATCTCGACCAAAAAGGGGCCGAGATCCAATCGCGGGAGGGTCAACGCGGTATAGCGCTGGCGCTCAAGGTGAGGCTCCAACGCCTCCTGGGCAAGCGTAAGAACATTGGGCGAATGATTCATCCGATC
>CAYSHZ010000303.1:0-4708 GCA_964430905.1 uncultured Thermoanaerobaculia bacterium | reverse complement strand
GACGCCCGATCGACCGCCAACGACACCGTAGGCGGCGCCACCAGCACAACCCAGCACTTCACCTTCGAAACCAATTTGGCCCAGGGCAACTACGCCGAACTCCGCCTGTGGCAAGCCTTCGACCCCCACCGACGGTGCGACGTCTACTTTCAGATGCGGAGGGTTGGGGGGTGAGGGGTTCCGGACCCGCCCGGAAGCGAGGATTTTCCCGATCAAGGACCAACTCCTCAAGGGCATCGTTCCGACGCGACCGGTGGACCTGGACGTCAAGTACGAGATTCATCCCTACAGGAGGACTGAGTTCAGCCTGTCCTTCGGTCTGATCTACACCGAAATCGTCGATCCTTCCTGGTCTGCCGTCACCAATCCACTGGATCCGGCCACCAAAGTGATCGCACGCACCGACGAGAACTCACGCGCCGGACAGCCGACGCTACTGCTGACGCTCCATCCGTTCGGCCTCAAGGAGAAACGCTTCTCACCGGGCCTGGACATCGGCGCCGGCTACTCGTCGGGGAGCGCGGGCGCCTTCCTCGGACTGTCCGTCGGATTGACGGACTATTTGCGCCTCGGCGCCGGATGGTCGTGGCAGGAAGTCTCTCGTCTCGACCACTCCCAGAGCGAGTTGCGATACCTCGACGACGGCGCCGTCGATCCGACCAGCCTGACGATCGTCTCAGGCAACGACGACATCCTGAAACGCAGCCACTTTGACGACAACTATTACATCTCGCTCGTCTTCAACTTCAGCGGCCTCCAACTCTTCAAGCCGAAGGACTCATAGGTCAAAATCGGCAACCGCAGAGGAGCCATACGGGAGGTACCATGGGACTCTTGGATCGGGCACTCTCCCCTGCACACTGGGCGACTGTTAATATAGAATTGGGATGTCGAAACAACTCAATGTCTGCCTTCTGGAGGTTTCAGTATGTCTCGATTGATCTCGTGTTTTGGCGTCCTTGTCATGGTGTTTGGCATCTTTGGGTTCTCGGCGGCAGTCGTCGCAGATGACGAAGGTTTGAACACACCCACAACGACGGACCCCCTCGACAAGGACGAGTTCCTCGGTCAGGTCTCGATGGCCTATCTCCGGAGCGGTTTTCAGGACAGGGTTGATGGGTATTCCGGATATCTCCACATCAATGCCGTAGATATTCGCCTTCCCGGCCACGCAGGAATGGAGATCGTGATTCAACGATACTACTCGTCGAATATCTGGAATCGGGTCGATAACTTTGCTCTCCTCAGCCGCCATGCGGCCTCGGCCGACCCGGGAGACCACCTCGGTGGTTGCGGATGGCAGCTTCACATGGGCAAGATCATGAATCCCTTTCCGACGGGGAACGATCACGCGACCTTGATCATGTCCGACGGATCGACCCACCCCTTGTTCAATCGTAGCGGTCATACTGGTGAGAAGATCACGCCGGAGGGTTGGATCTACTCACGATCCGGCAACCTGCACACGGTTACGACGACCGACGGCATGGCCTACGAATTTGACTCCGGTCAGACGGGCGCCCAGTATTCCTACCATGACGGAAGTCTGACGCCCGTCATTCAATGTACCCACATCGAGGACGTCAACGGCAACGGCATCGATATCGAATATTCCACCCTGGACGGCTACCGCAGTAAGATCCGGCGGATCTCATTCGATGGCACAGGCGACAACAGAAAGGTAGAATTCTCGTACGTTTCCGGCTCCAACCGAATCGACGCGATTCGAGTCAAGAACGGATCGACCACCTTGCAGATCTGGGAATATGAATACGGTTCTTCCCAGGGCGCCTTTCTTCAAAACGACGGCATATTCCGTACCGTGCACCCTCTCACCGAGGTGACCCCGCCGGAGGGTAATTCCTGGAGTTTCAACTATTTCAGTTCTTCGTTCGAACCTGGCGACGGAAGATTCCTCCTCAAGAAGGTATCCCTCCCCAGCGAGGGCGGAATTTCCTATTCCTACGGCGCCGAGATATTTGACACGGGGTCTCAGACCTGCGTGGCCGGCTACTATCCTCAGTTTGCCGCAGTCCAGACGCGAACCGTGAAAGACCGGGACGATTCAACCATCGGCGAATGGTCATATCAATACACGAACCCCGGCAAGGAGAACGCCACGACTACCGTCACAATCAAAGACGGCGCCGACACGATCGTCAGAACTGAAGAAGAGATATTTCATGGCTGGGGGCCCTGGGAATTTGACGATCCAAACATGTGGCGAGTTGGTCTCACAAAGTCTTCAACCGTTTCCCGAAGATCCTCGCCCTCCACAGACCTCGAGACCACAACCGAGACGACGGATTGGCAAAAAGGGGATGTAATCTCCGCCGACATCCGCCAAGCCAGCCTGTGGAACAGCTGTGCCTCAAGTCGGCAGATGACGGGTGTCACCTACGTCAAGCCGATAAGCGTCACGAGGATTGTGACACGAACCGACAGCTCTCCAGATTCTGAATACACCACCACGACGACGGACTTCGACAACTGGGGAAATCCCGGATTGATCACCGAATCCGGAGATATCGTCCGGACCACCGAGATCGCTTATTGGCAAGACACGACGCACAACATCAAAGTCGGTCATATATCCGCTCGAGACCCAGATCCCGGCGGTACCGAGTGCATCAAGTATGACTCCCGTGGCAGAATGACCAAAAGATTCGTCAATCCAAGGGCGGATGGCGTTTCCGTATGCTCTTCAACGACTCCATCCTACGCTCGGGAGACCCGGTACAGCTATGACGCCCACGGGAACCTCCACCAGGAGATCGTTGAAAACGGGAGTCTGGATCGACAGACCACCTATACGAATTACAGCTACGGTCAGGCCGAGCGCGTCACCGTCGAAAACGGAAGCCCGGACATCCTGTATTGCAGGGACATCCTGCCCCTCGGCACCGTTGAATGGGAGACCGACGGTAGAGGTACGTCCTGCTCCTCAAGCACCTATCGGACCAGCTACGATTATGACGACCTCGGACGTTTGATCGAGATCACGCCTCCGAGCACAACTCCACAGAGTCTCGCCACAAGCTTCGAGTATCTCGACGACTGGTCAAGAGTAACCGTCACGCGAGGCGACTACGACATCCGGTACAGTTTCGACGGGCTCGGCAGGCTGAGCGAACGAAAAGACCTCGAGACCCTGCACCGGATCGATGTGGACTACGATCCTTTCGGCGTGCGCAGGCGTATGACGAGCTATTTCGACACCGACCCGGTGGATACCTTCGATTATGATGTCCTTGGGCGTTTGACGACGATCACACACGCCAATGGCGACATCCGGAGTTTCAGCTTCGATGGAAGCAAGGTCATCCGGACGGACGAGGAAAATCACTCCACGCAGTACTTCTACGAAGCCTTCGGAGATCCCGAGAATCGGCGGCTGAAGAAACTGATCGACGCCGACTCGGAAACCACACAGTACAGCTACGACAGCGTTTTCGGGCTTCTGAGTTTCGTGGACGCACCCATCGGCAGGGGCGATCGTTCATTCAGCTATTACACCGGATCCTCCAACTACCGGAACGGTTTCCTCTCTCGGGAAAACCACAAGGAAACCGGAAACATCGATTACGAATACGATCGCCTTGGAAATATCACAAGGAAGAAAAGGTACAACCCGTCCGAAAGCACTACCTACAGCTACGACAGAGTCGGACGCCTGAACGGCATCAACTACCCTGACACCTCAAACGACGTCAGTATCGAATATGATCAGGCAGGCCATCGGACCCTGTTGGACAGTGCTGCGGGCAGCTTTGACTACTCCTACGACAATGCCGGCAGATTGAAATGGAAACGAAGCAGCATCGATGTTGGCGGTTTGAAGACCTACCTCGTCGAATACGACTATGACCCCATGGATCGGATCCATCAGCTCACTTACCCTTCCGGTCGAGTCGTACGATATTCCTATGACGGCGAGAATCGACTCCACAGCGTCGATGAGCCTTCGCCATCGACGGTCGAATATATTGACGGCATCACCTACCACCCCAGCGGAAGTCCCGACCTGACGACCTTTTCCAATGGAGTCACGACCGACGTCGGGCTCGATGATCGATTCCGAATCCACACCATGCAGACCAAACTGGGCACGACAAGCCTGATGGATATCAGTCTGGATTACGACAAGGTCGATAACATCGAGACCTGGACCGACAACCGCGACTCTGCGGGCAGCAGGTCCTTTTCCTACGACGAACTCGACCGGCTGCGCACCGCCAACGCACCCTCAATGTGGGGAAATCTCTCCTTTTCCTACGATGAACTTGGAAACCGAAAGACCAGGACGCTCGAAGGCGCAACGACCACCTACAACTACTCCACCGGCAACAACCGCCTCACGAGCCTCAACGGCGCCGAGACCGCGAGCTACGGATATGATTCCAGGGGACGCATGACAAGCCTGACGGCGCCTGATGTCACCCCGCCGGAGAAAGTCACTGATCTCACCGCCACGCCGCAGGGCGCCGGGGGCACAATCCAGGTCGTCTGGACGAACTCAACCTCGCCGGACGTCTACCGTGTTGACGTCTATCGTAAGACCTCCGGATATCCTATCTCTCTCGGAGATGGTGTACTGGTTTGTACGATCACCATTGGGCGAATGTCGTGTGATGACGACACTCTGTCCCTGGGCAGACGCTACTTCTACACCGTATTCGCCTGCGACGAAGAGAACAACTGTTCCGGC
>CAYSHZ010000302.1:242-4712 GCA_964430905.1 uncultured Thermoanaerobaculia bacterium | reverse complement strand
AGGACACCAGGAAGTGATTCAATTGAATTTTGAAACCTTTATCTGATTTCAACGTGATATCATAGTGACATCAAAGGAGGTTTCACATGGTCGAAGAAAAGACGTATCGTCCAATTTCGGGTTGGTTGCCACTGATTGTCAACATCGCGATGGCGGTTGCCGGTCCCTATCTCTTCATCACGGGCTTGATAGGTATCAATCAGGCAGGCGGTCCGGGCTTCATTCTCAGGATCGTTCTCGGTGTACTGGTCTTTATCGGTGCGTTCATCTGTCTGTTCGGATTCATGGCTATCGCTCCCAACCGGGCACGGGTGCTCCTGCTCTTCGGCGCCTACAAGGGTTCGGTATTGAAATCGGGCTTCTTCTGGGTCAATCCTTTCTTCTCGAAGAAGAAGATCTCCCTGAGGGTACGAAACTTCGAAACCGGTTCCACCCACACCCCAGAGCAGAAGAGCGATACCGGCAAGGTGCTGCAGAAGGCCAGTCGGAGTTCGGGCCGACCCTCCAAGGTCAATGACCGTGACGGCAACCCTATCGATATTTCGGCCGTTGTGGTCTGGAGAGTGGTCAACACCGCCGAGGCGCTTTTTGAGGTCGATGATTTTGAGGACTTCGTTGCGGTTCAGAGCGAGGCCGCCCTGCGGAACCTTGCCAGTCGCCACCCTTATGACAGTGAGGATCACGAGGTCTCACTGCGCGGCAATCCTGACGATATCTGCGGGCAACTTCAGGGGGACATCCAGGAGCGATTGGACACGGCCGGGGTCAAGGTCATTGAGGCACGAATCAGCCACCTTGCCTACTCGCCGGAAATCGCCGCAGCGATGCTCCAACGGCAGCAGGCCCAGGCCGTCGTGGCTGCCCGGACCAAGATTGTGGAAGGAGCAGTCGGCATGGTGGAGATGGCCCTCAATCAGCTGGCCGAGCAGCACATCGTCGAGCTTGACGACGAACGCCGTGCCGCGATGGTCTCCAACTTGCTGGTCGTACTGTGCAGCGACCGCCATACCCAGCCCGTCGTCAACACGGGATCTCTCTATACCTAGCCCTGATGCCAAAGCGCGAGCCATTTCTCATGCGGGTCGATCCCGAGGTCCTCGACGCCCTCAGGCGCTGGGCCCGGGACGACCTGCGGTCGGTCAACGCCCAGGTGGAATTCCTTCTCCGCAAGGCGTTGCTGCGTGAGGGCAGACTCCCCAAAGGCGCCAAAAGGAAGCCGAAAATCGAATAGTCCAGTTTTCCAGGGGGACTGTTCGCCTTTTCGCCGACAGGAGCTCAGTCTCGACGGGTGTCAGGTTTCCTTGCCCTCGGACGGTTGAAAATTCCAAGATACGGCGGTATTTCGTAGCCGGGAAAGACCGAGTCCAGATCGGTGTGTTCGGCCCTCCTGGCAAGGAGTTCTCCAAGTACGAGCCGGTAATCGGTAGTAACCCCGAGGTCGCCGGGGCCGTAGAGGTTCTGACTCTCAAGACCGGGCCATTCGGTATAGACCTTACCGCCCCTGACGCCGGCGCCCAGGGCGAACATCACTGAACCATGCCCGTGATCGGCACCCAGGGAAGCATTTTCCGCGGCCCTGCGCCCAAACTCCGTCATGACAACGATGGTGACCCTGCCCATCTCTTCGCCGAGGTCTTCGACGAAGGTCGAGAGGCTGTCTCCAAGGTCCGTGAGGCGTCCTTCGATCTGTGTTGCCAGATTGTCGTGATGATCCCATCCCCCACTGTCAACCCCCGCGACCTCGACACCCAGTCCGCCCTTGATCATGATTGCCAAGGTGCGCATGGACAGACCCAGGGCCGATTTCGGATAGCCCGGATCCTCCGGAATCTCCAGATCACCGAGGATATCCATCGCCGCAAAGGTCTGGCGGGTCGTGACGTCAAGGGGTTCGTCGGGCCACGAGTAGAGTTCGAGCATCGTCTCCCGAACCCGCTGGGGATCGGTATTCTTCAGGTTCAGACCGAAGTTCTCCGCATCCGAAATGGCGAAGGCAGGCACGACACCGTTGAGGGACTTCTGAACGGAAGGTCCGGTGGCCAGGACCCTGAAGGCCGAGTCGTTGCCGGAGTCCAGTCCAGCCACGTGGCGGCCCAACCAGCCGGTGTTGTCACTGCCCTGATCCTCCCGGCCGCCCTCCATGAAATCCTGGGCCGAAAAGTGCGAGTGCGAGTCGCTGGGATTGCCTACGGCGTGCACAATGGCGAGAGAGTGGTTGTTGAAGAACGGAATGAGCCCCGCGAGGGCCGGATGGAGTCCAAAGAACCCGTCGAGTTCGAGGGCCGCATCCGGTCCGGAACCCGGAGGCTGAAGGGCCAGAGACGGGCGGAGGTCGTAGTAGCGGCCATCACCGATGGGAGGCACGATACTGAGACCGTCGGCAGCGCCGCGCAGAAAGAGGCTGACAATCACTGACCCGCGAAAGTCGCCGCCTGCCGTGGTGGTTGCCCAAGCAGTACGAAGTGGCACCAGCGTGCCGAGGCCCAGCAACGAACCTCCCTGAATCAACTGTCGTCGTGTGAAAGCCATCGATACCTCCCTCAGCGGGTCTGAAAGTAGCGTGAGACCAGGAGCAGTCCGAAGACACCGCGTGCCACTGTCTCCCGCTGGTCGATTGGAATCTCCCCATCTACCGGGCCGGAGCCTGCAGCGTGGTTGATCAGGGTCTGGCGATCGGTCTCTGCAATCTGTCGCGCGAGAATTCTCTCGACCAGGGTGTCGACGGTTGCAGTCGGGGTCGTAGCCCACGACTGGACGTCCGGAAGCCTGAGCCGCAGGTCACGGTCGAAGGTCCCGTCGGCCAAACCAAGGGCGAGGTTCCATCTGGTCAGAAGGACCGAGGTACCGGTCCAGTATGGCGCGGTGTCCGGGTAGCCATCGGGTGTCGGCCAGGCGTAGGGGATCTGTCCCAGGCGCTGGAGACCCTCGAAAATTCCACGGTAGCCCCTCTCCGTGATCACGGGCTCGGCTGAGCGCAGGACCGATACCACGTAGTCAAAGGGACGTTTGAGTTTGGCGTCTTTCGCGGAGAGAAACTCCGGCGAGAGAAACAGCGTTCTGAGGGTCTGGCGAATGTCACCACCTGTGGAACCGAAGGTCGCGGCTACCTTTTCGACCAGTGATGGTGGAGGATCGTCCGCGACAAAACGACGGACAAGCTTGGTGGCCAGGAATGCGGCGGTCGAGGGATGTCCGGCCAGCCGGTCGAGCAGTTCGTCACCCTCTCCGGAACCCCGTCCCGCCGGATAGCGAATGCCAAGAACCCACTTGGCGCCATAGTCATGACGGTTGGGGAAGAAGCGGTAATCAGCCGTCGTACGATCGATCGCCCAGCCTGTAAATATCCGTGCGGCCTCCTGTACGTCGCCCTGGTCATAGCCGCCATCGACTCCCAGAGTATGAAGTTCCATCAGTTCCCGCGCGTAGTTTTCGTTGGGTCCGTCCTTGGTGTTCGAGACGTTGTCCAACGAGTAGAGCATGGCGGGACTGTGGGCGTCTGCCTTCAGCAAGTCCCGGAACTCTCCCATCGCATGCATTCGCATCACACTGCGGTCCTCCCAGGGTTTGAGAACCGTCAGTGGACCGTCGAGGGCGTTGACGGCAAAGTGGTTGCCCCAGAACTCAACCATCACCTCGAAGAGCTGTCTCGGACTGTAAATGGCGCGGTACAGCGTCGCGACTTGAAACTCGCGTCGGATCTGGGCCCTGACCTCGGGATCGTCCCGGGCAAGATCGGCCATCTCGGCCAACGTCCACGAGAGGGACGGCAGGCGATCCAACAGGATTTCCTCGACCGGACCGTCGTCGATGGCGTCAGGGTCGAGATGGTAATCCAGGTAACCCTCATACCCGAGAGTGCGGGCCAGGCTGAGTTCCGTCTCGGTCAGTCCGAAGGTCAGGCGACTGACCAGATGCGAAATATCGTCGCGTTCAGGCAGATCGTAGGCGGAGGCTGAATCCTCCCTCGCCAGGGCGGGAAACGGGGAGGGCATTGCCATCGCGGCTGCCGCCAATCCCCCGGTCCGGAAAAGCTGTCGTCGTGACGTCTCCACCATCATTGCCTCCATCAGGGTATTCTTATCTCCCTTTGAGACGATTCGTCTCGATTCTTTGTTGACAAGACAATTGATGTTCTCTGTTATTGAGTCGGACGCGGTCGAACTCCAATCTTTCGTCGTGGAATAGATCCTCCCGGCCGATTCTGGTCACGTCTTTCGTGACCCTGACATTGGCTCGGGCAAGGACCTCGATGAGTAGTTTGTTCAGGGGACCGTGTTCTTGAGTCTTACGGGCCCTCGGTCCATGCCGAGCTGTCTCCGCTCTCAAAATTGTCCTTGGAGATCCAGGAAAAGGCCGATTCAACTCCCCGGCTTCCCGTCAGAGTATTCTCCCGGGAATAGGCCACAAGAATACCGCCATCATCGTTCGGCTCCAGCGCCGCCGCAGCTCCCACCGCGTCCGAGCTGTCCC
>CAYSHZ010000302.1:0-232 GCA_964430905.1 uncultured Thermoanaerobaculia bacterium | reverse complement strand
TCAAGCCTTTCGGGTAATACAAAATCAAGCTGTAATGTTCCGCACTGCCAGCTGTGAACGAAGCCGCCACCGTCCTGCGGTTTCAGTGGGCCGCAATTACCACCCATCTCCTCGAACCCAAGTTTCAGGCTGCCTGAATCAAAATAGGAGACTGCAAGAATGCCGTCGAGGCTGGTCAGATCCAGGCCCATATCATCGGCGCTGGACGTCGCCTCAATCGTCCAACAACTCC
>CAYSHZ010000301.1:1495-4737 GCA_964430905.1 uncultured Thermoanaerobaculia bacterium | reverse complement strand
TGGTTCACTACTACCGATCCCAGTGCAACACCAATCTCGGCCAGTACGATGCCGGGATCAGGGATTTGCAACAGGCCTTGAAGATTGGCGTCAGCGGCAAGATGCGGTCCCAGGTCTACAACCAAATGGGTTTCATCTACGACAAGACCAAACAGTATGACCAGGCGATCACCGCGTATAAGAACGCCGGCAATTCAAAATTGGTCCAGTCGGTCGAGAAAAAGAAGGCCGATGCCGCCAAAAACATCCAGGTGGAGAAGGACAAGGCTGATTACGAACGCAAACTCCTGGCCCTGGAACAACAGATCGAAGAGCTTGAGGCAATCGGTGAGGTCGAGGAGGCCAACGATCTTCGGGAGCACCTCAAGAAACTCAGGGCACAGTGACACTCCGCTTAGTTTGAATTCAGGCGCCCCTCGGGGCGCCTTTTTTGTCACCAACGGCTCTGATTCTCCCGGTTTCTCCCTACTCTCCCCCTCCAGCCTTTGCGTGTCGTGCCATCGTGAATGACGCCGCGGCGACCGGCAATATGACGCCGACACCGATTTCCGCGACCAGCAGCCAGCCCGGAAATACCGGCGGTGCCAATCCAACCGCATCGACGACATTCCCTACCATATGGACGAGATACCAGGCTCCCGCCGAGGCCAGAAGTCCGGAAAAAATGCCTGGAACCAACGCGGCGACCAGGAAAGGACTCCTGATGGCGCTCTCCGTCACCCCGACAAGCCGCATGATCGTAATCTCATCAGCGTGCCGGTAGACCTCAAGATGGATCCAGGTCGCAGCCAACAGGAATGCCGAGGTCAACAGAATTCCGCTGACAATGGCCAGCAGCCACGTCAGTGTTCGGGCCATCAGACCGAGGACACGATCAACCGAAGCTGTCGGTCCCACTGCGATCACCGCCGGGCCTTCACTGAGGATTGAAACCTCATTGGGCGAGGCGGTCTCCACCTCCACCAGCGTCGGTAGTTCGATCGCGTGGTCCCCCTCAAGAAGATCTTCAAGATAAGGAAACCACAGTTTGAGTCGGTTTTCCAATGTCTGTCGATCCACTTCAGAAAGCTTCCAGTCCGGGTGAAGACGAGCCTCTTCTGTCATCCAGCGTTGCCGCTGGGAAGGATCCATCTGGGGATGCAGGAGAACCCTGACCACAGCCGTCTGCCGTTCCAGTGCGACGAGCGGACGGGCCCATAACCCCAGACTGGTCGTAAAACCTGCCAATGCCAGAGGCACTGCCAACGACAACGCCAGAACCGCACTGACCGGCCCCCGGCGCCGCAGGAGAGCCAGACCCTCTTCCAGCGCATGCCCTATCATGGGGGCCAACTCCCGTCGTACTCGATACGACCCTGGTGCAGCACCAGGGTCCGTGCGGGCATCGCCTCCAACAGTGCGTGGTCATGCGTCGCCACCATGATCGTGGCGCCCTGATAGTTGATATCACACAGCAGACTCAGAAGTTCTCCCGCCAGATCGGAATCCAGATTGCCCGTCGGCTCGTCGGCCAGAATCAGCCGTGGTTGATAGGCCAGGGCCCTGGCAATCGCAACCCTTTGCTGTTCCCCTCCCGACAGGACCTCCGGCAGCGCCGATTGCCGATGATGCAGCCCCAGGCGCTTGAGAACCTGATAGGCCCGCCGGTGGGCTTCCCGGGCGCCCAGACCGTGGAATCGGAGCACAAATGTGACATTCTCCAGAACCGTTTTGTGATGGAGCAGCTTGAAGTCCTGGAAAATCACGCCGATCTTGCGTCGAAGGAACGCCATCTTGTGGCGGGAGAGTTGATCGACCCGTTCCCCTGCCACCCAGACACCTCCGTCGGACGGCTGTTCGGCACCGTAGAGGAGCTTGAGAAGAGTTGTCTTTCCCGCCCCGGAGGCACCAGTCAGAAACAAAAATTCCCCGGGCTCGACCTGTAAATCGATCCCCCGCAGAATCCTGCGCCCGTCATACGTCTTGGTCAGATTCCTCAGTCGAATCATGGCAACGGCGAGCAGTGTACCGGAATCCGTCTCCTCGACGCGCAATACCGGATTACCGAAGACATCAGGCCCCCGACCCCATCCTTCTTCCCTTCAGTTGGCCACACGCAGCAGCAACGTCAGCACCCTTGGACCACCTGACCGTCACGACCCGGCCGGCATCTCTCAGGGTCCGTGCGAAAGAATCAACGGTGTCGGCTTCCGGCTGCCGGAGCTCCGGAAAATGCTCCGCATCTTCGTTCAGGGGAATGACGTTGATCTTGCTGGGAATACCATCGATCAGTCGAGCTACCGCCCGTGCATCGGCGGTGTGATCGTTGAAATCTCGAATCATCACGTACTCGAAGGTGATCCTCCGACCCCGCTCCAGCGGGAATTCCCGTATCGTCGCCATCAACTGATCCAGGGGATAACGCCTGGTGATTGGCATAATCTGCTCCCTGCGTTCCTGATCCGGTGCGTTCAATGACAGGGCCAGCTTGGGCCGGCGCTTCAATTCGGCCATCCACCGGATTCCTGGAATGATTCCGGCGGTCGAAATGGTAATCCTCTTTGGGCTGACTCGTTCGTACAGAACTTCCAGCGTCTGCCCGAGCGCCGTCGTGTTGAGCAGCGGTTCTCCCATGCCCATGAAGACCAGATTGACCCGTTCAACTTCGTCCGGAAGCTCCCGTCTCATGATCCGGTATTGGCCGACCATTTCTGCGGACCCCAGGTTGCGCCCCGAACCGAGAGCGCCGGTCACACAGAAGGTGCAACCAACAGCGCACCCGGTCTGTGAGGAGAGGCATAGGGTGGCTTTTCCACCATCCGGCATCGAAACCCCCTCGAACGTCGCCCCGTCTTCAAGACTGAAGAGATACTTGGTCGAACCATCGTCGCTGGAGATGATTTCCAAAACCGTCGGCTCGGCCAACGAGAAACGCTCAGCCAGGGTCTGTCTCAGGACCTTCGGAACATTGGCCATCTCATCGAAGGTCCTGGCGTCCCGTTGGTGGATCCAGGCGGCAACCTGCTGCGCCCGGAATCTTCGGTCAACCACGCCCTCGAGTGCCGTGGCAATCTCGAGGGATGTCTTACCAATCAGGTTCATGCCGTCTCCCCGCGCTCGATAAATCATTCGTTCTCGGAGAGAATAGCCTGGATGGATGAAACTCTTCAGCTTCCAGCCAAGATCAGGGCATTGGTCTCTTCCGAGCTGACGCCGATCGCCGGGGATGCGTCCGGGCGAAAGTACTGGCGGGCCAGGCTCAA
>CAYSHZ010000301.1:0-1395 GCA_964430905.1 uncultured Thermoanaerobaculia bacterium | reverse complement strand
CCGAAGGCCGAGTTGGGATCATCGATGTCCAGGACATCAGACGAGGGCCGGACACCTACGATCTGGCGTCCTTGCTGGGTGATCGAGCCATGCCGGACCTCCTGACGATTGATCAACGTCACACCATCGCGCAGACCTGGGCAACCCTGGTTGGGCTTGCGCCCGGATGGGAACGGCGTCTGGAGGAGACGACCCTTCAGCGTGCACTCAAAGTCCTGGGGACCTTTGCGTTTCTCACAGCGAAAGGTTTCTCCCAATATCGTCAATGGATCCCCGGAACCGCTGCCGGCGCCGCAGCGTGTGCCCACCGCCTCGGCGCACCCTCCGAGGTCATGGCAATTCTGTTAGACTTGGGTTCCTTTGGAGGTAGAGATGTTTGGTAGCCTGGGTCTTCCTGAACTCCTCATCATTCTCGCAATCGTCGTTCTGATTTTTGGAGTCAACAAGCTTCCCCGATTGGGCAAGGGCCTGGGCGAGGGAATTCGCAATTTCAAGGATTCGGTCAAGAGCGGCAAGGCTGATTCGACCGACGAAAACAAGAACTCCTCGGAGTGAAGTCAAGCCTCCGGTCCCAATACTCTCCCGAAAGCACGATGCCTGTTTCCGTCTGGGTATTCAGATAGAAATACGCTGATCAGGTCCAACTCCGGTTTGTTTCCTCTTGAGATTCTACGCTGCGTCCGACCCCTCGGCCTTTGCGTTGAGAACCATGCGGACCATGAAAAAGACCGTTGCCAGTCCCACTATCAGGAGAACGGCGAAGAGCCAGGTATTCCCCCACTGGGCGTGAATACTGAACCGACCCAGATCAACCGCAGAACCCAGGTAGAGGGGACGGAGCTGATCCCGGGTAACGACCATGATCGCGGTCGTTGCCATCATCAGGCCCAGGATGACTCCAACCATCGATGGCCTCGCCACCGGATCTGAAAACCAGATCACCAGGACCAGAATGGCAAACCCCGGCCAGATCCCAGATTGGATAATCCATCAACACCCCCATGAATTGCTCCTGCCACTCTACCTCACTGGAGGTGTCATCTCCACCGTTCCAAAACTGTGGATGAGGGCACCCAAATTTGTGGGTTTTAGCGATCTTGACACGCCCGGCATCGAGACATATCATGTGTGGTGACATTGAAAATGAGTCTGAATTAGAAGGAGACACCATGAGCAAGCTCGCCCAACGTGCCCAGAAGCTGTTCGTTCAGCACCTGAGGGAGAACAACCTCAAGGTGACACAGGAAAGACTGGCCCTACTGGATGAGATCTTCGCAACCAGTGATCACCTGGATGCCGACGACCTCCTGGCAAGGATGAAGGTCAAAAAGCGCAAGGTCTCTCGCGCCACGGTATACCGGACGCTGGACCTGCTTGTCCAGTGCGGTTTGGTTC
>CAYSHZ010000300.1:0-4760 GCA_964430905.1 uncultured Thermoanaerobaculia bacterium | reverse complement strand
ACATTTCTCTCCGATGAGCAACCCGGATAACGGAGACCAGTAACTGGGTGCCGTCCCGGCCACCGGCCCCTGTCACCGGTCTCCTCGGACATTCCAGGCACGGGTTTCTCGAAGCGACCGTGGCTCGTAGGATGCTCTCAAGCCACCCCAGGCCCAAAGGGCCTGATGCAATTCCTTCGACGAATTGCCCCTACATCAACCCGAGTGCGTTTAATCCACCCTGGGCCCAGCCAACGACGGGTCCGGGATAGATCCCAATGGCCAGCACGATCACGGCACAGACCGCAACGACGGCGCCGGCCCAGCGATCAGGCGCCATCTCAGCGCCGGCGTCCGCCTCGTCACCCTCGACCAGGTACATCTGGACGACGATGCGGAAGTAGTAGTAGAGGCTGACGGCCGACATCAGGACACCGATCACCGCAAGCCAGATGTAACCGGCATTGATGGTGGCGGCAAAGACGTAGAGTTTGCTCATGAAGCCACCGGTCGGCGGAATGCCGGCCAAGGCCAACAGGAAGATCAGCATCGCAGCGGCGGCGGCCGGTGCACGCCTCGACAGTCCCGCCCAATCCTTGATGGTCTCCCCGGCATAACCACGGGTCTCCAGCAGGACGACCAGGGCAAAGGCGCCGAGGTTCATGAAGGTGTAGACCAGCATGTACATCAAAACCGACCAGGTCCCGTAGGCCGTACCGGCGACGATACCCATCAGGGCATAGCCGGCATGGGCGATCGACGAATAGGCCAGCATTCTCTTGACGTTATCCTGAGTCAGAGCCGCAATATTGCCGAAGATCATCGTCATGGCTGCGGCCAGCCAGATGACACTGCGCCAGTGGTCAATCTCGGGCGCCAGGGCGCCTGCGAAAAGCCTGAGGAACATCGCAAAGGCGGCTGCCTTGGGCGCAACAGAGATAAAGGCAGTGACCGGCGTCGGTGCACCCTCGTAGGCATCGGGCGACCAGACGTGGAAGGGAACGGCCGCGACCTTGAAAAGCATGCCAAAGGCGATCAGGACGATACCTAGCATCAGGACCAGATTGTCCTGTGGAGCAGCTTCCAGGCCGCTCTTGATCTCCATCAAATCCAGGGTGCCGAGACTGCCGTAGACCAGGGAGATTCCATAAAGCAGGATGCCGGACGACAGGGCGCCCAGGACAAAGTATTTGACGGCGCCCTCGTTGCTCTTGACCTCCAGCTTGCAGTAGCCGACCAGCACGTAGGAGGACAGGGCCATCAGCTCAAGGCCGACGTAAAGGCTGGCAAGATTGACTCCCGAAGCCATGACAAACATGCCCAGGACCGAGGTCAGGATCAGGGCGAAGAACTCTCCACCACCGTATCTGAAACGGTCGAGGAAACCGGTGGCCAGGAAAACCGTCAGGAGACCGGCGACCAGGACCAGCAGCTTGAAGTAGACGGCGAAGGAGTCAACGACCAGCATGCCGCCGAGGATGACCTCGGGAGCTCCCTCGGGGCGACCGAAGAGCCACACCAAAACGGCGGTGACAATCAGAGACGCCGCGGCAATTAGGGCCAGCGGGCGCATCCCCCGCCGTCCCAGCCCGATACCCATCACGAGGAGCACGAAGCTCATCACCGCGAGGAAGATCTCAGGGATGAACGGTCCGAACTGCGCGAGTGGCATCGTTACTCTCCGTGCTCGGTTGCGGCCCCGTCATGCCCCTCGTGCTGATCGACCGTGACCGTGTGGGCAGGCGCCTGCACGGCGATGTCGGGACGGGCCACCGCAACGCGCTCGATTACGCGATCGACCGTGGGCGCCATCCTGTCGAGGAACGGTTTCGGATAGAGGCCAATCCAGAAGGCCAGGATGATCAACGGGATGATCGTCCACTGTTCGCGAAGGTTAAGGTCCTTGAGGCCCTTGTTCTTCTCGTTGGACAGCTCGCCGAAGAAGACCCGCTGGTACATCCACAGCATGTAGGCGGCACCCAGGACGATGCCGGAGGCGGCAAAGAGCGCCCAAAGCCAGTTGTGGGCGAAAGCGCCGATCAGAATGAGAAACTCGCCGATGAAGCCGTTCAAGGTCGGCAGACCGATCGACGACATCGTAATCACCAGGAAGAACATTGCGTAGATCGGCATAACCTTGGCGATACCGCCATACTCGGAAATCATCCGATTGTGACGGCGTTCGTAGACCAGACCAACCAAGAGGAAGAGTGCGCCGGTGGAAACTCCGTGGTTGAGCATCTGCAGGATCGAACCCCTCAGGCCCGCCTCGTTGAGGGCAAACATGCCCAGCATGATGAAACCCATGTGGCTGACCGAGGAGTAGGCCACCAGCTTTTTCATGTCCTTCTGCGCCATTGCGACCAGGGCGCCGTAGATGATCGCAACAATCGCCAGCCACCCAATCCAACCGACTGCCTTGATCGTCGCATCGGGCAACAACGGCAGGGAGAGCCTGACGAAACCGTAGGTTCCCATTTTCAGGAGAACACCTGCCAGGATGACCGAACCGGCGGTCGGGGCCTCGACGTGGGCGTCCGGCAACCATGTGTGGAACGGGAACATCGGAACCTTGATGGCAAAACCGACGAAGAAGGCCAGGAAAATCCAGAACTGAAGCTCCGGCGGGACCTGGGGCGCAATTTCATAGAGTGATGGAATGGCGAAGGTCGGGGCGTTGCCCAGGCCCTGCAGGCCGATGGCCTCCATGCCTGTTGAGTTGAAGAAATACAGGGCCAGGATACCGACCAGCATCAGGACCGACCCGACCAGGGTGAAGAGGAAGAACTTGATCGCAGCATAAAGCTTGCGCGGTCCGCCCCAGACGCCAATCAGGAAGTACATCGGTACCAGCATCACTTCCCAGAAGACGTAGAAGAGGATGAAGTCCAGGGAGCAGAAGACTCCCAGCATTCCAACCTGCAACAGGAGCAGGAAGACGTAGTACTCCTTCTCTCGGTGGGTGATCGCCGTATAAGACGAATAGATGGCGATCAGGCCCAACAGGGTCGTCAGCAGGATCAGGAGGACGGAGAACCCGTCGACCCCGAAGAAGTACTGGACACCGACCGACGGGATCCAGTCAAACTTCGTGACGAACTGGAACTCGGCCCCGCCGGTGTTATAGAGGAACCACAGGGGCAGGGACAGGACAAAGTCCAGGCCGGCCACGACCGTCGCGGTCAGCTTGATGGCCCGCACGTTCTCTTTGTTGATCAAGAAAGCAATGACCAACGCACCGACGAGCGGCACATAACAGATGAAAGTCAGAAGGTAAGCGTACTGGGTTTCCATGTTCTACCCCGTCCCTCAGTAAGAAATAAAGAAAACGGCCAGCATGAGCGCTGCACCGAAGACCATCACCATGGCGTAGCCTTGGGTGAAGCCCACTTGAAGCCGACGGAAATACCGACTGGCCGTCTGATTGATTGTGGCGATAAGATTGACGAGACCGTCGATGATCTTGACGTCGAAGATGCCTGACAGGAAGCTCGTGGCCACGGTTGCGTGGCGCGTTCCGTTGACAATGCCGTCAACGACTCGTGCGTCGAACTCCCACAAGAACCGGGCAAGACCGACCGTGCCCTTGATGACAGTTGCGTCATAGAGCTCGTCTACCCAGTACTTGTTGAGCAGGAGCTTGTAGGCGAAGGGGAAGCGTTCGGCAAGAGCCCTGGGCGCCGAGAACTCCGGATCCTTCTTGTACCAGAGGTAGGCCAGACCGATGCCCGAAGCGGCAATGGCGACGGACAACGCGACGAGTCCCCACTCCAGCCCGAAGCTGACGGCGTGACCACCGGCATGCTCGCCCCCGTGGGCATGGCCGCCGAGAATCATCGGGCCCATGAAGCCCTCGATGAAGTTCCAGTTGTCCTTGTGGAAAAGAACGCCGGGGAATCCGATCACCACCCCGCCGACCAGCGAGAGGAACGCCAGAACCTGCAATGGCAGGGTCATTGTCCACGGCGATTCGTGCAGATGGTGTTCCGCCTCCTCGCCGCCGCGGAAGTCTCCGAAGAAGGTCATGTAGACCAGGCGGAACATGTAGAACGCCGTCAAGAAGGCGCCACCAAGACCGAGGATCCACAAGAGGTAGTAGGCGTTCCCGAAACCGTTGAGGTCGGTGTAGCCACCCTCGAAGACCTTGGCCAGGATCGCGTCTTTCGAGATGAAGCCTGCCAGCGGCGGGATGCCTGCGATTGCAACGGTCGCGGTCAGGAAGGTCCAGTAGGTCTTGGGCATATACTTCCTCAGGCCGCCCATCTTGCGCATGTCCTGTTCGCCGCCACAGGCGTGGATCACCGAGCCGGAACCCAGGAAGAGGCAGGCCTTGAAGAAGGCGTGGGTGACAACGTGGAAGATCGCCACGATGTAGGCGCCGGCGCCTACCGCCAGGAACATGTAGCCCAACTGCGAGACCGTCGAGTAGGCCAGAACCTTCTTGATGTCGTTCTGGACCAAGCCGATGGTCGCGGCGAAGACCGCCGTCACGCCACCGATAACGCCGACGGTCAACATCGCGGTGGACGACAACTGATAGAAGAAGTTGCAGCGCGCCACCATGTAGACGCCCGCCGTGACCATCGTCGCGGCATGGATCAGGGCCGAGACCGGAGTCGGACCCGCCATGGCATCCGGCAGCCAGACAAACAACGGAATCTGTGCCGATTTGCCGATGGCGCCGACAAAGAGCAGAAGACCGATGACCGTGGCTGCGCCGCCCAGGGCCGCACCGTGATGGCCGGACAAGATGGCAAACAACTCGGAGAACTCCAGCGTTC
>CAYSHZ010000299.1:0-4797 GCA_964430905.1 uncultured Thermoanaerobaculia bacterium | reverse complement strand
AACCGGCCGCCGTCGCCGTCGCGGAAACTGACGCGGATTCGGCCCACTGCCATCTATCCCGGTCCGTGCATTCCAACCCCGGCCTTCGTGAGCGCATCAAGATCGGACATTCAAGCCGACGACTACCGGTCGCTCCCGCTCGGTCATTGCCTCACGAGGCGGCTCTTTCGGCAGCTCTGTTTCGGACGCGGATTCCGCGTCTACTCCGCCCTCAGCTATCCGCCGCAAACCACGCCCCAAGTCTCCTGAATCCCTCATCCAGACTGACCACCGGGTCGTAGCCCAGATCCCGTCGGGCGGCGGAAATATCGAACCAGTGGGCGGTTCCCAACTGCCGGGCCAGAAAGGCCGTCATCATCGGCTCGGTCCTGGGCGCAAAGAGGCGATGGACCACCTCCAACGTCCGGCCGGCGGCCACCGCAACTCCCATCGGAATACTTGAGTCAACCGGCGGCAGGCCGGCGGCGCCCACCATCCGATCGATGATCTCCTTGAGCGGCCGGGGTTCCCCGTTGGTGATGAAGTAGGGCTTTCCACAGCATGCGGCCCCCGGCACGAGGCTGTCCAGGGCATCGAGATGAGCCTGGGCGGCATTGTCGATGTAGACGGCGTCTATCAGATTGGTTCCGTTGCCGACCAGTTTGAGTTTTCCGGATCGTGCCCTTCCGACGATCTTGGGCACCAGGTGATTGTCCTCCGGGCCCCAGATCAGATGCGGCCTCAGGGCGACGGTCATCATCTCCGGGCCGTTGGCCGCCAGGACCATCTGCTCCGCCATCGCCTTGGTCTCGGGATAGGGCGCCTCGAAGCGATCGGGGTATGGCAGGCTCTCGTCGCCGCCCTCGATGGCGCCGCCTCCATGGACGACCGATGGACTGGAGGTATAGACCAATTGCCCGACACCATGCTTGGCACAGGCTGCCAGAACGTTCTCCGTCCCCTTGACGTTGGCATCAAAGTACTCTGTGTACGAACCCCAGACGCCGGCCTTGGCGCCGACGTGAAAGACAATCTCGCAACCATCAACAGCCGTATCGACTGCCCCAGGGTCCGCGAGATCACCCCGGACGCACTGAACACCCTCGTTTTCAAGATCGGGATACGCCCCCCGGCTGAAGGACCGGACGGCCATGCCCCGTTCCAGGAGCCGCATGACGATCGCCTTGCCGAGGAAACCGCCTCCCCCGGTGACCAGAACCCTCGTCATGAGCCGACCACCGCCGGCCGGCCGCCCAGTTTCTCGGCCGCCCAGGAGGCCAGGAGGGCCCGATTAATCTTGGCATTGTGCCGGATATCGACGGGAAAAGCCTTGTGGAACAGCACTTCGGAGATCGGCTTCGTATGCTCGTACAGGCTCCCCATCTCCAGCAGTTCTCTGGTTAAAACCGCCTGATCCGGAACGCCCCCACCCCTGTCCAACTCGACAACGAGAATGGGCTCAACCCTGCCGCCCCTCGTGATACCAACCAGGGCGGTCCGAAAGACCGCCGGATGGGCGTTGAAGACGCCCTCGCAGGGAACTGTGTAAAACGTTCTCTCCGGAGCGATCACCCGGTGGGCCTTGCGCCCGCAAAACCACAGGCGCCCCTTCTCGTCGAAATAGCCCAAATCACCCATCCGGTGACGGACACCGTCTCCGTCCTTGATCTTCCCCTTGGCCGTGTGTTCCGGCGCCTCGAAATAGTCCAACGTCACCTGGGGGCCCTTGACGACAATTTCGCCGATCGTCCCCGCTTCGACGCACAGGCTCTCGTCCCACGTCTCGATCGGCTCATCGGTCGTGGCAATGACCCGGACCTCGGCCGACGGCACCGGGAGTCCGACGCACGTTCCCCTTCCCTTTTCGGACTGATGACGGGTCTCCGAGAGGATCTCGTCACTGCCGATCGATGCCACCGGGAGACTCTCGGTGGCGCCGTAGGGTGTGAAGATCTGAGCCCCCTCGTCCAGCATTGTCATGAAGCGCTCGATGACGCGCGGCGCCACCGGTGCGCCGGCGGAAATCACTCGCCGCATCGTCGGCATCGTGGCACCGTGCGCCTCTCCCCACCGGCCCACCGTGTCCAGTAGCGCCGGTGAGCCGAACATCGTCGTCACACCAAACTCGTTGACCGGACCGATGATCTTCTCAGGCTTGGCCCGGGCGGGCCGCGTCGGATCCATCTCGGGAATCACCGTTGTCATGCCCAGGGCCGGGTCGAAGAGGGCGAATAATGGGAAAGTCGGCAGATTGACCTCGCCGGGGCCGAATCCGTAGACCTCCCGGAGGGCCTCGATCTGCGCGGCAAAATTCCCGTGCCGGTAGACGACACCCTTGGGCGGGCCGGTACTTCCCGAGGTAAAGACCACAGCTGCTTCTTCGTCGGCGGCCGATACCGGCATGACCGATTCCCGGGCCTCGTCGGACCCGATGGCCTCGATCTTCTTCAGGGTCCAACCGCCCCAGAACAACCGTGGCCCGACCGTCACGAGACTCTTGAGGCTCCCCCTGCCCCACCCGAGAACGACCCGCGCAACATGAGCCTTGGTAATCCCGATGAATGCCTCGGGTCGGGCCCTTTGCAGGCAACTCTTCATATTCTTGATGCCAATGCCGGGATCGATCAGGACAGGAATGGCCCGGCATTTGAACAGGCCGAAGGCCAGAGCAAAAAGATCGAGGCCCGGCTGAACCATCAGTGCCGTTCGAACACCGAGGCCGATACCGACTCTTTCGAGACCCCGCGCAATCTGCGACGATCGGTCGTCCAGTTGCCGGTAGGTCAGGCTGCCGCCGCGCCGCCCCCAGGGAACGATGATCGCCGTGGTGTCCGGCTGCCGCCGCGCCATGTTAACCAGATGAGATGCGATATTCGCCGTCTTCGTCGTCATGTGGGGATTGTCCCACAGCAATTTCCCAGAACTCTGGCGAGTTCCCGGAAATTGCATCCTGACGCAAATGCCAAACGCTGAGAGCCAGGGAAGACCCTCAGTTGATCGAAGTCAACCGAACGCCCCCTGAAGAGGTATCTATCGACAAGCGAACGGCGTCGGATCCGCCATTGAAACGGCAGAAGTCCCTCTTCTTCACGGCGCACGGAAACTCCGTTCGGATCCCCCCAGAGGAGGTATCGATCGTGCCCTTGAATACGGTACCACTGGGAAAGGCCAAGCGGACCCCCCCGGAGGAGGTATCAATCTTGACGATTGCCCCGGCCGGTATCGACTGCCACACCGCCTCAACCGAACCCGAGGAGGAATCCACAAGTGCATCACCCAACAGGCCAAACAGCTTGACCGACCCAGACGAGGAATCGACGTCAACCTTGAAGGCCACTCCCTCGAGACGGACCGAACCCGACGAGCAATCCACATCAAACTGTTTGAGGGGACGAATGGCCCTGATACGGGTTTGACCCGAGGAGTTATTGACCGACAGGACGGCCATGGCCGTTTGGCCGCTGATGTTGCCTGACGAATTGTCGACGGCGACCGTGGCCTCACCAAAATCGCCCTTGAGGATGACTGCACCCGAGGAATTATCGACGACGAGATCCATACCCGGAGGCATCGACACCGAAATCATTCCCTTGCTCTTGTAGGAACCCCAGTTCCAGGTAGCTTTCTTCCGAGTGGAACGGATAACGATCGTGCCACCATCAATCTCGAATCGCGGATTGTATTCTTCAAGCAGTCGTTTGGCCTTGTCCTCCGAGGCGGAGAACTCAAGATCGACGACAACGTCAACGGAATTCCCCGGCCGGGCCGTGACCTCAATCATATGAAACGACGCATCGACCATCACCTTCCCGCCAGGCGTTGCGGGGAACGACCTTTCGGTGTGCGAGGTCTCAGTGGCGCCAAAGACCATGACAGGTAATGATATCACCAAAATAGTTATGCCGAAAAGCGGAATGAGACTGTTCTTCTTCATGATCCTCCCCAAACCCGATATCCCACGAACAGAACAACGGATTCAACTCGGAAAAGTTCGAAAGTCGAGGAACCGGCCGATATGGCGGGGCGACTCCGGCCCCATGGGCCTAACCCAGTGAACCCTTGTCCCGATACATCGCGGCGTCAGCCGCCGCCATCGCCTGGTCGAGACGGGTTTCATCGTCAAAAGGAGCCATGCCAATCGACACCGAAAGCGCGACTCCACGATCATCGGGACGTGCAAGGGTCGCCCGCAGCAACTGCACCCGCCGTCGTGCATCCTCAAGGCCCAGGCCCGGAGCCACAACAAGGAATTCATCTCCACCCATGCGAAAGAGACCATCACTGGTCCTCACCACCTGCCGCAAGACGTCCGCAACCCTCCTGAGACAGGCATCGCCGGTTGCGTGTCCCCATGAGTCGTTGATGGCCTTGAACTGATCCACGTCAATAAACAACACCAGTCCACCCTCGGTAACAGCCTCGACGAACGGTCTGAGCCTCCTTCGATTGAAGAGCCCGGTCAGCGGGTCGGCATCGACAAGGTCCCGGAGAGCCCGTTCGCTGGCCTCAAGCCTGAGATTGGCATCCTCGGCCTCGTCCACACTCCGCAAACCCAGGGCCAGAATACATCCCAACCCCACGAGAAATTCCGACACCGCGTCCACAAAGGAAATCCTGCTCATATATGCCGGCACCGGCATATCCAGGAAAGCTGGTGTCAACACGACAAAGTGGTGTACAAACAGCATGCCGTGAACAAAAAAAACAAAACCGGCGATGCGCCCCCCTCTCAGATCCTCCTGGCGGACCGCGAGTACACCGCTGAGAATCAGGGCCATCGCAACGGCCCCATAGGTCACTGTCTGGACCTGGACCAGA
>CAYSHZ010000298.1:0-4826 GCA_964430905.1 uncultured Thermoanaerobaculia bacterium | reverse complement strand
GACCAATGACCGTGGCCGCGCCGCCCAGGGCCGCACCGTGATGGCTCGAGAGAGTAGCGAAGAGTTCGGAGAACTCCAGCGTTCCGAACCAACCGAAGGTGAAGAAGATCGCCAGCAGAAATCCAAAATCACCGATGCGATTGACGATGAAGGCCTTCTTGCCGGCGGATGCACACCAGTCCTTCTCGTAGTAGAAGCCGATCAAGAGGTAGGAGCACAGGCCGACGCCCTCCCACCCGACGAAGAGTACCGCCAGGTTGGAACCCAGAACCAGGGTCAGCATCGAGAACATGAAGAGGTTGAGGTAGGCAAAGTACCGGCTGTAGGCCTTGTCGGGTTCGTCGTGCATGTAGCCCACCGAGTAGAGGTGGATCAAAAAGCCGACGAAAGTGACGAAGGACACCATGACCGCCGAGATCGGATCGATCTGATAGGACGCCGCAATCTCCAGCGGAGCCGTGCCTCCGTTCAGCAACGGAACGTTACCGCCGGAGATCCAGTCGAAGACCTTGACGACGTAGGAGACCGTGTGGTCTTCGGTGAAGTACCACTGCAGCACCGCGGCCCACGCCCACAACCAGGCCAGACCGGAACCCACCAGGGCAACGATGTTGGCCGTGGACTTCTTGAGCCCCAACTGGTGGGTGATCAATCCATTGACCAGGGCGCCGGCCAGGGGGAAGAGGGGAACAAGCCAGATCAGGTCATAAAAGGACATAGGCTAGCTCCTCATCTCGTTGGCATCATCAAGGATCACGGTGTCCTTGAGCCGGGTCAGGGCGATGATCAGTCCCAGGCCGATCGCCGCCTCGGCCGCCGCGACCGTGATGACGAAGATTGCCAGGATCTGACCGCCCAGGTCGCCCAGTCGGAAGGAAAATGCGATCAGATTGAGGTTGACCGCGTTGAAGATCAACTCCAGCGACATCAAGACGGTGATGAAGTTCCGGCGAACCATCACGCCGATCAAACCCAGGGAGAACATCACCAGCGATAGAATCAGGTAGTGGGTAGCGGTAATCATGACCCTACCTCGCCTTCGACTTCGTCTATAAATCGATCCTTCCGACCAAAGACGATTGCGCCAATCATGGCGACCAGCAACACGACCGAGACCACCTCGAAGGGAATGAGGTACTTGGTGTAGAGCACCATCCCGACAGCTTCGGTGTTGCCCAGGGTGGCGCCATCAACCATCTGCAGAGCTTCCGGACTGCCACTGCCGGTTGCGAAGACCCCCAGGAGGATGGCCGAGGCGATCAAGGATCCAACCAAAATCGCTCCGATGATCGCCACCGGGACCAGGGGCGAGAGGAAGGCCGCCTCGGTCTTCAACCCCCGAACGCTGACCAGCATGATGACGAAGAGGAACAGCACCATGATGCCGCCCGCATAAACCATCACCTGGACCGCCGCCAGAAACTCCGCATGCTGCAGAATGAAGAGCACGGCAACGATGAAGAAGGTTCCCAGCAGTGAGAGTGCGGCGTGAACCGGGTTCTTCAGGGTGATGACCCCAACCGAGCCCAGAATCGCCAGTGCCGCAAAGAGATAGAACAGGATTTCCGAGAAATTGGTTACGAGGAAGTCCATCAGGCTGCTCCCTCCCCAGGCGTCTCCGCCGTCAGTTTTGGCCCCAGAGGATCGCTGGGATTCTGTCCTTCGATCGGCGCCGGAACTCCGGGAAAGGCCTTGAACCCTTCCCAGGACTCAAGCCGTTCCTTGGTGAAATACAGGCCCTCGTTACGCTCGTAGGTCGTGCCCTCGTAGCTCAAGGTCGTCAACCAGATCGACTTGGGCTCGGTCGGACAGGCCTCCTCGCACAGACCGCAGAACATGCACCGCTTGACGTCGATGTCGTAGCGATCGATCACCTTGGTCTTTTTCTTTTTCATTTTCCCGTCTTTGCCCTCGACCTCTTCGACCTCGGTGTGGTCCTGGATAAAGATAATGTCGATCGGACAGGCCTTGGCGCAGAGGTGGCAGTCGATGCACCGCTCCAGCGAATAGCCGAACATGCCCCGGAATCGATCCTGAGGCTCCAGTCGTTTCTCCGGATACTGCACCGTTTCCTTCTTTCGGAACAGATAACCACCCGTCAGGGCCATGCCCTGGAGCAGTTCCGGCAGCAGCAGTCTGGAGAGGAAATCTTTCACTGACATCTCCTATCCCTTCACCAGCAGCACGCCCAGGGCGACCAACAAGACGTTGGCCAACGACAGGGGCAGGAGCCACTTCCAGCCCACAGCCATGAGCTGGTCGAAACGGTAGCGCGGGAAGGTCCCGCGGAACCAGATGTAACAGAAGAGGAAGATGGACATCTTGGCGAGGAACCAGACGACGCCCGGGATCCAGGCAAAAACAGGCATCGCCCACAACCAACCCAACCAATGAGGGAAGGGCGGCAGCCAACCTCCGCAGAACATAACGACGGCCATCGCAGAAACGATCATCATGTTGGCATATTCCGCCAGGTAGAAGAGGGCAAACTTCATGCCGGAGTATTCGGTGTGGAATCCCGCAACCAGCTCGGCCTCGGCTTCGGGCAGATCGAAGGGACAGCGGTTGGTCTCGGCGACACCGCAGACCCAGTAGATGCCGAAACCCAGGATGCCCGGAAACATGAACCACCACCCGGCGGCCCGCTGGGCCTCGACGATGCCGACCATCGACAGGGTGCCCGCCATCAGAACAGCCGAGACGATGGCAAAGCCCATTGGAATCTCGTACGACACCATCTGCGCGGCCGATCGCAGGCCGCCCATCAGGGAGAACTTGTTGTTGGACGACCATCCGCCCAGGATGATGCCGAACACTCCGACCGAGGAGACCCCGAGGATGAACAGCAGGGCGATGTTGATGTCGGCCAGATAGGGCGTCACCGTCATGCCGGCGACCTTGAAGGGCTCACCAAAAGGAATGACGGCAAACATTACCAGCGCCGGGACCATGACGATCGCTGGAGCGATCATGAAGACCAGTTTCTCGGCGCCTCCTGGGACCAAATCTTCCTTGACCAGGAGCTTGAGGCCGTCGGCCACCGGCTGGAGCCAGCCCTTGGGGCCGACCCTGTTGGGCCCAAGACGAACCTGCATATAGCCGAGGATCTTGCGCTCGGCATAGGTCAGATAGGCGACGATCAACAATACGACGACCAGAAGGACGACGATCTTGATCAGGGGAATCAACAGCAGTTGCAGAATGGGTTCCGGCATGGCTCCCTACCGATCAATCTCGCCCAGAACAATGTCCAGGGTCCCGATGACCGCCATCATGTCGGCGACCAGGGATCCCTTGACCATCTGGGGCAGTGCTTGGAGGTTGACGAATGACGGCGGCCTGACCCTGCAGCGGTAGGGCATCGTGCCCTTCTCCGTTGCAACGATGAAGTAGCCCAACTCGCCCTTGGGGCTCTCGACCGAGCCGTAGACCATGCCCTCGGGCGACCGCAGGACCTTGGGCGCCTTGGCCATGATGGGGCCCTCGGGCAGTTTGTCCAGACACTGGCGTAGGATGCGGATCGATTGCCGCATCTCCTCGATCCGGACCAGGTAGCGGTCGTAGGTATCGCAGTTCGTTCCCGTCGGCACGTCGAATTCGATCTCGTCATAGCGATCGTAGGGGAAGACCTTGCGAATGTCCCACTCGACGCCGGAGCCCCTGAGCGGGGGTCCCGTCATGCCCATGTTGATTGCGTCCTCGGCGGAAATGACACCGATGCCGACCGTGCGCCTCTTCCAGATGCGGTTGGTCGTCAGAAGGGTCTCGTACTCGTCGATATGGCCGGGGAAGGCGTCAACAAATACCCGGCACCGATCGAGCCAGCCCTCGGGCAACTCGAAGGGCACGCCACCGATCTTCATGGTATTGAGGGTCAGTCGAGCGCCGCAGTACTCCTCGAAGAGATCGAGGATGGCATCGCGCTCGCGGAAGGTATAGAAGAAGGGCGTGATCGCGCCGATATCAACCGCGTGGGTCGCAAGCCACACCAGATGGCTGGCCAGTCGCTGGAGCTCTGCCAGGATCATTCGGAGATAGGCCGCTCGTGGAGGAATGGAAAGGCCCAGGAGCTTTTCCATCGTCACGCAGAAGCCCTGGTTGTTCTGGGCCGCGTTGACGTAGTCCATGCGGTCGGTGTGGGGAATGCACGCCGGGAAGGTCATCGTCTCGAAGAGTTTCTCGGTCCCGCGGTGGAGATAGCCAATGATCGGCTTGGTCTCGACGATGCGCTCACCATCGAGCTTCATCTGCAGCCGCAGGACACCGTGGGTCGCCGGATGCTGCGGCCCAAAACTGATTTCCATTTCCTCGACGTCAAAAAGGGGACGTTCCGGTCCGTTCATCATGCCCCCTCTCCTTCTTCTTGGACCGGACCACCTCCGGGCGGATAAACGTCCGGATAGATGGCGGCGCCGGTATCGATGCCCTCGACGGGGAAGTCCTTGCGCAGGGGATGACCGTTGAAGCCCTCCCAGGTCAGGATACGTTCCAGGCCCGGATGGTCTTCGAAGATCACACCGAAGAGGTCGTAAACCTCGCGCTCCATCCAGTTGGCCGCTCCCCAGATGGATTCGACGGAGTTGATCCCCTGGTCTTCGGCCACGACTGCCCTTAGCCGGAGGCGCTTGGAATCGGAATGGCGGTGCATCCAGTAGATGATGTCGAACCGGCCCTCCTCACGCTCGGGCCAGTCGATCGCCGTCAGATCGACCAGAAAGCCATAGCCGCGCTCGTCTTTGAGAAACCGACAGATCTCCAGGATCTTGCCGGGAGCAACCGTCGCCGTCACGGCGCCGGCGAAGAGATCTGCACCGGCAACAGCATCC
>CAYSHZ010000297.1:0-4851 GCA_964430905.1 uncultured Thermoanaerobaculia bacterium | reverse complement strand
GATCTATGAGGCCGTGACCGACCCCGATGCTTGGAATGTGGCTCTCGATGGCGCCCGTCGAATGCACGAGGCGGATGCGGCGCTGCTTGTGTATGGAGGGCTTCCGGTGAGTGATCTCCGGGTTATTGGATCGACAGGGTTCAGCCGGGAGGTTCTGGATAGATATGCGAGCCACCATCTTGGAGATGACGAGATGGTCCAAAGGGCGATGACGGGGCCGGTGGGGATTGTCGTATCGACCAGTCGGGCCTTCCCGGGAGATTCGCTGTTCGCAACCAGTATCCACCGTCGTCTATTGCGGCCGAGTGGTCTGTCCCATGTTGCCGGGGCAGCGGTGCTGAATTCCAGTGAAGCTCATGCCTCTTTGTGGCTGGCTCGTTCCGGGAGGCCGGGCGATTTCTCCCAGGGGGATCTGGAGGCATTTTCCGGTCTTGTGCTGCACTTTTCCCGTGCCATGAAGGTTTTTCACCGAATTCGGAGGGCCGAGTTGCGGACCCAAATGGCAGAGGGCGCCTTCGACAGACTTGCCGTCGGAGTGGTTCTGCTGGATGTTCAGGGCGCCCCGGTCATGTGCAACCGTGAAGCCGAGCGCATCGCGGCAAGAAAGGACGGGTTCGCATTGGATCGCTTCGGTCCTTCGGCCGACAGGCCCAGCGATACGAAGCGGATGCGAGACCTCATTCGAAGTGTTGGAGGCGACGGTCCGATGGGGGACCGGGAAGGGGCGGGAACCGTCCGGTTGCTTCGGCCGTCCGGGCTTCCCGATTATCACGTCGTGATCCTCCCACTTCCCAGGAGGTGTCATTCCAATTGCGGCCGTGGCACCGCCTCCGTCCTGTTTGTTACCGATCCCGAGAAGTCGCAGAGTCTGGTGGATCTGCTCTTCTGCGGTCTCTTCGATCTCACCGAGGCCGAGGTTCGTTTGGTTTCAAGCCTTCTTGAGGGTGGTGGTCTTCCGGCGGCGGCGGAGAAGCTGGGTCTTTCGCGGAATACCGTTCACTCCCAGCTCTCCAGCGTCTTTTTGAAGACCAACACGAGAAGCCAGAGTGAGTTGTTGACACTCTTGTTGACCTCAGTGGCGCCGGTCGAACCACCCGATGAGGCCTCCGGATACAACTGGCCGTCGTCCCAGCAGGGAAGAGTTCGGGGATAGTCTGTGGATGTCTGTGGGTCGTCACCTGTTTGGGTGATGCACCGTTGCTGGTGGAACTCGATATTCATATGAGGGGTGTCCGCGTGGGGGTCAGTCTGCATCTGCTCTCAAGACAGGGATTGGGGCCGGATTGGAGTGGGCGAAGCGGTCATCGCACAGACGGCTTCCTTGGATCGAGCGGGAGTCTCACCTTCCGAAGGTCAAGACGTCATCGGATCGGCCAGGGATGGAAGAGCGGGCGTCAACGGTTGTCAGGATTACTGAAGAGCGTGAGACGTCACATTGAAACGGGGGAAACCCTCGGAGGCCCGTTATGGAGATCTCGATACCGGAAGAGTCTGTTTACTATTACGAATGCAGTGGTGGAAGATTCCGACTCGTGTACTTCATTCCTCTGGACGAGTTGGCCCGACTGAAAGACCAAGGTCTGCTTGCTGAGCAGGCGCTGATAGATCTACCTGATGGCGTAGATCTTGGCTGTACAGGTCCTGATTTTGCTGAGTTCGAAGAGCTCTATGGCTTTCAACCTCCGCTTCCGCCCGAGGCTCTGCAGCGAGCCTTTTTTGCCATCTTGTCCAGCACCCGTCGTTGGAAGACGTTTCGGGGTTCCGGTGATATCCCGTCCATGGAGCTCGAGAAGCATGTCGAGAGGGTCGAAAGCGAGTTGCGACGCCGAGATCTCGAGCCGGTGTCCGTCGAGACTCATCTGGATCGACCCACCATGAAGCAGCTTCGAAAGCGGGCCAAGAACCGAGAGATTCAGCAAACCAGGATCAAAAGAGTTCTGCGGGATCTGGCCATCGAAGGTGTCGATCCCAAGAAGACGCTCCAGCAACAGTGGTTCTCCCAGGTCGCGCCAAGGGGCGCTCAGTCAGCCAAGGCGGTTTTCTCAAGGCTTCACCAGAGAAGGAAGGGGGAGGATTCATGATCGCCAATCCCGACGGCAATCTCCATGTCTACATGCTCAACGTTGGCCAGGGCGATACCTCAATCATTGTGTCCCCGCAGGGGAAAGTGATCGTCATCGATGCGACGCAGCCCGATAAGCTGATCCGCTTGTTGGATGATCTCGGTCTTGACGGAAACGTCGAACACCTGATCATTACCCATCCGCACGACGATCATTTCCGGGGTGGAAATAGACTTGTCAAGGAAAACACCGTCTTAGAAGCTACCCTGGCGCCGTTCTGGCACGAATTCGGGATGGGACCTCCAACCTACCGCAAGCTCGTGGAACGTCTCGCAAACCAGAAGACCAAAACGACATTTCTCGCAGGTTACAGTCGTTGGTACCCGGATGGGACACTGACCAGTCCTGCTCCTGGTGGCGCCGTTGAGGTTGATCCCAACGCACCATACCTTGAGATCCTGGGTCCGACTAACGGTCTGGTTCGAATGCTCGAAGACGCAAAGATCTTCAACGCCAACCACCTGACGATCATGACGCGGCTGACGTGGGGGAGGTTCCGAATGATCAGTACGGGTGACGCCCAGATGGAGAACTGGGGCCATTTCGACAATGAGCGCCTGATGGAGGACAAGTGTCAGGTTCTGCGTGCCGCCCACCATGGAAGCCCAAATGGCACACAGTGGGAGCGCCTCAACCGCCTCGGATCGAGCAAGGTTATCGTTTCTTCCGATCCTGGCGGGGGCCACCATCTCCCCGATTTAACCGCAACGGCGATCTTTGCAAAATATGACAGTGTCGATCATCAGATGGCGACCGTCACACGCGACACCGGCACCATTCACCTTCGAGTCAGGGCCTCCGGTGCTCATTCGCTTGAAAGCTATGGCGACGGTTCCTCGGAGAAGGTTGACCTGAGTGCCGGGGTTCCTCTCACAGAGACAAGCAACCCGACGGACTGGACCGCTTTGCTTGAGAGTCGCGTCGCCGGCCTGAGCCCGTAAAGAAGGCGATTGCCCCGAAGAGGCAAATGAAGACTGGGTAGCCCGGAAGCGAACCGTGACTTGGCTCAACCAGCCCCGGTCCGGACTGTCCGTGGTGGAACAGCCCAAGAGTTGAGTGCCGCGATTGCCGTTATGATCGTTCTCTACACCGAGACTTGGCGTGCGGAAGCGCCTCTGTCGTTCTCGCCGGAACTGGCGGCCTCGTTCCCGCCCGTGTCGTTGGACTTGTGGGCCGAAGCGAGGACCTCCCCGAAGAGATCGATGTAGTCGGCGCCCTGGGACGCCAGCCTTTCAAGCGTGGATTGAATGAGATGGGCGACGGGGCCGACACAGTTTTCAATCCAAGTCTTGGAGGCCGTTATGAGGGGATCATAATCCAGGTAACCCAGTCTCCATTTTCGGGGGAACCCGTAGATGAAGGGAACGATGCAGCCGTCCGGTTCGACGACCAGGGAGGGGACCAGATCCGAAAAACCGGCACGACGAAGGTGATGTTCGTCCTCTGCCAGTAACGGCCAACGGCTTTGCTCGATGACCGAGCGGCGCATCGCATCGAGGGTGACCGATGGGCCGCCGTTGTCGTGCCCTTGAACCAGCAGTGCGAGAAGCCATGAGGCCGCCTGGAACTCCTGGCCATCGGGAATGGCGTCGGAGAGATTGGAACTTGCGGCGCCGAAGTTGCAGAGCGGGTGAACATTGATGCCGGAGGCCCCCTCGGAATCCGCGAACCGGTACAGCCAGCTCAAGCGGTCAGCGTTGAAGCGCGTGAGAGTGAACGCGAGAGTGAAGGGAATCCCTTCCTCGCGGAGCGCGGCGAGACCCCGTTGCATTGCCGGAAACGCCCAGTCCGAACCACGAATGGCCGCGTGGTCCGCGGGTGGCCCATCGACGCTCACCGCGACCAGGTCGGCACGCCCGTGGAGAGCCGCCGCCCGTTTCGGTGTGAGAAGAGTCGCGTTGGTCGTGATCGATGTGGAGAATCCGGTCGATCGGGCGAAGTCCAAGAAATCCTCAAGATGGCTCCAGAGGAGCGGCTCCCCGCCTGAGACGCCAACATAGCCGTAACCGAGATCCGCCGCCGACTCCAGAAACCCCGTGAGACTGGACAGGGGCAATTCGCCCCTGCGGTCCGGGTCACTTTCCGAATAGCAATGGGCGCATCGGAGGTTGCATCGCAGAGTCGGTTGAAGCTCGATCAGGCGCGTGCCGCCCGCGTTCAGCAGGAAGGGCGTCGTTAGATCGTAGCGTTTGTCGCCGGTTGGCTCCGGTGTCTTCGGTATTTCCATAAGATTCCTCTGTCGTCCTGCGCTTGAGAGAAGCGAATCTTCGGTCAAACAACGGCTCGACGGAATTCTCCGTCGAGCCGCCGTGTCCGTATTTGTGAGCCGGTGGCCTTATCGACCCAGCCGGCGAGACACGTTGATCATGACCTCCCTGGGTACGGGAATGCCGTTGATCAGAACCTCATGGTTGATCCTCTTATCCACGAGGAAATTCAACAGCGTGAAGAATTCGTCCTTCTTCGGGGGCCACTTCAAGATGATTCGACCGTTGCCGCACCAGTCGTCATCATCGTCGTAGCCGGTGTAGCCGGTAACCGACACGAGGGCGCCCCCGGCGGAATTGGCGATTTCGGCAATGGCCTCCATCTCGGGAACGCTGATGCGGGCGCCCAGTTTCACGATGTCGGCGATAGCTCTCGATGATCCTCTGACTTTCTCCATGACTCTGTCCTCCAGTTGTTTTGGCCGGTCTGAACCGACCTGGTTCAAAGATCGTCATTCGAC
>CAYSHZ010000296.1:1799-4874 GCA_964430905.1 uncultured Thermoanaerobaculia bacterium | reverse complement strand
ATGCTCGGCAAACACCCGGAGTAGCGCTCCGGACTGGGAACCGTGATCGACCAGGCTCTCGCCCCGCGATGCCACAAACCCCCGAGCCTTCGTGACGAATTCCCAGTAGGCCGTCCACATCTCCGAGAGCTTGATCTCGTCGCCGTGCAGCCGGTGGATCTCCGACTCCATATAGGAGGTTGCCGAAAAGCTCCAGCAGGTCCCCGTCAGGTACTGGGGGGTCGGCGGGAGGTGCCACATCCGTGTTGTAAAAGCCTCTGGCCCTTCGGGTTTGACTACACCCGACAGATCAAAACGCAGTTTCTTCTCGGGCTCGGTCCTGATTTTTTCAGCCTGGTGGTAGGCTTCGAGAATCTCATCCGTTGTAGCCTTCGCTGCCTCAATCAATGCCTCGTTTGCAGCCTCCAATTCGTCGATCACCGGATACTCCGGCTTGTCGACGTACATCGCCACATCCGGCTGCACCTCGTCCGCACCACCGACAGCAACCATTGCCAGACCGATCAGAATAACCAAAGAAGCCGAACAGAATTCGCGCATACATCCTCCATCGGCCGACATCTTAACCCACACCATGCCTTCCCCGTTCATTCCGGCTCGTGCCCAAGGCCAAGGGGGTTTCTCTGTTAGGATCGCTCGGGATAAAGAAGGCTGGCCTAACGATGAAGAACCTCCTTGTAATCCTCGGCCCGACCGCTTCGGGAAAGACCCGGCTCGGCGTCGAACTGGCCCGGGCCTGCGGAGGGGAGATCCTCTCGGTTGATTCTCGGCAGGTCTACTGCGGGCTCGATATCGGTTCGGGCAAGGATCTAGAGGAATATGTCGTTGGCGGAAGGACCGTTCCCTACCACCTGATTGATATCGTCGACCTTGATGTCGAGTTCAGCGTATTTGATTTTCAACGGCGGTTTTTTGAAAGCTTCGAGTCCCTCCAAAAACGGGGAAAGCCGGCGATCGCCGTCGGCGGCAGCGGTCTCTACCTGGAGTCGATACTGAAAGCCTATCGGCTGGTCGACGTGCCACCCAATGAGATGCTTCGATCCGAACTGCAAGACTCTCCCCTGGAAGACCTTAGACGACGGCTGAAGGCACTCCGCCCCACCCACAACACAACCGATCTCAAAGACGTGGATCGGCTGATTCGCGCAATCGAGATCGCCGAATACTCCGCCCGACACGAACCGGAGCCGGCCCCCGCAATTGATGCCCTGGTCCTCGGAGTCCGCTGGGATCGCAAAACCCTGCGTCGCCGAATTCGAGCCCGTCTGGGCGCCAGATTGGAGGCCGGCCTAATCGAGGAGGTCGAAGCCTTGCACTCAAGCGGCGTACCGTGGGAGAAGCTGTCCTTTCTGGGACTTGAGTACCGCTTCGTCTCGGAATTTCTCAGGGGAGAGATCAGAAATCGGAACGACCTCGAGCAGAAACTGGCCTCCGCCATCTGCGCCTTCGCTAAGAGGCAAGAGACCTGGTTTCGGCGCATGCAACGTCGAGGCGTGGCGATTCACTGGGTCGAAGAAGGCGCCACATCCGAGGCTCTCCGGGTGATTGAAAGGCAGGGCGGCTTTCCCGGCCTGCTCCCCGGTCGATCAGAATGACACGGGAAACACGGCGTTCCAGGCGGTTCCTGGAGTGGCTGGACCGACGAGGGCTCGACGACCGACCGCTGATCGGCACCGATGACCGAAGGGTATCCCGTATCGTCGTCATCCCGGTTCTGGCCGAAAGCGACCTTCTCTTCGGAACACTGAGAAGCCTTTCCGAGAATCCGACCGAGGAACTGGAAGAGACCCTGGTGATCTGCGTCGTCAACAACCGAACCCAACCCCATGCACGTCCCGATCAGATCGACGACAACCGCAAGATCCTTGCGAAACTCGATGGGATCGTTCGAGGTGGGGGAACGTTGACCCGGCAGAAGGGCCAACCCGCCTCGTTGCGTCTGGCCTTCATCGACGCCTCCTCATCCGGACAGGAACTGGGGCCGAAGATGGGCGTCGGCGAGGCCCGCCGAATCGGCCTGGACCATGGCCTGAGAGTTCTCTGTCAAAACAACTTCCCCGATGGTCTGTTGATCAGCCTTGACGCAGACTCCACCGTGGCGCCGAACTACCTGGAGGCCATCGGTCGACACTTCGCAGCCTCTGACTCCGATGCGGGCGTCGTTGCATTCGCCCACCCACTGCCGGAAGACCACAAACACCGGGAGGCGATGCTTCTCTACGAGCTGTTCCTCCGGTATCACGAATTGGGTCTCAGGGTGGCCGGATCGCCCTACGCCCTGCCAACCGTCGGTTCGACGATCGTGGTCCGGGGTACCGCCTATGTCGCAGCCGGGGGCATGAACCGCAAAGAAGCGGGCGAGGACTTCTACTTCATTCAACAGCTGGTCAAGACCGGATGGGTGAGCCGCATCGACACGACGACCATCTTCCCCTCCTACAGATCCTCGGACAGGGTTCCCTTCGGCACGGGCGCCGCCATCGGTCGATTCCTCGGTGGAGACCAAGCCATTCGAAGGGTGTATCACCCCCAGAGCTACCGCCTCCTGGGCGCATGGCTGGACCTCGTTCAAAACAATCTGGAGGCAGATGCATCGGATTTGCTCGAGGACACCACGACGATCGCACCGGAACTCGGGCAGTTCCTGATCAAGAAAGATTTCAAGAACACATGGCCCCGACTTCAGGACAACGCCCCGGATCTCCCGGGCCTTGTGGCTCAGTTTCACCGGTGGTTCGATGCCTTCAAAAGCCTCAAATTGATTCACCATTTGCGGGACAACGGCCTTCCCTCCATGCCGCTGGAGGATGCGATCTCCGACCTCTTCCCCTCGCTCGAACCAAAGAACGGCAACGCCAACCTTTCCCTCCGACTGCAACTGCTTCTCGATCGACTCCGGGAGACCTGTTCAGACCTGGCAGCGCCCGGTTTCCCCGGGAGAACTCCGGGATCGGTGGCGAGAACCTATCCGGTAAAACAGACGACGCCGATCAATTGACCTGATCCACAAGGCTCTTGAGTTTCGGAGAGGCCGTGGACAGCCTCAGAGGCAGACGACAGGAACAGCGTCAGATG
>CAYSHZ010000296.1:0-1699 GCA_964430905.1 uncultured Thermoanaerobaculia bacterium | reverse complement strand
CAACGGACGCGCGGACCACACCCTCCACTCACCACCCGCCCCTCTGATGCGTCACCACTGCACCCAGCGCCAGGAGCTTGACATCAAACGAATGAGTGGCTATAGTCTGGCAGACTAGTTTGCAGTACAAACCTATTGACTGAATGGAGGTAGTAATGGATCACGAGAACACGAAGGGGCTGGAAGGCTCGATGTTGCAAGCCTACGACCGGGACGGGATGTTGGAGACCTTGCTGGGGCTCGCGTTGCTCGGCGGCGGCTTGAACCTGATTGCGGCGGGAGGGACGGTAACGGGTCTGTTGCCGATCATCATTATCCTGATGGCAAGAGCGTGGAAGAGACGGATCACCTATCCCAGACTCGGCTATGCCGAGATTCTGACGATACGTCGCACGCAGAGGAAGCGCACTGTGCTGGTCATTCTGCTCGCCATCTGCGGAATCGCCGGCGTGGCGCTGGTGGCAGGTCTTGGTAGCGGCGTGATCCAGGACGTGGGAGGTTTCTTTGGGCAAGCGCGTTCGAAGCTATTTTTTGGCGTATTCCTGAGCGTGATCATCGCGAGCATCGGCATGGTGCGGAAGGCCCCGCATCTCTATGCCGTCGCAGTTCTCCTGTTCGCGCTCATCGTGGTGACGAACAGGATGCAGCTCAGCGGAGGATACGCTCTGACCCTCACCGGGTTGCTGATAGCCGGCTTCGGGCTTGTCAGGCTGGCTGTGTTTCTCAAGGCAAATCCGCGGCTTGAAGGGAGTGCTCAGCATGACGCGGGCTCCTGACCGGTTCAACGCTGAAGCCCTCGCGAAGGTCGACCCGGTCATTCATGCCCCGGCGAGATTGGCAATCGTGACCGTGCTCGCCGTAGCGGGCGGCGCGGACTTCGTCTTCCTCCTTAAGAATACGGGGTTGACGCGGGGAAACCTGTCGTCGCATCTCACGAAGCTGGAGGAGGCGGGCTATGTCTCGATCGAGAAGCGGTTCGTCGAGCGGGTGCCACGAACGATGGTGAAGCTCACCGGGGAGGGAAGCGAGGCACTGAAGACCTATCGGCGACAGTTGACCCAGGTCCTGGAGTGCTTGCCGGAGTGACTAATGGTGCCGATCTCTCGTTTGCGCTTCATACGGACGACAGGAACAGCGTCGGATGGCAGGTGCAGGGGCAGAGCTCAGGGGCCGCTGCAGCGACGGCGTCCGGTGACGGCGATCAGTGTCGGCGAATCCGCCCCCGGTTCCGGGCCCAGGCTGCCCTCTGAAGGGATTCAGAAGGCCCATTCCCGCCAGCGGACCTGATCTATCGGACGATGTGATTTGGATTCCGCAACCGGGGTCCTTGACATGAGAGGCGGTATTTATTACATTTGTCACGAAAGGTCTTGTTGAATGAGAAAGCAATATGCTCTTGTTATTTTCGTTTCAATCGTGACCGGCATCGTCGCTGCGGATAGGGCGGATTCCGTGACGAACGATGACACAGGGTCGCCGATTGAACACTCTTCCTCCAAGGTCGCGGACATCAGCCTGATATTTTCGGACGGGTTCGAAAGCGGCGACACTTCCGCGTGGAATCCGTACTGTTCCGTGTCCTCTGTTGATCTTCCGTTACCGGCGACGGAGGAGTGACGATGGCAACCCATCCGGACCGCGCTGTGGTCAAGCGTCTCGTCATTGCCCTGATCGTCGTTTTCGGGCAGACGGCGTCGTT
>CAYSHZ010000295.1:0-4915 GCA_964430905.1 uncultured Thermoanaerobaculia bacterium | reverse complement strand
GATGCGGTAGTCCTGCATGTCCGGATCTGTGGGGAGTCGAGGGCGAGGCTGAATGTGTATAAACCCTTTAGTCCCCTCGGCTTACCCGACTTACCCTGGCGCACGCCTGGCACCTTTCCTATGGCACCTTTCCTATTGTGCGCTAAAACCATGAAAGAATGGAATACCACCAAACGGGATACCCCGACAACAGATACAACAGCGCAGCCGTCAGCCAGACTATCAGTAGAACGGAGAGCGCCCGTCCCGAGATCGCCCGCCGCTGATCACTCGCGGCGGAAACGAAGAGAAAGCGGCCGATGACCAGAAGGAAGGTCAAAACAGGTAGCCAAAAGAGAAGATTGGGAAAACCACCATACCAGGTCAGACTCCGGATGAATTCCTCCGAATCATAGTCTCGACAGGTGATCGGCCTCTCCGGTCCGAAGGGCACTACACCGTAGCTTCTGAGAAACCGCTGTGGATCACGCAGCTCCGACACGCATCCCCGAGCCACAGCGTGGCCCGGCGCAAGCCCCAACCTGTAGCCGCAGTAAAAGGTGTCGGCAACCCGCTCTCGAACCCCCGGCTCCCACGGCCCGCAGGGCCAGGCCGGACTCTGCAGGATCTCCTGATCCCGAAGGGCGGTAAGACCGTACCATACGCCGAGACAGGCGAAAGGTACGATGTAGGCTAGAAATACACTGAACCCCAAGATCTCCAAAATCGATATCAGCGACCTCCTGCTCACGAGTCACTTCCCGATCGACTCAAAATCCGAATGGCCCGCTCAACGTCATCCCCGCAATAATCGAGACGGTTCAGAGCCGACTCCGGATCCTGGCAAATCCGGACAAGTCGATTCCGTACTTCCCGGTCCCCGGCGAAAACAGTCTCGAGGTATTCGAGGGAGACCTTCATCTTCTCCGCATGAACCTTCGCGACCATCGTTTCTCGAAACTCCGCCGGTGTCGACCAGTTTTCCCCCAGAACCCGAGCTTCATGATCCGGGCAGCGCATCAACGTCTCCAACGCCGCATCCCGTATTTTCAGACTGCGAAAATGCCATAGAGTAAGTTGTTTCAGCGTTCTATTCTCAAATTTCAACCACTGGCGCCAAAACACGGCACGATAGTTTGTGTCCAGAGCCCAAATTTCCCACGAAAATTGATTTTTCCACCGCTTTTCGGTCGTAGAGTTGGCTAGCTCTTCCAGGAGAAGAGGCTCTGAGTCTCTCAAATCGAGGTAATGCCGGGAGATAAATGCCCGAGTTCTCGGCGTATCAACCAAGAGAACCAAGAAACCTATCACTCTTCCAATCGTCTGAAGTTGACGTTTCTCCACGGCGCGGGAGATCATTTTCTCGATCACCGGACCATATTTCCCGGGATGCTCCCAAATATCGCGGATCGTTTTCTCGCCTTCCGGATTATTCCCAAGGAACACCTGCAGACGGCCATCGACGACACGGAAAAAGTACGGCCACCCACGCGGGCACGCCCCTTGAATCCTTTCTTCAATGGTTGGTGGATGCGCATTGCCGCTATGCAAATCTTGGGGCACCAACCATCTGGCGTCGAAACCAAGAAGCACAACAATGAAAAGGTAAATCACCAAACAGCGGAAAGGGGCATTCCATTTCACGGTGTTTCTCCTGAACCTATTGGGACCGACAGGAGCAGGTTCCCTAAACCATGAAAATCAGATATATCTCTGACGGCTCGCGATCGTCGCATCGTCTGGCGAGTCAACCGGCGTTGGCCGTTCCAAGTGTCCACTGGATGCTCTGCCTGTCCAGGGTAGATAATATAGGGAGGATTTGTCGGGGGGCCTGGTTGCCCCGAAGGCAAGGAAAAAAAGTCCTGATCTCGGTTCGTTAGGCAGTGACCAATTTCATGCCCAAGGACCGCCGTCTCGCTTAAAACCCATCCCAGTTGCCCTGGTTGAGCATACCGTTTTGGTGTCTGCATAAACACTATTGTCTTATCACGAACGCCCCAAACCGGGTTAAGATCGGGAACAATTGAGATCCCCCATGCCTTGAGATCAGCCTGGGTCCAAACAGACGGACCAAACGGCCCGGCAAAAAAGACCTCAATCATACTCGCCTCAGCCCCTGGGCGGAGGGATTCGGTCAACGACAAAAGATCGTCTCCCGAGATAAATCCCTTCTGCAGCGGATTATTGTGAACACCAGCCCGAGGCGCGCTCTCAAACTCAATCTCCCCAACCTGTTCGATCCGGATACAAGCCGGTGCCCAAACGGATTGGGCCCTTCGGAGCTGTTCCGCCACCCAGCCCTCAGCCTCTTCCTCGGTCCCCAATACCGTGGCAATTCTACCGTCCTCATTTACATCCACATCCGGCTCTTCGAAAACATGAAAGCGAATCTTCAACACCCGTCGTTCCTCCGGGCTTCGGTTGCACACGGGCACCTTGTCGTCCGCCGTGAGATCCTCCTCCATAGTATCGTACTCAACCACAAGAGAACCGTCGACAGTCGCCCGGTGTGTGCGGTCGTTCAGTTTGTCGTCGCCGTGGATCATCGCCGACCCTGGCCAGTACACCGCAAGGTCATCGTCGTTGTGACAGTCATCCGGGGCTACACAGTCCTCTCCCACCACGTCCGGCGCCACCAGCAGCTGCGAGGGAGAAACGTAGACGCCAAAACCTACTCTCTCGAGCTCCATCTCGGTCAGGTCGTCGTCCTGAGAACCACCACCTCCCAGTGTGCCAACCTCGACGGCGACGGTCTCGCCGGTCCTCATCCGGTCGTAGACCCTCACAAAAAACCGGTCGGGGTCCTTGTCGACGAAGTTCTCCGGCGCAGGTCCGTTGAGAACCGGCGTCCCATGAATGCCGTTGTTGTACCCCGTCAGCGCGAAAGGCCCACTGTGCGTGTTCCCGCCATCGTCCGTGACCGTCCACGTCGTGTCCTCCCCCCAGTGACCGATCCGAGCGAAGTCTGCAACCTCATACTCCGGAGGCTCGTTGTCTCCGGAGATATCCTGTACAATCTCGACCTTTACGGCGTACAGCGACCTCGCCCCACCAACGATTTCCAGAAGCACCCGATTGTCCGTCCCAGCGCCCCACACTCTCCCTCTGTTCAGCTCGAGAAACACGCCCAGATATTCCCCCGGCGTGAACGTGACTGCCCCTGCCGGAAGCGTCAGCTCGCCATCCTCATCTCCCCTCCCGGCGCCGTACGCCACACCCACAGTTCCCCCACTTTGGGTAATCACAACGTTTACGTCCTCCGGAACGTACAGCTCGGGTAAAATGGTGTAATGGAATACCCTGTCCACCGCAGGGGTGTTGTCCTTCGCCAAAGTGATCACCGGCACAGGGTCGTTCAGCGCTACTGTCACCGCCCACACCGGCGCCGAAGGGTTGGTAATAAGTTCGGTCTGCCAGGTACCGTCGGGCTTGAACTCCTCGATCGTCGCGAATGCCTCACATTTCCCCGGTTCGTCCCCAAGGTGCAGCCCAGTCGCCCATCGACCCTCTTCCTCCGGTACCGAGGTTTCCTGCAGCATGCTGCCCGCAGGGTACCCGTCGAACAACTCAAAAACGGCCCGCACTTCATCTCGCGGCGCCCGTTCGGGTTCACCATCTTGCATACGGAACAGATCGAGCACGAAGGGTCGGCCGATCTCGGAGCCCGGCTCATACGCCTCGATCCACTGCCCTTGACTGCCTCTCGGCCGTGCCGACCACGAGTAGAGGATCTCACCGTCATCCGGACGCTGCCTTGTAAACGGCACCCATCCCGCCTCAGACAATCCTTCCTGCCTCACCTCGAAGCCCAGCCTTTGTTCCCCATCCTCACCGGTCCCCAAGACCACATACGTTTGGAACTTGCCGTCCCACCCGGTGAGCTTGTCCTCGAGCACAGCCAGCGGGCTCGCGATCTCACTCAGCAGCACCGTGCCGCCTTCAGCGAGAGCAGCTTCCGCCTCGGTCCGCTCGAGCAGCGCCCCAGGGGGCTCCGAAGGCTCTACCGGCTTCAAGATCGCATTGACCAACGTGTTCGCGATGGGGTTTCCCAGCTGGTCGACCGCCACGACATCCGCCCGCCCGGCAAGCATCGCCGGCACGGCAGACCACTGTAAGCGCCCCCCCTCCAGATCAGCCAGAGGCCCCGGCGCCGAAAAGGCCCACACCAGCTGATGCAGCTGCACCGGCGTCGTCGTGATTCGGATCAGGTTGGCGCCAAGCTGTGTCGGATAGTGGTCTTCGTCGTCGAGCTTTCCGTAGTAGGGCACGGTCGCCGTGCTCGGGTCGAATATGAACTGAACCCGCGCCCTTCCCTGTTCGTCGGTGATCTTGGACGTCTCCAGAACCTGGCCACCGGCGGCGTTCAGGAAGTAGCCTTCCCCTGCGGCGATTTCAAACCGGACCGGTACACCGGCGACAGGCTCGGTGAGACGTGTCCGCACTTCCACCAGCAAGGGCACGGTTATCGGATCGTTTCCGTCAAAAACCCCGGCCTCGCTACCCGCTCGCCCGATCTGCCCGTTGAATCCGCGACGCACTTCGATAACCGCCGCCGCGTTGGAATCATGAACGACCGGAGTCGACAATGGCGGCCAGGGTTGTATTCCGCTGAGCAACCACGCATCGACCGTGGGAGGCAAAACCGTCATCCCACCGCTCAATCCACCCGCCAACTGGTACTTCGCCTCGCCGGTTTCCGGATCCCTCAGGACGTACCCCACGCCGCTCCACTGGACGAAGCCCAGCGCCTCCACCGGCACATCGGCCTCGCCTCCGGCCAGGACCCACGCCTCGATCTCGGACTCGACGTCCCCGTCGTACGGCAGGGTCGCCAGGGCGGGGCCGAGGTTCCCCTGATCGATGTGCAGGACCTCGATGCCTTGGGCCTGGGCCAGGATCAGCGCCATGTCCGCGGAGACGGAGGTGATCCCGTAGC
>CAYSHZ010000294.1:248-4924 GCA_964430905.1 uncultured Thermoanaerobaculia bacterium | reverse complement strand
GCCATGATCGGCCCAACGAGGTAAGCCAATGCGGCGACGGCGCCAGCGTAAAAAAGACTGGCTATGGTCGCCCTGATGAACCGAAGAACATAGTGCTTGAGATAGGGCCCCAGTCGGGAGAAAAACGTCAGCACGGCAGGCCTCTGCAATACCCGCAGAGCATGGTCATTGTGCATCCTCAGCCGGGTCACGGTCGGGTCGGCCCTCGGAAACCCGAACCAGACCGTCCCACGTTCCTACCGCATCGTCGAATTCCGGCAGGTCAGGTTCGATTCCACGTGCCACATTGACCTGCCAACCCCATAAAATGGCAAACTTCATGTAGGTACCGTAAGCCTGAAGGAGGCAGAAAACCAACCCCCTGGCACCATCCAGAATACCGAGTTGGAGAATATAGACCTTGAAAAAGCGCCACAGCGGCCGTGTGACGACCTCAATCACCCCGGTCCTTTTCCCGTCCCGCCACATCTGACCAGCACCCCAGTAGCCGTACTTACCGAGCCTGAAGGCGTATTCAGTAAATGTCCGATCCACCATATGGTGCTCAATCGTATTCTTGAGAATTGGGACCTCGCCCGTCGTATGCAGCATCGAGTGGACCCGGCGATTTTCATAATACGCGGTGCCGGTCTTAAAAAAACGGGACACCCGATCACGTTGCCACCCGGAATAACGAATTCTCTTCCCCAGGAGATACACCGACCTATTCATCATATAGGCCAGGTGTTTGGGACCATCCTTGAGGATTCCCTGAACCTCCTCCTTCAACTCCGGGGTGCACCGTTCATCCGAATCCAGAAGGAAGATCCACTGGTACCGGACCTTTTCCATCGCCCAATTCTTCTGTGCGCCGGCACCGTAATACTCACGCTGGAAAAACCTGACCTTGTCATATGACTGGGCAATCTCCGGAGTCTTGTCGGTCGAATAACTATCGACCACGATAATCTCATCACACCATTGCAGGGACTCAATACACGCACCGATGTTGTGTTCCTCGTTGAAACACGTCACCAGCCCCGTGACCCCAACCCGATATTCTTCCATAATTTCTCTCCCTACCCCGGAGTTGTTGGACCCCTTCAAATAGACGGCCTCAACTCCCCGACTCGAATGAGATGCTACCAGACCACTGTATGATGGAGGAGATGAATAAGATACAACCTCACGTTCTTCTTGTAGGTCTCGGAACGGAGGCATTGGAGACGGTCGTCCCGACACTGCAGGAAGATGGGTTTTCGGTCCACACAGTCGATGCTTCTCCGTTTGTTCTCGACCTGATCCGCGGAACATCATTTGAGCTCCTCGTCGTCGCATTCCCGAATGAAGAGCTTCCCATCGAAGAGGTTGTCGATGCAGCAAGGTGCCCCGGATCTCTCTGCTCCAACACCGGCCTCCTGATCTTCAGCGACCCTGATCATGTCGATCAGGCCGCTCAATGGCTTGATTATGGTGTGAATCGAATCGTCGCACTCGACTGGCCTCGGGCGAGAATCTGGCAAGCATTCTCGGACCTTCTGTCCGCAGCACCCCGTGTCAGCCTCTCGGTCCCTATTCAGCTCCTACTTCCCCGGGAAATCGCCCGAGACGCCATTCTGCTCAAGACCTCAAATGTGTCGGCCACCGGAGCACTCTTGACCGGTTTTCGAACCCTACCCCTTGGCACACGATTCCAGTTTGTCCTCAAACTTCCCGGAACGGAAACACCGGTTCGAGGCTTGGCCGAAGTGGTCCGGAGAGCCAAGGGCAACCGCGAACAAATCGACGGTTTCGGGGTTCGCTATCTCAATCTTCCCGACGAAAGCCGCGAAGCCCTGAACGGATATATCGAGAACCACGCTTAAGGTCTCCAAGACCAACCCTGAACAGGACCGAGCATTGTCGAGAGAGCTACTTTCCATCAGGAAAAATGGGGGCGGGGCTTCGAAGTTTCCGGGGCAGGAGAACAGCTACTTCCCGAAGCCTCCGCCAAGAGAGCCGCCACTCTTCGACGCAATCGAGATTGACCCCGATCGGCTCACTCCCGCAACATTGGTGATCAACACTGTTCCCGAGGCCAGATCCCGCTGCAATCTCACCGGAATACGCATCATCCGACGACTGCCGAGCCTGTATGGCCGTCCGGTATAGTTCTCCATGATTGTTGAGACATAGTTGCGGGTCTCCCTGTATGGAGGAATCCCCTGATGCCGAGACACCGCACCCTCACCGGCGTTATATGCCGCCAGCGCCAAGCCAAGGTTGCCCGAATACCGTTCGATCAACCGTGAAAACTCCTGGACTCCACCTCGGACATTCTGCTCAGGGTCATAGGGGTCGTCGACATTAAGCCTTCGGGCCGTCTGCGGCATCAACTGCATCAACCCCATGGCCCCTTTCCTGCTCAGGGCCCGCGGATTGTAGTCGGACTCGGCCCTGACCAGGGCGTCAACCAATCGGGGGTCCAGGCCCGCCTGCCGACTCAAACGATCGACCATGGCCCGAAGGTCTGCGCGAGAGTGGGAATGTCCGACAGCCGACTGACCCCCGGAAGGTGCAGACGCCGTCGCAACAGCGGAGAAACCGCCGAAGGCACAACACAACACCACTCCTACACCACACCAGAACCTCAAAACCATTCGACCTCCCAGATGCCATTATGCCAGTAAATGCTCTTTTTGTAATGCCAACCCTTTCAGAAGGCCCGTTTTTCGATTGGCATCTTCAGGTCGACACTGCCCGTCGTCGATGCTCCAGTATTGTTTTCGGCCGTCAAAACAGGATCTCACTCTCCTCTTCCGGGCCAGGGAATTGAAAGGAATTCAATGTTGACAATCGCGTGGTCGGCTGGTAAATTGCCGCTCCCCTGGGCCATGCCCAAGGGCTGATTGAGCGGGAGTAACTCAGCGGTAGAGTGCAACCTTGCCAAGGTTGACGTCGCGGGTTCAAATCCCGTCTCCCGCTCCAGAAATTGATCGCCCGGCCATCCAGGCCGGGCGTTTTTTCTTCTACCCTCCGAAGCTCTTGACGGTCGATGGAACCTCGCCTAGACTAACCGTCCTGGCGACGTGGCCAAGTGGTAAGGCAGGGGCCTGCAAAGCCCTTATCCGCCGGTTCGAATCCGGCCGTCGCCTCCAATAAAAAATACCGCCGACTCTCGTCGGCGGTTTTTTTTGTGATCAGCTATCGGCTGTCAGCTGTCAGCTTTTTCTGTCGAACTCTTTTTGGTTGCGGTCTTCTTGGTAGTCGCCTTTTTGGCGACGGTCTTCTTTTCACTCGAAGCAGCGGTCTTTTTTGTTGCAGATTTCTTCGCGGGCGCCTTCTTGGCCACGACCTTCTTCTCGGTCGAATCCGCCGCCTTCTTCGTTGCCACTTTTTTGGCAGGAGCCTTTTTGGCCGTCGCGGTTTTCTTTGCGGCAGTCTTCTTTGCCGCCGGCTTTTTGGCAGGCGCCTTCTTCTTCGCAGGAGCTTCCTTGATCGGAGCCACCTTTTTCTCAACGACCTGCTTCGGCTTCTCCAACGCACTCATCAGCTGGGCTGCAAAACCGCTGACCGACGGTCCCGAATCCGAACCGGTATTCATGTGAGCCAGATACTCGCCTCGCTCTTCGTCTCTCTTCTGCGCCTTGATCGAAAGGCTGATCCGCTGTCGGCTCTGATCGACCGACATGACCTTGGCAGTGACCTTCTGGCCCGGCGAAAAGTGCTCCCGAGGATCTGCACCACGATCCAACCCGGTTTCGGACATGGGAATCAACGCGCTGACACCGACCTCCAATTCGACAAAAACGCCGAAATCAGTCCCGTGCTCAACAATCCCCTCGACTTTCTGGCCTTCCTGGTATCTCATCCCGATCCGTTCCCACGGATCATGATCCGGCAAACGCCGAAGCGTCAGCCCGACGCGGTGGGCACCTCGATCAATGTCCTTGATCCAGCCGTTGATTGTCTGCCCCACCTGAAATTCCTCGGCCTTGAGATCCAATCCCGGAGGCAACTGACTGATATGGAGAAGGCCATCCAGTCCCGGAGCCAACTGGATAAAAGCGCCGAAATCAGCCAAACGAACGACGGTTCCCTCGAACGCACCGCCAACCGAAAGGTCTTCGACAAATGCGTCCCACGGGTCCGCCTGGGTCTGCTTGATGCTGAGAGAGATCCGGTTCTTCTCTTGGTCCATGCCGAGAATCTTGACCTGAACCGCCTCACCAATAGACAGAACATCTCCAGGCTTGGAGACTCGCTGGTGGCTGATTTCGGTCACATGAACCAGGCCGTCAACCCCACCGAGATCGACGAAGGCCCCAAAATCCGGAAGGGAACGAACTGTTCCTTCAACCACCGAGCCCTCTTGCAATCGTTCCCAGGCGCCCGCACGAAGAGCTTCACGCTCGGCCCTCAGCAAAGCAGCACGGGACACAACGAGATTGCCGCCCTCGGTGTCGTATTCCAAGACCTTGAACTGGTAGGTCTGCCCCAAATGGACATCCAGGTCATCGCTGCGAGAATCGTCAATCTGCGACATGGGGCAGAAGCCCCGGATCCCGGCGATGATGACGTCAAAGCCACCCTTGCGCCGCCCGCCCACCTTGCCCTCGACCGGCGCACCGGTTTCGGCTGCATCGATCAGAACGTCCTTGAGTTTCTGCTCCACCGCCATGCGATGGGAGACCTCGATCTGCTGGCCGACGGCCGTC
>CAYSHZ010000294.1:0-238 GCA_964430905.1 uncultured Thermoanaerobaculia bacterium | reverse complement strand
ATCGGTGGCAAGTCCGAAGCGGTCCTGGCGCGCGAGGAACTGGAACAACCCGGGGTGGGCGATCCCGTCGACGGCCGTCACGACCACTTCGACGGGATCGCCCATCCCGGGTTGTTCCAGTTCCTCGCGGGCCAGGACCGCTTCCGACTTGCCACCGATATCGATCAGGATAATGTCTCCGTGTATCTCGACAATCGTACCCAGAACGACATCGCCGACACGGGCACTTCCGACGCCG
>CAYSHZ010000293.1:0-4952 GCA_964430905.1 uncultured Thermoanaerobaculia bacterium | reverse complement strand
CTCCTCGGGCAGATTCCCTACACCGGCGGTGGCGCGGTCAGGGTGGAGTCCTCCCGGCCGGGCGTTGCAACCTCCCGGACCTTTACCGAGCTTGGTGCAGCTGCGGAGTGCTTCCCCGAAGGAACCCTCGGCCAACTTCTCGATGCCTCGACCCGTCTGGTTGTTCTTGGAGCACGGCAGACTGGGCGGATTCCGCAACTGGTTGAGAATAGCCGGTTCCGTACCAATATTGCCCTGACCAATGTTGGTGTTTCCCAGGCACGGGCCGAGGTGACGCTTCATAATTCATCCGGCGGCGAGATGGCCTCCTACGATGTCACCCTGAATCCTGGCGAGTGGAAGCAGGAGAATCGAGTCTTCGTCAATCATGCGGGCGTTTCCGACCTGAACGCCGGGTATGCCGAGGTCACCGTTTCGGATGGTACGGTGATCGGTTATGGCTCGGTTGTGGACAACACGACCAACGATCCGACCACAATGCCCCTGGTTCACGGTGACGGCGCCACGACGGCCTGGATCCCGGTAGCCACCCACGCTGCCGGCGCCAACGGCTCCCAGTGGCGGACCGACCTTGGACTTCTCAACGGATCGGGTGAAACAGCGGAGGTGACGATCACGGTGTATGGCTCGGATGGGGAGCACACGCTCCCAATTGCGGTGGCGGAGGGCGAGCAGGTCATTCTGATCGACCTCCTCGGGCAAATTCCCTATACCGGGGGCGGCGCAGTCAAGGTGGAGGCCTCTCGGCCGGTCGTGGCAACCTCCCGAACCTATACTGAGCTTGCTGGAAGTGCGGATTGCTTCGGCGGAGGAACCCTTGGCCAGCTGCTCGATGCCTCGTCGCGTCTGGTCGTTCTCGGAGCGGGCCAAACCGGCTGGATTCCTCAACTTGTCGAGAATGCCCGGTTCCGCACGAACATCGCCCTGACCAACGTAGGGGCTTCGCAGGCTACGGCTGAAGTGACGCTCCACGACACCTTGGGCGCCGAACTTGTCACCTTCTCCGTGAGTCTTCAGCCTGGCCAGTGGAAACAGGAGAATCAGCCTTTTGCTTCCCGTGCAGGTGTGTCTGATCTGGCATCGGGGTATGCCACGGTCTTTGTGACCTCCGGCACCGTCGTCGGCTATGGCTCGGTTGTGGACAATGTCACAAACGATCCGACAACTCTGCCACTGGTTCGTTAGGCGATGGGTGAGGGACAGTCGTGAGGAGGCCGTTGGGCTCTTGCTCTGTACCATAGGATGATGCTCTACCCTCGTGTCGGCCCTCCTCGATGAGCGTCCACGCCATGATGAACGGTTTGGCCGCGCTGGGAGGTGCCGCGGCGTTGTTCCTGCGTTGGACCGCCGGCGGGATGGCCCCTGTTATTGCCCGCCGGGCAATCGTTGCCGGCCTTGGGTTCGGTATTACCGGGGCGTTCCTGGTCGGTCGGACCATGGCCGAGTTTGGGAACAACGCCACTCATGGCGGGTTGCCCCTCGTTTTCAGCGAGGTCGGCCTTCTGCTGGGGGGCGCCCTGGGCGTGATTGTCGTTCTGGCTCGGGCCGGGTTACCCATCATGGTATGGGCAGACCGGGCGGTTGTGGTGGTGACCGTGGCCCAGGCATTTTCTCGCCTGGGTTGTGCCGCAGCGGGATGCTGTTGGGGCAGACCGGCCCAGGGCCTCCTGGCGGTCAATCTGCCGGATATTACGGGATCGATGTGTCCACGCTATCCCACCCAGGCGGCGATGGTGGCCTTTCACGTGGTGATGATTCCAATTCTCCTGGGCGTCGAAAGCCGTTGGCGAGACCGGGCGGGCGCCACCGCGTCGCTCTATGTCCTTGCTTTCTTCGCAGTCCGTTTTCTCCAGGAGCCTTTCCGGGGTGACGTCCAGCCTCTCGTCTGGGGCTTGACTCCCACACAGTTTGTTGCCGTTCCTCTTGCAGCCACAGCCGCCCTAGTTCTGGTCAGAGCCCTCAGGTGTCCTCCTGACGGGAACTAGCGAAAAAATCCCTTTTCCAGGATTGCCTCAGCGTCTGAGACGATCCGATTGATCAGCTCGGCGACGGTTGGGATGTCGTTGACCAGGCCGACACACAAACCCGCCGTACACAGGCCGGCCTCGATGTCTCCACTTTCGAGCACCTTGAGACCGTTCTTGCCGCTGACCAGCGGGGCCAGCTTCTCGATGCCGGCGCCCTCGGCTTCAAGCGCGACAACCTTCTCGGCAACGGAATTCTTCAGGACCCTCTCCGTATTTCTTAGGGATCTCAGGACGTAGGTCGTGTCACCCTCGGCGGACCGCACAAGCCAGTCCTTGACGTTTGAGTGGACCGGAGACTCGACCGTTGCAACGAATCGGGTTCCCATGTTGATCGCGCCTGCTCCCAGCGCCAGCGCGGCCACCAGGCCGCGGCCGTCGGCGAAACCTCCCGAGGCGATGACGGGAATCGACAACTGGTCAACCGCTCTTGGGATCAGAATGAGGGAAGTAATGTCCTCCTCGCCGGGGTGTCCGGCACACTCGCAGCCGTCGATACTGACATAGTCGCAGCCGATCGACTGTGCCTTGAGGGCAAAGCGAACGGAGGTGCACTTATGGATGACCTTGATGTTTGCGCCCTTGAGTTTCTCCATGAACTGAACGGGGTTTCGGCCTGCCGTTTCGACGACTCTGATGCCCTCGGAGACGATGACATCTACGAAACCGTCGTAGTTCTTTGGCGCCAGGGTCGGCAAGAGGGTCAGATTGACTCCGAAGGGTCTCGTGGTCAAGCCCCTTGTCTTTTTGATGGCTTTTGCAAGCCCCTCGGGCGTCTCAAAGGTCAGGGCCGTCAGGATGCCGAGGCCGCCGGCGTTGGAGACTGCTGCCACCAGTTCGGGTTGAGAGACCCACATCATGCCGCCCTGGATGATCGGGTGTTCGATGCCGAGGTCGTGTGTGATTCGGGTTGTGAGCATGATCTGTCCTCCGTCGTCGGGCGAAGGATAGCAGTTTTTTGGGAGGCTGAAGGGTTCACAGAGGTCGAAGAGGTCTGAAGTGTTGAAGGTAATTGATCGTGGTGGTGAGGCATGAGATGTGTCGAGTTGGGCGGGGGTGGTCAAACAAAGCAGCCTGGAGTTAGGGGGGAGGCCGATGAGTTTCATCGTTGGAACCTATTCCTGGAATATCCATGCGAATGAAGAGGCTCATGAACCGTTGCCCAAGGCGGACGGTCTGATATTGATACCGTTCGTTGAGGAGTGGACTTTCCGAGAGAGCCTGATTGAAATCTCCCCAGACGGATCGGCTGACCGCATTTCGGGGGACCGGTGCAGTTGTCAGTCGATTGACCAGCAGGATATAGCTCGGACGTTCGGCCAGGATTGTATTGACGTCATATTTTTCGTGACCGGGATACCCTCTTCCCAGTTCGCCGGAAAGGTGGGCAATCACCGGGTTGATAATTCCGTATGGATCGATGATTCTCAGTTTTGAGTAGTACCCGATGGCACCGATGGCGATCGTGGTCAATGAATCGTCGGGACTTGTGTTGGAGAAGAACCACTGTCCCATCCTTCCCCACTCGCGTGCCAGGTGACATTCAAAAACGAATCGATCGAATTGGGATTTCCCTCCTGGCGAGTTCTGCGTTGCGGTCATGACACTGGACGAACCCAAAGTCAAGAGGCTCAAGATAATCACGAATTCAGTCAAGAGGTGTCGTCCGCGAGACCTGTTAATGACAATTTTTGCGGGATACAGAGCCAACAGGGACAGAAAAGGAACAACAGGCGCAATGAACCTGAACATGGGGAAATGGTCACCGCCGGTATAAATGACCGTTGCCATGAGAACTCCTGTGGTCGCAAGGAACAGTCGTACCCACAGGGGTGCTTTCCGAACGAGCACGAGGGCAATTCCGGCGAATAGAAAAAGAGGGAGGTTGGACCGAACAAAAGTCCAGAGATACAATGCACCGCGGCTGGCCAGCGCCATGTTGCCATAATCCAGTTTCGCATAGAACGTGTTTGGGAACAGGTAACCGAAATAGAGAGCCCGCGCGAGAAAGTACGTGCCAAATCCTCCGAAAATGGCAGATGCATGGGCTGTCGTCTGTCCCCATGATCTTTCCCTCAGGAATACAGCAACCAGGGAGATGGGGAAGAGAACCACTGCTTCGAGACGTGTCATGGCGGCGAGAACCAGCAATATTGCCGAAACAATTACCCTGATAAATGTGCTGTCTGCAACGACGGCCATGAAGCCGGCCAAAAGGAGCATTGCGAAGAGACAGCTCTCCAGTCCGGACAACCCCCAACAGAGAAGAACCGAGTTCAGACTGGCCATAATACCGGCGGTCAGAGCTACGAGGGACTTCCCCCTGAAGATGTGTCGTTCAATGAACACCGTCATCAGGCCGGAGAGGCATCCCAGAGATGCGAGTCCCAGGAATGACATTGCCGTCATTGGATCGAGACCGCATCGGATGAGAACGGTCTCACACAAGACCAATAGGAAGTTTGAATAACCCTCTACGATCTCGCCCGGGTTGAAACAGAGGCCATGGCCCCCGGCCCAGTTGGCCGCGTATCGAAGTGAGATAAATGCGTCATCTATTGGCCCCAGTCGGAATCTGGAGGCAAAAAAGGCGGCAACGACGATTGTGATTGATGCCCCGGCCAACCCCAGAAGCCAAAATTGTGGCTGCCCTTTGATCCCCGACGAGGGGGCTGAACGAAATTTCCATTTCATGAGTTCGGCCACCGAGAGACTATAGTGTACTTCTCGATTGTGACCAAGAACGGCAACCCGGAAGCAAGTCTCCGTCCTGAAACAGGTCGATTGGGCCCGAGCGAAGGAGCTGGTCTGGGTCTGAGGATGAAAAAAAGGAGCGCCAAGTGACGCTCCTAGATAATCTTCGGTTGATCGGGCTTACGAAACCTCGTGCATGTAGACATCCTGCTGAGGATAGGGGATCGAGCAGCC
>CAYSHZ010000292.1:0-4958 GCA_964430905.1 uncultured Thermoanaerobaculia bacterium | reverse complement strand
CAGCTGACAGCTGATTCTACCGTCGGCGCAGCTCGTACAGTACCTGCTTGGCAACGGCCTTGAGGGTCTCGAATACGCCAACGCCGGTGGTTGCAACTGCCTCGAAGGTCGGCTCACTCTTGAGATTGAGCGTTCGATACATGTCGTCGGTACTGACCGCCGTCGGCAGATCCCTCTTGTTGAACTGAAGCACGTAGGGAATTGCTTTCAGCTCAAAGCCGTTTTCCTTAAGGTTCTCGTCAAGATTGCGCAGGCTTTCAACATTGGCATCCATCCGCGCTTCCTGAGAGTCGGCGACGAAAACAACACCGTCTACACCCTTGAGGATCAGCTTCCTTGATGCGTCGTAGAAGACCTGCCCGGGCACGGTATAGAGATGAAAACGAGTCTTGAACCCACGGACCGACCCCAGATCCAGGGGAAGGAAATCAAAGAAGAGTGTCCGATCGGTTTCGGTCGCCAACGAAATCAACTTCCCCTTCTGCTGAGGACTCGATTTTTCGTAGATGAACTGAAGGTTGGTCGTTTTCCCGCACAACCCAGGACCGTAATAAACGATCTTGATATTGATCTCACGGGCGGCGTAATTGATGAAACTCATTCTGAAAACAGGGCGTCAATATCGTCGTCGGTGATTTCCGCGAAGGGTGAACCGGCGTCCTCACCCATTCCGCTCTGAGCCTTGGCATCCATGTCGACCAGAATTCGTTCGACTTCTCCAGTCGCTTTCCGAACCCGAAGTCGAACCAAACCCAGTGATGAACGCTCATCAAAGATGACAACCAGGATCAACCTCTGCCCAACGATCGAGATGTGAATATTATCCTTGCGTCCCTCATGGAACAGAATAGAAAATTCTTTCTCCCCAATCAGTTTTGCCAAACCATCGGTCGCTGCGACATTTCCGGCCGTCAGCGATGCCAACGAAGTCGCATCGATTTTGTCGATTTCACCTGCCCCGGCAATCTGTTGACCATTCTTATCCACCAGGAAAACAATTTTCGCGCTGGCATCAACTTTCAGCCGCTGCAGCAACGATGAAATCCTGTTGAATTCTTCTTCGTACATGACAAGGCCAGATTCCACGGTCACGACCTCCTAGGCATCGACCTTTTTAGCACAGTCTCCACTTACAGAGCAAGGAATACCCTGAGATCAGCGAGGCTCCAGTGGAGCCTCGCCGAAGACACGACACCCACTTCCTTGAGAATCCACTGGATACCGAGGTATGCTGGTAGGAGAAACTCGAGACGATCAAGGAGTTTTCGGAAATCGCCATCTGGGCTTCCTCCCACCATGAACGATCGGATGGAAGCGGCTATCCCTTTCACGAGACAAGCCTGCCCCTCGAGTCACGGATCATTGCCGTTGCGGACGTGTTCACCGCCATCACCGAGGACCGGCCCTATCGGTCAGCCATGAGTCTCAATGAAGCCGCCGAGACCCTGCGCTCGATGTCCGCCAATTGTCTCCTTGATCCCGATCTCGTTGAGGTGGCGTTGGCCAACCGACATCAACTTGACAGGACCCGCCAAATAGCCCAGGCCGAGGCTGCCGAGCAATACAAGGCCATCATGGCGCAGGCGGTCTAGTCCCCGTCCGGACTATCCGGATGGGAACGGGTTAGTTCAGACCTCTCTCCGGCTCTCGAGAGCCATCGCCAATGTCAGGCGATCGACGGTCGCCAACTCGCCTCCAACCGGGATTCCCGAGGCCGGCCGGCTGATGTGTACCGAAAAGTCCTTGAGCCTTCGAGCGATATACATGGCCGTGGTTTCTCCTTCCACCGTCGGGTCGGTGGCAAGGATGACCTCCCGGACATCATCCGAACGAATCCTGTCAATGAGGGCGTCAATTGTCAGATCCTCCGGACCAACTCCATGCAACGGTGAGAGGTGTCCCAAAAGGGCATGAAACACGCCGTTGAATTGATGGGTGGCCTCAACGGCCCACGCCGTCGTCGGCGCCTCAATGACCAGGATGACCCCGTGATCGCGACCGGGGTCAGAGCACACAGGACAGGGGTCACTCTCGGTCAGAAGAAAGCACTTTGAACAGTGGCACACTGCCCCTCGCAGCCCCGCCAATGCCTGGGCCAGGGCATCAACCTCACCCTCGTCCACAACCAGCAGGTGTTCCACCAGAAGTCGTGCCGTACGGGGACCGATACCGGGCAGGCGCTCAAGATGGGTCGCCAGGCGGGTCACGGCCTCGGGTCTCAAATCACTCATTTCTCATCTCTGTCAATTGGGGTTGCCATCCGGCACGGCCCACTTGACTTCTCCACCCAGAACCTTTTGAACCAACCTGACCCCAGGATCTTCGACAGCCGTCCGCATCAGTTCGTCGTCGTTTCCAATACTCTCTGAGGCCCCATTCTCGAACTCGACCCTCAGTTGAATTGACCCGGAAAAAACCTCGCGGCACACGACCTCGAGTTCGTCGAGATTCTCCCGAGCGTACACTCCCAGAGCCCTGTTCTGCGTCGAGAATTCCATCACAATCTGATCATCCGAGAGCCGGATTTGGGCGCCTTCGACCGTTCCGACAAGGCGACGTCTTCCTCCCGCCCACAGGGCGGCCGACAGTCGCCCTCCCGGTGACGCGGAGGCGTGCACTCCACCACCTCCGGAGTCGGAAGGAACTCCGCTGGATGGAAGCATCGGGCCTTCCCCACCGACCACCGGCGGCGTCTCCCCCGCCAACAGAGCCTCAACCCGCTGAACGGCAGGCCACCTGGCCAGCCGCAGACAGGCAACATCGAGCGCCAACTCCCTGTTATCTGCGGATCCGACCAGTGCTTCGTGCTCCAGCCACAAACCCGCCATTCGGGTCAGGGCGGCTGCACCCAGGCTCTCGGCGACTCCCGATGCCTGCCGACGCTGATCGTCGGGCAAGTCCTCGGCAACATCGGCGTTGACCGAAAGGTGCAACAGAACCCTAAGAACCCGTCCGACCTCCTGGTACAGGACCCAGGCGTCGTGACCGGCCCGTAACTCGGATCGCAACATCCCGAGTCCGGTCATGGCATCACCACCAGCCAGGGCACTGATGAGATCGATGACAACCTCGAACCGGGGAACACCCAGAACCTCGGCGACCGCATCGGCATCGATGGCGTCGGCACTGAAACCCCGCATCTGGTCAATCATCGACAGGGCATCCCGAACGCTACCCTGAGCCGCCCTGGCCACCATGGAAGCCGCATCCCGGGAAAGTTCGAATTTCTCCTCCTCGGCGATTTCCAGGAGGCGAGTAACGATCTTCTCCAACGGCACCGGCCGAAACTCCAACTGCTGGCACCGCGAGAGGATTGTTGGCGGGATCTTGTGGGTCTCGGTCGTCGCAAAGATCCAGAGGATGTAGGGCGGAGGCTCCTCCAGGCTCTTGAGCAAGGCGTTGAACGCCGACTTGGAAAGCATGTGGACCTCGTCGACGATGATCACCCGATATCGGTCGCGCGTCGGACGATAGCGCAGCATCTCCTGCAACTCTCGAACGTTGTCCACACCCGTATGGGTTGCCGCATCGATCTCGACGACATCAAGGCTGGAGCCCTGGGCAATCTCCATACATGATACGCACTGACAACAGGGTTCCGGCGCCGGACCCTTCTCGCAGTTGACCGCCTTGGCCAGGAGCCTGGCAGCCGTTGTCTTTCCGACCCCCCGAATTCCCGAAAAAACATAGGCATGGCCCAGGGTTCCGGCAGAAAGGGCGTTGTGAAGCGTCTGGACCACAGCCTCCTGCCCGATCACATCGGCAAAGGTCTGGGGTCTCCAGGTTCGAGCGAGTACCTGATACGTCATGACCGCAGTGTAGCTCGTTCCCGTCCGGAAACGGGTCTTTCCCGCAATTTCGTCGTCAGGCGGCGGATTTGCTTGTGCGACGTACGAGGAGTACGTCTCCGCGCAACCCCTTGCCTTCCTAGAAATTATCGAAAAATACCTCGTTTCCGCCTTGGGGACCACGCGGTCCCCTCCCAAACTCCGTACGGGAACCAGCTCAGTCCGGGTGGTCCTGAGCGTTTATTGGTCAGCTGTCGATCAGAGACGGATGTATTTGAGGTTGACGGGTTTCCCCGCCGTGAAACTGTGATGGTGCTTACTCTCTCCAGGCACCGAGCACGCGGTAGACAAACCAAAGTGCCGAAGATCGCGTATGATCGATTGTGGTATTTGACGATTGTTGAAATTAGCATACCCATACGGAGGATGTACGATGCGTTTTCTTGCTTTTTCGTTCCTTTGTCTCGCTCTGGTCGTTCCAGGGACCACAGTCACGGCTCTGACCCCGGGGGCCGACGTCCTCGTGCCCGCCGCCGCAAGGGTCTCAACCTGGATCACCGATCTCTACATCATGAACCCCGGTGACGAGGCGGCAACCGTGACCGTCGCCTGGCTCGTTCGAAACCAGGCCAATCCTTCCCCGACAGATCTCACCTTCACCGTTGGCCCCGGAGAAACTTTGACACTGCCCGATGTCATTCTTGATCAGTTCGGGCTGACAACCGGGAGTGGCGCTTTCCGTGTCACGGCAAATGTTGAGGTCATCGTCAACTCACGCATCTACAGCGCCGACGGCAGCGAAACCTTCGGCCAGGGATTCGAAGGAACTCCAATCAGTTTGGCAACGGCGTCCGGTGCCCGGACCGATGTCGTTGGATTGAGCTCAAATTCGCAGTTTCGTACCAATATTTACGGTTGCGCTGGTTCCGACGGCGCCACTCTCAACATCGTTCTCGTTGCTCCGGACGGCAGTGAAATCGCTACGAAGACCAAGACCCTCAGATCCTGGGAACCCTTCCTCAGGCAAGTTGATCAACTGATGCCCAGTGGAGACTTCGACGACGGAACACTCAGAGTGACTGTGGCGGACGGCGCTGCCGTTGTCGGTGCTTCCAAGGTCGACAGTGAAACCTCCGACCCGACGACCCTCGAGGGCTCGGTGTCGATCTC
>CAYSHZ010000291.1:1505-4969 GCA_964430905.1 uncultured Thermoanaerobaculia bacterium | reverse complement strand
AAAATCCACGAGGGCCGGCCCTCGGATGGGGCTTTGTGTATCAAGTGTCACATGCCCGAGAGCGCGTTCATGGTCATCGACTGGAGGGCCGACCACTCCATTCGGATACCACGGCCCGACCTCTCGGTGACCCTGAAGACTCCCAATGCCTGTTCCCAGGAGGGATGCCACAACGATAAGCCGCTCAGTTGGTCAGTCGATGCCTTCACCAAATGGTATGGCCTGGCCAAGAAACCACACTACGGCACGACCCTGGCCGCAGGCCGCGAAGGTCGCCCGGAGGTTCTGCCCGAACTCATCCGAATGACAAGCGACGAGCTCTACCCGGCAATCGTACGCGCGACTGCCTTGACCCTTCTGACCTCGTATCCCGGGCCGGAGAGCCGCCGGGCCTTCGCCGCGGCCCTGGTCGACGAGAATCCCCTGGTGCGGTACACCGCAGTCAACAGCGTCGAGGTGGAGGAACTTTCAGAACTGGTCGAGGTTCTGATACCGCTGCTCTTCGATCCCGTTCGAGCGGTTCGTTTACAAACCGCCATCCGCCTTGCAGACACTCCCGATGCACTCCTCAAGCCCTATCAGAGGAAAGCCCTGGACGAGGCCCTGGCAGACTACCGGCGAGCGATGGAGTACTCATTGGACTTCTCCTTTGCCGGCCACAATCTGGGAAACCTCGCCGTCCGGCTCGGAAATAACGTTGAAGCTGAGCAGCACTACCGCGAGGCAATTGCCATCGACGACCTCTTCTTCCCGGCCAAGGTCAACCTCGCTGTGCTCCTCAGTGGCCAGGGGCGCAACGAAGAGGCCGAAGCCCTTCTCCGCGAAGTCCTTGAGGCCTACCCCGAGCAGCATCAGGTGGCCTACTCCCTGGGACTGCTTCTGGCCGAGATGGGACGATACCGCGAGGCCGAGGCCCTGCTTGCTCGGGCCTCTGAAGGTATGCCCGGACATACCGGCGCCCAGCGCAACCTGGCCGAAATCAGGCGGTTTCTTGCGTCTATCGAGCAATCCGAAATAGCAAAAAACTAGGAATCACAGTGTTACCCTTCCCCAGTTTGGAGGCGTCATGACGTTCATTCACCAGGGACAACCACGACCAAATCCTCAAAGAGTAAGACCAATATGGATGGCCGGGGCCCTGTCGATCCTGCTGTTTCTGGCGCCCGCCCTCCCGGTATCGGCCCAGGAATTCGACGCGAACGATTCCGGGGTGGTTGATTCGGCCGTCAAGAACTCAATCCCCCCCACCCTTTCCAGCGCTCGCGCGACGATGACCACCTTCCTCGAGGCCTTCTATGCAGAGGACGGACCCGATCTCCTTACGGCGGCATCCTGCCTCGACCTCTCGGGCCTGCCGGCCTCGATCAGGATGAGTCGAGGGTCTGAGTTGGCTGCAGAACTCAAGGATGTCCTCGATCGGACCCAATTGATCAACGTCGATGAGATCAGCAACGACCCCATGGGGCCGGCCTGGACCCTTCCGATCACGGACGGCCGCAAGATCGTCCTGGACCGCATCGGAGACGGCCGGTGGCTCTTCACCGCCGCGACTCTGGAAGACCTCGACGAAACCAGCGTCGCCGTGGAGACCCAGGAGATCGTCGAAGGGGTCGAAAAGACTGTCGGTACCCTCTCGGCCTCCCAGTGGATGCGCTCTCACGCACCGTCCTCTCTCAGAGGACGAGCCCTTTCCCTGGAGGGATGGCAGTGGATCGGGCTTCTCGTTTTGGTTCTGGTCGGCGCCGCCGTTGCTCGCCTGACGGTCGCAATCCTCCAGGGTCCATTGATGTCAGCACTCCGGCGTTGGGCACGCGAAGTTGATCCTGACCTCGTTCGCCGATCTCTCAAACCATTGGGATCCCTGGCAATGGTTCTCGTCTGGTGGCTTGGCATCCTCTTCCTGGGGCTTCCCCTGGCATTCCTCCGCTGGTTTGCCATCCTGGTGGAAGTCGTCCTGATCTTGACGGCCGCCCTGACGGCACATCGCCTGGTCAAAGTCATTACCGACGTCATGGAAAAACGGGCACAGAAAACGGTCAGTCGCTACGACGACCTCTTGGTTCCCCTGATTCGATCCTCGCTCATCGTAGCGGTATGGATCGTCGCGATCATCTTTCTGGCCGAAACATTTCAAAGGGACTTGACCGGACTCTTCGCCGGCCTTGGTATCGGTGGTCTGGCATTTGCCCTGGCCGCGCAAGACACGCTGGGCAACCTCTTCGGCTCCCTGACCGTTCTACTCGACCGCCCCTTCCAGGTCGGCGACTGGGTCGTGGTCGGATCGACCGAGGGAACGGTCGAGGAGGTAGGCTTCCGATCGACCCGAATCCGGACGTTCTACAACTCCAGGATCACCCTGCCGAATTCGAAACTGACGTCCGCGGCCATCGACAACTACGGAGAACGGCAATACCGTCGCTGGTCAACCCGGCTGGGCATCGCCTACGACACGCCGCCCGAGAAGATCGACGCATTCTGCGAGGGAATCAAGGAGCTCATCCTCCACCATCCCCATACCCGGAAGGACTACTTCCACGTTGCCCTCAACGAGTTCGGGACCTCGGCACTGGAGATCATGCTCTACGTCTTCTTCGTCACACCTGACTGGGGTGAGGAGTTGAAGGAACGCCACCACCTCGCGGTCGATATCATCCGGCTTGCCCGGGAACTGGGAGTCGAGTTCGCCTTCCCAACCCAAACGCTCTACATGCGCCAAGAACCATGGCCGGCAACCTCAGCCGTCTCTGCAGACGATTTTCCCGACGGCAGCCTGAACCTCCAGGAGGAGGCGCGCCGGATCGCCGAACGACTCGTAACCCACGCTGAAGACCGCCCAAGAGGAACGAGTTGATGGCACAGCACTCGGTGTAGACTAAAGACCAGCTGGATTGATCTGGAGGAACTATGCGTCGTCCCTTGAGACTTCTTCTGTTGTTCATCATCTTTGTGGCGCCGGTGGTCAGCGCCGGTGACATTCAAATTCTGTGTGAACCCGGCCTCAGGGTCTACCTCGACGGGCAGTTCGTGGGCATGTCGACTGCCAAGGAAGACGGTCTTTACCTGATGAATATCAAGGGTGGAGAACACAAGATCTGGGTCGAGAAGGACGGATTTCTGTCCCAGGGCTTCGAAGTCGATCTTTTCGACGTCCCAGTTGAAGTTTCGGTTGGCGAGTTCTCCCCTCTCCCCCAGGCGCCGGCCAATGACGACACCGAGAAGGCCGAGATGACTCAGCAGGTCGGCAGCCTCGTCGTCCTTTCGGCGCCACAGAACTGCATCGTTGAAATCGATGGAACATCTGAATCAAAGACCACGCCTCGACTCTTGATTGGAGGCCTCCCGGCCGGGGACCACGTTATTGCCTTCTCCAAGCCCGGGTTTGATGCGATCTCCGGGGTCGTCACGATCCAGGAGGGGACCGAAATCAAGGTCCGGGGCAATCTCAAGTCCGGCAAAGTCGAAAT
>CAYSHZ010000291.1:0-1405 GCA_964430905.1 uncultured Thermoanaerobaculia bacterium | reverse complement strand
AGCCATGGCACATCGCCTACGAGCCCGAATAGGGCAGAAACGGGATTGCACCACAATGTTGCTTCAAAAATCCGAGACACCAAAGAGAGACTTGGCACCCTCCAGGATCCTGATCATGCTGTGCCTCATTCTCTCCACCTCCGTGATATCAACAGGTGCGACCGAACTCGATGAAAAGGCAGCGACGCGCCTCGCCGCCTTGGCTCTGAAGTGCGTCCACCAGGAATACCCCAACAAGATCGGGCATGTCCTCTCGTCTGACGAAGACGTCCATCCTCCCCGGGAGCTGACCCCGACCTTCTACGGTTGCTTCGACTGGCACAGTTCGGTCCACGGCCACTGGCTTCTTGCCAGACTGAGCAGGCTCTATCCGGATGCCGAATTTGCCGTCGCCGCCCGCGCGGCTCTCGAAACCAGCTTTTCCGCCGAGAACATCACTGCGGAAACTCGGTATCTTGAAGGCCCAGGGCGCGAGACCTATGAACGTCCCTACGGTTTGGCCTGGCTGCTCTGCCTGGCCGACGAGTTGCACTCCTGGCCGGATGAGCAGGCTCAGGCGTGGTCAACCAATTTGGCGCCGTTGGAAAGCATCGCCGCCCATCGCTTCAAGACATGGCTCCCGAAACTCCACTATCCGATTCGCACGGGAGAACACAGTCAGACGGCCTTTGCCTTTGGGCTGGTCTTCGACTGGGCAGAGACCGTTGGTGACACCGGGATGGTCGAGCTGATTGACTCCAAGGCACGAGAGTTTTATCTGGATGACATCACGTGTCCCCTGAACTACGAACCCTCGGGCCAGGATTTCCTCTCACCCTGCATAGCCGAAGCCGATTTGATGCGCAGGGTCCTGGAACCGGAGGCATTCGCTCACTGGCTGACACTCTTCTTGCCGCAGATTCCGCACAATCCAACATCGGACTGGCTTCCGATCGGCGTCGTCACCGACCGATCGGACGGGAAGCTGGCCCACCTTGACGGCCTCAACCTCAGCCGGGCGTGGATGCTCGAAGGGATCGCGGATGGATTGCCGGAGAATGATCCACGGCGGTCGGCGTTGCAGGCGGCAACAGAGGTTCATCGCACATCAGGGCTGGCTTCGGTGACCGGCGAACACTACGAGGGAGGCCACTGGCTCGGTAGCTTCGCGACCTATTTGGTGACCTCGAAGGGCCTCCAGAAGCCTCTCAATCACCAGGAAAATTCAACAGAACCGGCATCCCGGCTGCAAGAAACCGATCAAGAACGGGAAAACCAGCCTGGTGTGACAGGGTTGCCATCAGAAAAAAATACGCGATAATGAGAGCCGGCGCCAAGATAAAGAGGTGAAGGATGTCAATGAAAAACCACACGATGATCTGGCTCGTTATTTTGATTCTCACCGTCCCGGGGCCGGCCCTTGCGG
>CAYSHZ010000290.1:0-4989 GCA_964430905.1 uncultured Thermoanaerobaculia bacterium | reverse complement strand
GGCGCAACAAAAGTCATTGCCGCAATTGCATCCAACGACGGGGGCTTGACGGATCTCAGGACTGGGGAGACCGCCATCCTGCCCCCTCTCGGCGAAAGAATCACCGTACCTGCCGGCGAAGTATTCTGGCAACCGAAACGAGACTGGGTTGACGATCTGGGCTTCAGACACATCCATTATCAACAGCGCCTCGGCTTTTCCGGTGCGATCTCGACGCTCCTGCCCGACCGCTATGTAGCCGAGGGCGTCCCTCTTGCCGGCGGCTCATTGAAAATGCACTACGATGCCGAAGGCGTCCTCTATTTCGTTTCCGGGGCCTATTTCGACAATCCACAGACCTCCGACAGCTTGCGTGTTCAAACGCCATTGGCCGCTATTTCCCTGGCGTGGTGGCTCCTTGAGAATAGCGCGGGCTTTGAAATGGCCGATTTTCGAGCCCTCGACATGGCGACACTGGAGGAACTCCTTGAATTCACTGAACTCAACCTGGTTTCCGCGGGTGACGGTCGTACCTTTTCGTTGATCTGGGAGGTGCCGGCGATGTTGGCGGATGGAGGCTCTCTAAGGGCGGCACTGAACGCCGGAACCGAGTGGCACAAAGAGAATGCCGGAAGTGGACCCGAAAATGCGGAATGGGAGTTCGATGAAGATGCCCGACCAGAGGACATGTATGCCCGAAAGGTCAACCTGGATGATGGCCCCTTCGATCCCGGTCAAGAAACCGGGCTCTATTCTTACCATGCAGAAGACACCTGCCAGGGGAATTATGGACACTACTGTGGAATGCGCCTCGCTGTCGCCTTTTGGCTTGCGGCGGACGGGAGCACAGATGACGGTGAATTCGAACACACGAATCCTGTGTGTCGACGCCTTCCCATCGGTATTGCTACATCTGCGGTTGCCCGGACTAGAGAGGTTCAAAATGAAAAGACAAACCGCCGTCGTGTTCCTGGCAATGACCCTGGGGCTGATCGCCACCCCGGCCCCGGCCGGTATCTGGACGAACTGGCAATGGCTCAATCCTCGGCCGCAGGGCCACACCCTAAGGGGTATCGCCGCGTCGGACTCCGTCGTCGTAGCGGTCGGGGATGGAGGGACTATACTGATCTCCGAAAACGGAACCGAATGGGACATCACTTACTCGGATGGCACCTTGGATTTGCACGATATCATTTGGACAGGGAATCAATTTGTTACGGTAGGATCCGGAGATTACAGCAAATCCCAGCCGGTCGAGGGCGACGGAATCATCCTGACCAGTCCTGATGGTCGAATGTGGGTCGAGCGTTTCGGAACACATTCGATTTCATATTTTTCCTCAGTCATCTTTAATGGTAATCAAATCCTGGCTATTGGCGTGAAGGGCATGACGGCAACCAGCCCGGACGGTCTCATCTGGATTGAGCACGCTATCGCAGAACCCTTCAACAGCGGCATGGTCGATGTCGCCTGGAACGGCTCGACCTACGTCGCCCTTGGGGGGCCCAACTACTTCGGGGGCATGGCAGCAATCTATTTCAGTGAGGACGGCGCCTCCTGGACCATGGCCTCTCTTGAGGGCCTTCCCCAAATGAGCTTCGACAGCGTCGTTTGGGGCCACGGTCGTTTCCTGGCATTTACCGGCTGGTACGTTCTTTCCAGCCTGGACGGCATCAGTTGGGTATTGGAAAGCCGCAACACCGGCGTCTCCGTCCAGGATGTGATCGCAACGCCTGGGGGTTATCTGGGGGTTGGCGGCGCAAAATTCTTGGAGTCTCCCGATGGCCTGAATTGGAATGCCTCGGATGTATTTTCCGAACCGCGGGGAATCTATGACCTGGTCCAATATCAGGGAAAACTGATCATCGTCGGCGCTGATGGCGCGATCACGGTATCGGCCGATCAGGGCCTTCAATGGGAAGCACTGACCACCTGGGAAATCGCTTCTGTCTCCATTTCCAACCTCTGCTGGGGTGATGATGTCCTGATCGCCACCGTCATGGGGACGGTCTTCCGGAGTATCAATAAAATCAACTGGCAGCTGGTCACGAGTTTTGGCTCGGTGATATTTTCGGTCCGCCAGCTCAATGACGCCTTCTGGGTTGTCGGCAGCCAGGGCCTGATCACCACCAGTAACGACGGGATCGTCTGGGGCACCAGAAACTCCGAGTCCGGGGTCGATTATACGGACATCGCGACTAATGGTGAGGTCATGGTGGCTGTCGGCGCCGGGGTACTGGGGGCCCTTGTCGCAACCAGCACCGACGGTTATGCCTGGAACGCCGTTGAAATCGATGACGGCATTGACTTGAGAATTGCCTCGGTGACCTGGACAGGAACCCGTTTCGTCGCAGTCGGAAGCCAGGGTTCGATCTTCCGAAGTGACGACGGGTATCAATGGGAGATTGACGCTTTGGACCTCAGTGGCTATTCCCGGTCGCACGTTGTGTCCAACGGTTCGATCCTCGTTGCGGTGGGATGGAGCGATTTTCTCGTCTCGAACGACGACGGTCTGACCTGGCGCCCGACCCTGGTTGACCAACACGCAACCGACCTCATCTGGACCGGCGAATTCTTCATCGCCGTTGGAGGCAGTTCAGTCTTTTTCAGCCGCAACGGTGAGGACTGGGTCGTCTCTCCGGTCGGTTATTCGGCAGGTACCTCGGCGGTCGAGTTCAACGATGGAGAACTGATCGTGGCCGGATCCGGCGGCAATCTCGTGCGCGCGGAGTTGTACAAGACTGTACCACCGGTGGAGTGTCCCCAGGATTTGGCGCCGGACTGAGTTTTCTCATCCCCCATCGCGATCCGGCATCAGTGGTCACGCCTTCCCGTCCTTCCTGTTTTTCAACCCCGGCCTTCTGGCCCCTTCGCATCAAACTCGACGGGCCGTTGCATACTCCCTCCTGTACAGCGTCTCTCTCCGATACAATTCCTCTTGGGTCGTCGTTTTGTGGGCCATGGCGCTTCCTCCTTTGTAGTTTCTGGAGTAAGCCTACCGGGAAACCGAGGTCCCCGCGACGGCCCTCATAGCATCTCCTCAACTCCCACCGACATCCCACTACATTGTGTCGGAAGTGTCTGACTTGGCACGTTTGTGGGCTGGTCCTTCAGGGCCTGCTGTTCGGCGCTATCTGCCGAAGAGGGTGCCGCCAGCGCAACCCAGGGAACCGATCGAAGTCGGAGTCTGTCGTAACCATGGTGCAGCCGTGCTCGACGGCCACGGCAGCGTGCTGGGCGTCGGCCACCAGTTTGCCGGTGGCCCCGGAACGGCGGCAGAGATCCTCAAAGATCTCGAGGTGGTGGGGTCCAGGATGAACGGCGCGGGCGTTGGGCCGCGCGACAAGTTCGGTGATGAAGGCAAAGACCTCGTCGTGAGTTGACGGCTTGCCGAAGACCCTGGGGTTGGTGACGATTCGGACAAGGCCTGCCAGTGTCAAAGTGGACAGGGCGAAGGGCTCATAACCCGTTGCAAGATCGGTCAACCACTGTGCATAGGCCGCATGGTCATCACACGAGTCCGTGCGGTGAGCGTAGATGAGCACATTGACATCAGGGAGGAACATTAACCATACCGCTCTTCGTCTTCGGCCCCCATCAGTTGCCTGGGCCGGTCGAGATCGATCTGTGGATACGGGCCTCCGCCACCAACGGTGATCAACCGAAACGGTCTGCCTTCGGAGCGTTGGTTGTCTCTTTTGACGGCGTCGTCAAGTATGCCGGCAATAAAAGCACTGACGCTTCGACCTTGAGCGGCAGCCCGTTGTTTCACCGCCTCAAAAATCCGGTCGTCGAGGGAGATCGTTGTTCTCATGCATACAATCATACTCTTATGATGTGAGGTATGCAATATTCCGAAAGGCGTTGTGTGTTCCGCCTGTTTTTGTCAGTCCATTCGGTACCTGAGAGTGCCCCATCTGACAGCTCAGCTGCTTGAAAAATCATCTCAAACGACCCAATTCGCTGGCGTTGCTTGAATATAGGAGGGGATAAACCCCTCCCCTACAGGATCACAGCCTAAAACGTAGGGGCGGGGTTTATCCCCTCCCATTTTTCTCTCGCCCTTCAGGGCCCATCTTGCTCCCAGTCAAAGGGCGCGACGAAACCCGGTCGTGCCGGAATGAACAGGGGGTCGTTGAAAGGCGGAATACCCGATTCCGGATCAGGTGCGAAGACCACCGAAGCGTAGGCGTAGTAGGGAAGGTCGGCATCAGGGGTCAGGCTGATGAGAAACGCCGCCGAAGGAAGGTCGGGTTCATTCCAAGGAGCGCCCGGATCAGTGTAAACTCTCTCCGACTGCCAGCGGAATTGCACCCAACCGTAGGGCGGCAGGATTTTGGTAAATGTATCTCTTTCTCCAAAGGTCGGGAAACCTGGAGGCATCAACTCCAAGGATGATTCCACCACCCCAGGAAATTCGCCGAAAGCAAGTGCCACGCCCTCCAAAACCAACGGTTCCGGGTTGGGATTGACAATCCCGATGTTGTTTCGATAGTAGTTCCAATTCTCCCGCGGGACAGCATTGCAGGGGGTATTGAGACAGCCCCCGAGCCAGGGCAAATGGGACGGACCGATCAACGGTTCTCCACCTGTTGGCATCAACTGACCCTGGCCAAAGGGTGTTGCCTCCCACATCGTGCCCCTGGAAATATCCGCCACCCGGGCGTTGACGATGACCTCACCACCCTCAATTTCGAGGGCTACGGCTCCAAGTGTTGCACCCGTTCCCACCAGAAGGTCCGCCCCACTGAGTCGGAGAATCCTGGCGTAGCGTTCCGGCCTCGCCATTTCCCATGTCGGCGCCGTTGCGGGGTCATCGGCGAATCCCCCGCCCTCAACGCAGACCCACAGCCTCCGGATCGTCGGGTGGTCATCAGGGTTGATCTTGATGATTTGCACCTCGGTAGCCCAGACACTGCCGTTGACACCTTGGACGTTGTCCGACACGGCGGGCAATACGACGGTCTGTTGGGCAGACGCTGTGCAGCAAATACCGAGAATAAATATAGC
>CAYSHZ010000289.1:0-5088 GCA_964430905.1 uncultured Thermoanaerobaculia bacterium | reverse complement strand
GCCCGCGGGAGAAGATGCCGCCCGAAAGGTGGCCGAGCTCTATGGCGAAGATCCCCGAAAAGGGCTGCCGACGGGGATATAGGGGAGCTGTCAGCTATCGGCTGTCGGTGAGTCCCAGGCGCCGGCCTCGCGAAGTTTCTTGACCTTGCGGAGGAACATCCTCTTTTTCAATCCGCGGATGTGATCGATCAGAAGGATTCCGTTGAGATGATCGATCTCGTGGCACAGAGCCTGTGCCAGAAGGTCCTCTCCCTCGATCTCCCGCCACGTTCCGGTTGCGTCCTGGCCTCGAACGATGACTTTCCGAGGGCGCTCGAAGGTCGTGAAGAGGCCGGGAAACGAGAGACACCCCTCCTCGGTCGTTTCGCGACCTTCCTGATGGATGATCTCGGGGTTGGCCAAGACGATTTTCTGGTCAATGTCCTTGCCGACCGAGAGGTCGAGGACCGTCAGGCGGAGATTGACACCGATCTGTGGGGCTGCCAGCCCGAGGCCGGGTGCGGCCCATGAGGTCTCAAACATCTCGGTGATCAATACCTCAAGGTCCTGGTCAAAGGTCTCTACAGGGGCATTGGGCGCCACCAGTCGCGGGTCTCCCCACAGGATGATCGGGCGACGCTGCATCAATCTGCTCGCATCTTCTGAATGACGGCTTCCACGGTCGCCTGTGCCCGGCTTTCGTAGAAATCCGTCAGCACTGCCCGAACCTCGGGATATTCGGCTGCGATTCCGTCCACCGCTTCCTTGGTCAGCTCGATGGCGTTGACGACCGACTTGGCCGTGATGGTTGCCGTTCGGGGTTTGCCGGTCAAGAGCGACACCTCGCCGAAGAAATCTCCGGCGCCCAGTTCGGCCAACTGGAGGTGTTCGCCCCGTTGGCCTCGGGTGAAGACCTTGACCTCTCCCGAAACCAGGAGAAACAGGCTGTGACCCTCTTCGCCCTCCGTGACAATGATGTCGCCCTCCTGGAAGCTTCGGAGATTGGTCGATGCCACGAGATCCTCGAGTGCTTCTTTCGGAAACGCGGAGAAGAGGGCCGATGCCTGGCGTTCCTTCTCCTCGGAAGAAGGAGCATCATCGGGGCTTTTGATGGCCTTCTTTTTCGCCTGGTCAAGATGAAGGCGTTCCTCCAAAGGCAGGTGACCTTTGGCCTCCTCGTCAATCAGGCGTGCAAGTTCCGAATGTACCTCCTCCTGATCGGGGTTGAACTTGAGGACCTTTTTGTACAGGGCGATTGCCTTGGCGAAGAATCCGTCCTTTGCGTACTTTTCGGCCAATTCCTTGTACAGGGCAATCGCCGTGTCCCGGTCTCCGGCCAGCCCGAGAATCTCGGCCTGCCGTAACAGCAGGTTGAACTGGGAGGGGTTTCTCTTGAGTTCCTGGACGACTGCACTGAGGGCCTTGTCATAGTCCTTGGCGGCCAGGTATTTGTCCAGGTGGTCGAATCGGGGTTTGTTGAATCCAAACATTAGATCTCCATTCGACGTTGTGTTGCCAGCCAGGCATCCCCGGCATGTTCCCGGATAGCGGAGGGAGAGGCAGTCAGGATGACGCCGTCGCCGACGCCCAGATGACCATCGACTACGGTGTGCCGAACGTCACCGGCCGTTGCTCCATACACGATGCGAGCGGCTGGGTCGCCTCCCGGTTGGAGTGAGAAGGATTCAAGGCAGATAATGGTGACATCGGCAGCCTTCCCGGGTTCCAGTGTTCCGATAAGGTCTTCCAGATGAAGTACCCGGGCGCCTTCCCGGGTTGCCATAGCCAGAACTGACCAGGGGTCCAGCGCTTTCGGGCCGTGCCGGAGCGTGTGCAGGGTTCCGGCGAGAGCCATTTCGTGGAAAATAGAGAGTCGGTTGTTGCACGGCGCCCCGTCGGCGCCCAGACCTATGGGAACGCCCAATTCCAGCAGACCCGGGATGTCTGCAATCCCGGATGCAAGTTTGAGATTGGCGCCGGGACAGTGGCAGATGCGTGTTTGGGTCGCGGCAAGGCGTTCCTTCTCTTCGTCTACCAGATGAATTCCATGGGCCAGGATGACATCGGCGCCGGTCAGACCGACGCTGTCCAGGTAGTCGATATTGTTCATTCCGAAGCGGCGCCGGACCTCGTCGATCTCACCAATATTTTCGGAGGCATGCGTATGAAGCAGCCAACCATTGTCTCGGGCCAGCGTGACACACTGGTCGAGGAGGTCTTTGGTACAGGACAGGGCGAAGCGGGGCGTGACGGCGTAGCCCAATCGTCCGTTTGCCGAGTGATGCCATCGTCGACCCAGTGCCTCGGCCTCTCCGATCGAGGCGTCTCGGTCTTCCAGGAGGAAGGGCGGGACAGCATCTCCGTCGTCCATATGGGTTTTTCCCGAGATCATTCGGATGCCCAGTGCCTCGGCGACCTGAAACACTCGATCGTGGTCGTGGGTTGTACCGAAATCCAGTACGGTCGTCGTCCCTCCCGTCAGGAGTTCCGCGACGCCCAGCTCTGCCGCAGCCTGAACGCCGTCACCATCCAGCGCGGCCTCGTAGGGCCATGTCCTGGTCTCCAGCCAGTCGAGGAGCTCCATGCCGTCAGCCTGGTGGCGCAGGAGTGACTGGACGACGTGGACGTGACACTGAATCAACCCCGGGATGACCAGTGCGCCGGAGGCATCGAGGGTCTTCCGTGCTGCGATTTCATCGTGTTTGTTCCGCTGGATTTCCAGGATCTTTCCGTTGTCGATCAAGACATCCCCTGAGAAATACTCGCCGTCGGTGACCATGGGGACCACGGTCCCGCCCTTGATGACAAGATCGATCATGACCCATGCTCACACTGGGGAGCCGGTGAGTCAAACGGCGGCTGGGGAGGTTCAAAGGCCCTGAATTCCTTGAGAACCACCTCGACGACCTGGTCCACCGTCGTGACGACGGTCGGGAGCATGAGGTCTTTGGGGTCGGCGTACGAATTGTCGATCAGCGTTTCCTCAACCCACTGAAGGAGCCCGTGCCAGTGTTCTCCATAGAGGAGAAAGGGTGTTGCAGGAATATGTTCCACCTGGAGGAGCTGCCAGACCATCATCGCTTCCAGTGTTGTCCCGATGCCACCGGGGAAGACGATGAAGGCCGAGGACAGTCGAACGAAATGATGGAGGCGGGAGAAGAATGTCCGATGGCGGTAGACCCGTTCGACAAAGGGCGCCTCTGTTCGGCCCTCGACCAGCCGGATGGGCAAATCGCCGGCTGCCGGGGTCGAGAGCATGCCGTTGGTGGCACCCTCGTTGGCCGCCTGCATCAAGCCTGCGCCGCCCCCGGTTACCAGATCGCAACCGGCGCCGGACAGACGACGGGCTACCTCCTGGACGTCCCGATAGAGAGGTGTCTCGGGAGGAATTCGGGATGATCCGAAGACGGAAACCCTGAACCGTTGGAGATTCCGTGGCTGCAGACGTTCCAGGGATTCAACGGTCTCCCAGAGCTGGGCGACAGACTGATCAATGACCCGGCACAGATCTACCGTTCCGGAGAGATCCTCGGAACGCTCACCGTGGGGGTCGGGTCGGTGGTTACTCATGTATCGAGTCTAACCCGACCTCCTCACCCGTGATCTACGTCGTGACGAAAACTGGTGAGAATGTTGGGTCATTCGAACAACGGCAGGTTGGGTTCCAGAGTGGGAGTCAGGGCCTGCTCGATATCTGCTCCCCATGTGTCCGGCGTCTGGGCCGAGAGGCGCAGGGGAGTCACGGCGTACTGATGGATCAGATCCTCGAGCAGGACCTCGATCTCGCCCTGGAATCGTGGATCCACTGCCCGGATACCGTCGAAAGACGGCCTTGACCACAGGGGAACGTGGACCAGCAGATCATAGGTAGGGAGCCACTCCGCGATGATGGTCTCCCAGAATGCCGACGTACCTGACGCATGAACCATGTAGCAGTAGTTGTCCAGGACCGACCGGTCCGCAATGACGACATCGTGGTCCGCCGACGCCGCCAGTTCCTCTGCGATTTGGGTGTGAAGTATCCAAGCCTGAGCGGAGGAAGTGGTCGTCTCATTGATCGGCATGGGGCATCGCCGGGCAACCTCTCTGACCAACTCAACGTCGTTGTTGCGTCGTTTGAGGCGTGCGGCGAGGTCAAAACACAAGGTTGTCTTGCCGATGCCATGGGTTCCGATCAGGGCAATCTTCATGGTGGGAGTTTACAGTGATTACCGATCAGTTGCCGAGGGGCCGAAGAGGAAGAGGCAGTCGAGCCTTGTGCATAAATGCATTCCAGAGGCCGATGTACCTGAGCGGTTGAAAAACGGGAGGGGATAAACCCCTCCCCTACGTTTTTCTTTGTAGGGGAGGGGTTTATCCCCTCCCGTTCGTCGACTATTCGGGGAAATTGGCCTGTGAAAGGTATTTTTGCAAGAGGCTAAGACGACAGCTGATAACTGACAGCTTCTCCCTACCGACCGATAGGAAGACCCGCAGGCTTCAGTGATTTCGGTAGGGCCGCGGCGCCTTCCTGGAGGACCTCGTAGATCGCCTTTGCGGACTTCGCCTCCAGCAACTCGGTCAGTCGCCCCGGGCTTCTGACAATCCAGGCCATGCGGGACAACCACCGAACGTGCAGGGTGTCATTGCGGAGGGCCAGGAGAAAGAAGATCTTGGTTTTCCCCATGTCAGGGGAACCCCAATCGACACCATCCGAGGATCGACCCATGGCAATGAATTGCTGGGGGAACATGTCGGCAGCACGCCGTCGGGCGTGGAGGAAGGCGATGCCTTCGGGGACTGCGGTCGGTACCAGACGTTCCCTGGCTGCCAGAGCGGCTTCGAGCCATGCCTGTTCTTTGACAAGGCCGAGCTTGGTGACGTGGGTGACCATCGTGTGGATCACTTCGGTCCGGTCAGTCACGTCGAGGCTAGGGATGATCTGCTTGACGGTCAGGATCTCGTCCAGAGGGGAGTCGATGATCTGGCCACTGGCCGCGCCGGACGTCGATACCGACTGGGCCGCCAGGGTGTCGAGATATTCATCCAGGAGGGCACGTCTGAAACGCCATTGTCCCCCGATCTTGACCCCTGGGATCTTTCCTTCGTGGGCCAATCGGACGAGAGTTC
>CAYSHZ010000288.1:0-5089 GCA_964430905.1 uncultured Thermoanaerobaculia bacterium | reverse complement strand
TAAACCCCTCCCCTACGTTTTTCTTTGTAGGGGAGGGGTTTATCCCCTCCCGTTCTTCGACTACTCGGGGAAATTGGCCTGTGAAAGGTATTTTTGCAAGAGGCTAAGCTCATAGCTCCCTCAAGGCGTTCGCCGTTCACTGTGGTCGGCCAGGCGCTGTTTCCGAAAGTCCAACCCGCGCAACTCGATCCGTCGGCACATCTCAAAGAGGCGCGACCGAATCCGGGCGGAGACTCGATCGGTCAAGGTCTCCTGGCCTCCGCCGCCGAAGTCCGAATAGTTCGTCGTGAAGATCGTTCTCCGACCCTCGACGTAACGCGAGTTGACCAGGTAGTAGAGCAGATCCATCACCCAGGGCGTCACCTTGCCGGCGCCAAGCTCATCGAGGACCAGCAATTCAGCATCGATCAGGGGCCGCATCAACTGTCGCTGGGCGCCCGGAGTATCGAAGGTCATCTGGATCTCCAGGACCAGTGATGTGAAGTCCTGGAACCGGGCCTTGACACCCTTGCTGGTGATCAACTCCTGAAGCGCCGCCACCGCCAGGTGGGTCTTGCCCGTTCCAACCTGGCCCATCAGCAGCAGACCCTTGTCACCTTCCGGCCACAGATCAACAAATTCTCGAAGGGCCTTCAACGCACGGCCCAGCGTCGGATCATCCCCGTTCCAGAGCTCGAATGCGTCGAGACTGCAGTGCCGGTAGCGGCTGGGAACCCCTGCTTTTTCCAACAAGCGCTCCCTCCGGATACCTTCGGCACATTCACACCGGCGTGCGAATTCCCGCCCCTCCTTCTCGATCAACTCCCATCCGGTGTCGTTGCACCGGGAACACGCGGGCTCGAAAACTCTGTCAGCCATGGGAGCAGTATAGCCCGACCTCATGCGAAAGCCCGTGAGGGGGAAAGCTGAGCTCTTCGGCTCTACAGAATCTCCAAGATGGCCTCTGGCGGACGACCGAGAGCGGCACGATCACCCTTGATCACGACCGGCCTCTCGATCAACTTGGGGTTCTCGACCATCGCGGCAATCAACTGGGACCGCGTCAGGTTCTCGTCATTGAGACCCAGTTCCTTGTAGATTGCCTCCTTGCGCCGCATCAAATCCCGGGGCGCCATGTCCAGAAGTTTCAGAACCCGATCCAGTTCTTCGGCCGTCGGTGGTTCCTCGAGATAACGGACGATGGTCGGTTCGATACCCTCACCCTCGACCAGGGCCAGACCCGATCTGGACTTGGAACACCGGGGGTTGTGCCAGATGATGACGTTCATGCAAGCCTCCAGACCAATCATAACCTCTGATCCCAGCCTCCCAGGGATAAGGAGGAAAAGGATACCTCCGGGGAATCGGTGCCCTGTATGATGAGACCCGATGATCGATATCCTCAACCGGCTCGAGAGCATCCTGCCCGCTGCGCCATCACTGGCAGCCTTGATGGTGACAATTCTGCTCCTGATCGTGGGCCGCCGCCTCCTCGACCGGCAACCGAGGGGTGGGGGAAGCAGGCGTTTCGAGATGCAGCTTGTGCTGGTCGCCGGAGGCCTTGTCGGCCTGGTCGCGATCATCATGCTGCTGCCGATTCCAGACACGTCACGCAGCCAGCTGCTCAACCTTCTGGGCATCGTTTTCTCCGCAGCCATTGCCCTTTCGTCAGCAACCCTGCTCGGCAACCTGATGGCAGGATTTGTGCTGCGGACGGTACGTAACTTCCGCATCGGTGATTTCATCCGGGTTGAAGACCATTTTGGACGAGTGACCGAACGGGAACTCTTTCACATCGAGATCCAGACCGAAGACCGGGACCTGACGACCCTGCCCAATCTCTACTTGGCGGGCCGGCCGGTGACGGTCATCCATTCTGACGGAACGATCCTGGCGACCAGGGTCTCCCTGGGGTACGACGTCCCACGCCGGAGAATCGAGGAGGCCCTCCTCGAAGCGGCCGCCCAGGCGGGGCTTCAAGACTCGTTCGTGCAGGTTCTCGAACTCGGCGATTTCTCGGTCACCTACCGTGTTGCGGGCCTCTATCAGAACGTCAAACGGATCCTCTCAAAACGTTCGGAACTCAGAGCCCGTGTGATGGACGCACTGCACGAGGCCGGCATCGAGATCGTTTCCCCCGGTTTCAGGAACAACCGAGCGATCGCCGAGGACCATCGCTTCATCCCACCGATCGAGGACGACCGACAACCGACGTCTGCCTCCTCACGAGCCCCGGAAACGCTGGTCTTCGACAAGGCCGAGCACGCCGAATACGTCCAGAAACTGACCGAGCGGACACGGGTCCTCGCCGACCACATCAAAGAACTTCACAAGGAAATTGCAGCTGCCGAGACCGACGAGGCCAGAACCGAGCTTCAAGAGCAGCTCGATCGTGCCGAAAGGCAGAACGAGCACCTCACTCACTACCTTGAGACCGAACGCGAAAACAACGACGACTGAATCTTCCCTCCCTGGCGTCCTCTCAACCCGTCACACAACCTCATTTCATTTATCAGCGGAGCGGAAACACCGGATGTTCTCGAAACCGACGTCTGGCTGGAATCGTCGATGTCCCTGACGCTGCCACCGGAAGCACAGAGTGTCCAGGTCAGCCTGCACCTGTACAAAACCACCACCGAGGGCGTCGTTCAGGCCTGGTTCGACCACATCTATTTTGGTGAGGGACCGATGTTTGCCGACGACTTTGAGAGCGGCGATCTTCTGGGCTGGGACTCGTCAGAAGGTCAATAAGCTGGTGCCGGAGGCGGGAATCGAACCCGCACGATCATACGATCAAAGGATTTTAAGTCCTTGGCGTCTACCGTTCCGCCACTCCGGCAGCGGGATGACCATCATACCCGTCAGGGCCCCCTCCGCCCACCCCTTCCCAGAAAGGCCCGACTTCGCTACCCTGATTGACCGGAGGCAGAATGGGACTTCTTTCAGGATCCGCCAGTGTGACCCGATGCGTTGCGACATCCAGGCCCGACACCCTTGATTTCGACGAGTTCCCCTTTGAGGAACTCCCGCCGGGAACAACGATCCGTGAGCGGGTGGGCTTCTTGCCCTTCGAACCCGGCGGGCAGTACCAGATTGGCCAGCACCGGTGGGCCTTCCGAGTCCGCATCGATACGCTCAAGGCCGACGTGACGGCGGTGCAGGAGTTGCTCAAGGAAATGATCCGGGCCGAGAAGGAGGCGACCGGCACCCCCTTTGTTCACCCACGAAAACGACGCACGTTGAAGCAATTGGCGGAGGAAGAACTGCTGATCAAGGCAACACCCAGGACACGGGTCATCGAATGCTGCCTGGACGACCACACCTTGTGGGTCGGCACGACGGCCAACACCCACATCGGTACGGTTCTCGGTCAGCTCCACGGTATGGGCATTCATACCGATTTCTCAACGCCCTGGATGAACGACGGCGAAGATCTTTCTCCCAGCGAGATCGTCAATATCAAAGAGCCCTGGCAGTCGATATTGGGCTGCCGCTTCCTGCGGCTCCTGCTGGAAGATTCCGAAATCGTGTTCGAGCCTGAAAGCGGCGCCGTCCGCTTGGCAACCCGGGACGCAAAGATCACCCTGACGGGCGCCGTGATGAACGAGTTGTTGCGCTACGTCGAACGTGGCGCCGAGATCCTGAGCGCCAAAATGGCGACGGCCGAGGCAGTCTTCCGCTTTGACGCCCTCAACTACCGTCTGGCAGGCATCCGCATCGAGACCGAAAGCCACGAACACTGGGAAGAACTCCTGGACGAGCGCCTCGAGAAGATCGCCGCGGTCCACGAGCTCCTTGATCGGAAGTTTGCCGGACTTCGGTCCCGGTTGGAGACGTAGCGCCCACTGACCGAGACCATTGGCACGAAGCCTCCTAAATAGTCCGTTGTGTCGAGTTCATTCGAGTACACTCGGGAGACGACGGTTTGGAGGACGCTGTGGTGTTGAGAAAACAACTCTTCGATGGAGCCTTGGCGGGGGTGTGTACCGTGGTCATCTTGGTGTGCCCTCTTCGGTCTGCTCTGGCAGAAGACTCTGATGTTCTCGATCGGATATCGAGCACCTTGAAAGTCTCAATCGATCTCAGTCCCTCGCTAGCGGTCATGCAAGCCTCTGTCGATGTCCACTCGGCAGAAACCATGGCCCTGGCAGCCGCAGGGACACCCTACGTGGAAATCCAGCAAGAGGGCGTCGGTTCCGCTTTTGACTGGGCCCCCAACGCACAGACAACCCTTCGATTGGGAACCTCGTTCAACCTCCCCTCCCACAGCCACGCCCGCCGCGAGGTTCGGGATGCCACCGAGACCTAGTCCTGGGCCGCCGCCCGGGCGGCCATCCTGGAGACGACGGGCGAGGAGGTCGTCATCAACGGAGTCTTCTTCCTGAAGTCGGCCGTGCTCAAGGACAGCGCCGAGGAGGAGTAACATGAACCGCCTGATCGAAATGTCCCTGTCCCACCGGTTGGTGGTCCTGTTGCTGGCCGCACTGTTGGCCGGTCTGGGGTGGTCCGCGCTCAACCAGCTCCCCATCGATGCCTTTCCCGACGTGACCAATATCCAGGTCACGGTGATCTCCCAGGCCTCGACGCTCTCACCAATAGAGGTGGAGCAGCTGGTGACCTATCCCATCGAGCAGGCCTACGCCGGGTTGCCCTACTCCACCGAGGTCCGGTCATTGTCAAAGTTCGGTCTCTCGATGGTGACGGTGGTCTTCGAGGACGGCACGAACATCTATTTTGCCCGCCAGCTGGTTCTGGAACGCCTTTTCTCGGTCGGCGGCCAACTCCCCGAAGGGGTGGTATCCAACCTCGGACCGATTTCCACTGGCCTCGGGGAGGTCTTTCAGTACACGCTGGAAAGCCCCACCCGCGACTTGATGGAGTTGCGAACCCTCCAGGACTGGGTTCTTCGGCCGATCCTCCGGACGGTGCCCGGTGTGGCCGGCGTGGACTCCTTCGGCGGTGAAGTCCGGCAATTTCACGTCGAGGCAGACCCGGCGGCCCTGCGCCGCTATGAGCTGACCCTGGCAGAGCTGGCAGAAGCCGTCGCCGCCAACAACGGCGTCGCCGGGGGTTCCTACGTCGAACGAGGGGGCGAGCAGTACGTCGTCCG
>CAYSHZ010000287.1:0-5094 GCA_964430905.1 uncultured Thermoanaerobaculia bacterium | reverse complement strand
ACAATGCCCTCATGAACGACTCCAACTCCAAGAAACTCCACATGGGTATCGTCATATCGGCAACCGGCAGATGCCAACCGATCCCATACGATCTGCGCGCAGAGTTTGGCCTTCGCCAACGCGTCAGGCCCCGAGACCACCAGCTGACCGGTTGCCTTGTAACCCGCCAGGTAGGAGATCGAGACCTTCAGCGTCGGGGTCGGCGCACCTCCGCTGACATTGGTCACCCGGACCCGGTCGGCGCCGTCCTGGGCAATCTTGATCGAGGTGAAATCGACAACACAGTCCGGCGTAATGTAATGATCCGGCTTTCCCATCTCGTAGAGCAACTGTTCGGCAACGGTATCGACCGTCACCATCCCGCCGGTACCCTCATGTTTGGTGATGACCAACCCACCATCGTCACTGACCTCGGCAATCGGGTAACCGATTCCGGCCATATCAGGAACTTCCCACCACCGGGTGAAGTTGCCGCCGGTGCTCTGGGCGCCACACTCCAAAATATGCCCGGCAATCGTCCCCAGGGCCAGTCCATCCCAGCTTGACCACTTGAATTCGTGCAGAACGGGCGCCAAGACCAGACCGGGGTCGGTACATCGCCCTGTGATCACGATATCCGCACCCTGATCGAGGGCGCGTACCATCGGATCGGTCGGCATATAGACGTTGGCCGCAAGGATCTTCCGGTCTGCATCGAAGAGTCCTTCTCCGGTCTCCATGTGAGCCAGCTGTTCGCCAGAGTCCCGAAGCTCATCCAGCCGATCGAGAATATCGTCTCCCGAGACCGTCGCAATTCGCAGCCCGGTGACACCCTGGCGTCTGGCTGACTCCACAATGGCAGCCCGGCATGCCTCGGTGTTGACGCCTCCGCCGTTGGCCAGGATGCGGACACCACGTTTCTTGATGTCGGGCAATACCTCCTCAACAAACTGTACAAAATCCGTTGCGTAGCCCCTTTCGGGGCTCCGCAACTTCTGTCTCTGCATGATGGACATCGTCACTTCGGCCAGATAGTCCATCGTTACGTAATCGATCGGCCCACCCTGGAAGAGTCTCAGGGGCGCATCAATACTGTCACCCCAGAACCCCTGGCCATTTCCAATTCGAACCGATCGGCCCATTACTCGTTGCCTTCGTCGATCTTCTTGGCTTCTTCCTTGACCTGGTCTGCAGCATCTTCCGCTGCATCGGACACGTTCTCGGCTGCATCAGAAACAGCATCACCAACTGTTTCGGCACCGTCGGCAATTGCCTCACCGGCGTCATCGGCGACGTCCGCGACCGCATCCCCGGCTGCCTCGGCGGCATCTGCAACCGCATCACCGGCCTTTTCCACTGTGTCTGCGGCCGTATCCGCCGCTTTCTCCGCCTGGGCACCACAGCCGAACACAAACAGACCAAGACTCAGAACCACCACAAACAAAACCAATTTCCTCATAACCACTCCTCCTTCAAAAAATAAGACTCGGACATTATCGCAAAACTTCAGTATTCGTGCTTGAGTATCTCAATCACACTGGTGATTGTCGGCGATCCTCGAACCATGCAGCCAGAAGAATCAAGCCGTTCCATACGTTCCACCAGATGATGGTGTTCCAGTTCGGACGGAAGATCACGACCAGGTAGTTAATGATTCCGATCAACAGCATGAAGGTCACCAGATTCCGGCCCTTGATGTTCGGAAGAGGAATCCTCGAAATCATCAGGCCCCCGACCATCAGCACCAGGAACGCTACCTGGGCCGGTCTGACCTGATCTCGGATCAGAACAGCAACCATCAGATAGGACGCAGCTACCGGGACCGGTGCACCGACTGTTCGCCGTTCCTTGTCATGGGCATCCGACGTCACGTTGAACCGCGTCAATCGAAGAATCCCACACAAGAGGTAGACCAGGCACACCGTCAAGCCAAAGGGCTCGGAGTCTTTCAAGATTGCCTGATACACCAAAAAAGCCGGCGCCGCGCCAAAGCTCAGTGCATCGGAGAACGAGTCCATTTCCTGTCCGAACTCCGAGGTCGCATTCAACCACCGCGCGATATTCCCATCCAGGGTATCCAGGACAATCGCGACGACCAGAAGGTAGACGGCCAGTTCATACCGTCCATCCGCCGCGACGATCATCGAAATGAAACCGCAGGAAATATTGGCCGCCGTCACGCCGTTGGGCGCGAGGTAGCGATACCGCTTCTGGGAAGAGTCGTCGCTGGTCATCGGGGAGAGGATACCACCGTCACTTGGCCGGCGGCTCGGCCGGTGTGTCGGCAACAACCACAGCCTTGATGATGGCGTCCAACTTGGGGAACTCGGCTTTCAGATAGGCCTCACCCTCTCTGGCGATTCTGCCCTGGCTGGGACCCTTTCCCTGCGGGGCGCCTTCGCCGTAGCCTCCATAGAAATTCTTGACGGTATCCATCCCCTCGATGACTTCTCCGAAGGGAGCAAATCCCATCCCGTCCAACCGGGAATTGTTGACGTAGTTGATGAAGAACTGGGTCGTCCGCGAATTCGGGCCGCTGGTGGCAAAGGTAACCATCCCTCGTGTGTTGCTCTTGACGACCTTGTCGTCCTTGATCCTGGCCGTGCGCCAGACGGCGTTGACCGCCGGGTCCGGGTTGAACCCAATCTGGGCCATGAAGGGCCGGGGCGTCAGAATAACCCTGTAGAATGCAGCGCCATCGTAATAGCCCATTGAAACCAGGTTGAAAAACCGGTCGGCCCCGATGGGCGCCCAGTCACGGTGGACCTCGATCGTGAAGTCACCCGCAGTGGTTTCAACCTTGACTTGAAACACGTCCGGCGCGACGGCGGTCGCCGCTGCGGGGTTGAGCAGTGGATTTGCCGCTGCGTCGATCTTTTCGTCCGCACCAAAAACCATCATCGCCGTCAGGACGAGTACAACTACCGAAAGGATAAGTCTAATTCGCATGATGCCTCCAGAAGCAGATTCTACAGGATCCGGGGGGCAGCCTGTGGAACTGAAGTCCCGACGGTCATCGCCGGTGGCGGAGGACGGGTGCCTGACGGCTGATGAGAGCTCAGGCGCTTGAAAGAATCCCTTTCACAGGCCGATGTGGCCGAACAATCAAAGAACGGGAGGGGATAAACCCCTCCCCTACAAACTCAGGGGCAGGTACGGCGTTAGGATCAACGTCAGATGGCAGCAACAGCGTCAGTTTCAGTTTCAGCGTCATACCGCAGCGACCGGTCTTCGTTCTCGACTCCAGAGAGAGAACGAAGACCGTCGCGGCGAAGCCGAAGGCGAAGACGGACATTCGTTCGGCATGCCCACCACGTCGAGAACTTCGACCCGGCAAGCCGGCGGCGGCCGACGACCCCGGTCTCGGCCGACGGATGCGGACCCGGCCAACGGTCAACGGTCCCGGTTCCCGGCCCCCGATTCCACCCCCGTCACTTACGGCCGAGCGAGCCACATCCACGCGGGCAGGACCCGGATCGTCGTATCACCTTCTTCAAAAGTATCCTCTTGATCGATCGTGACGATCGTGACCTCCGGAATACCAAGCTCAACAGAGGCCTCACGAGCGGCCCGCAGTTCCCGTTTCCTGGATTCCTGAGAGGAATCAAGATCGACGCACACCTGGATCAGGGTCGGCGGCGATCCAGGTCGAGTGGCGAGGAAATCAACTTCATGCCCGCGAGAGGTGACCACGTAGGCGCAGTCGAAACCACGCCGACGAAGTTCGAGATAGACGATATTTTCCAGAAGATGTCCGGTGTCTCCGGACCCGACAAATGCTACCGTTCCCGCGAGGGCCGGATCCACGAGATAAGCCTTCCTGGGGTTGACCATCCGCTTCTTAATTGAATCCGCAGCAATCGGTTCGAGGAAAACCAGAAATGCGTCTTGAAGATGAGCGAGCATTTCGTGCAGAGTGTCCTTGGCAACAGGAATTCCATATGATTTCAATTCATTGAAGAAGCGGTTGACGCTGAATAACGAGGCCGGTGATCGGAGGAGCCTGCGAACGAGGTACCGAAGGGCGGAGGTATTCGAGATACCATGGCGTTCGATAACATCACGGAGCAAAAGAACATCAACGTAGTCACGGAGAATTCGAATCCTCAGCTCGGAATCTACCGACTGGATCTCGGGGAAACCGCCCACTCTGAGGTACTTATGAAGGTGGTGACGCAAAATAGCTCGATCCTGCTCAGGGGGCGGCCATCGCTCGGGAAGAGACACACCTCGGAAGTGCAGATATTCCCGAAAGTCGAATGGGAGAACCTCTGTCGAAAGGGCTCGGCCCCGGAGGCTCGAAGCGATCTCCCGACTGAGGAGCCTCGCAGATGACCCGGTCACCACGAAGCGGATGGCGGAGCTATCAACCATCCTGCGGAGGAAACGCTCCCAACCCGGAACATTCTGGATCTCATCCAGAAAAAACCGACATTCCTGCCCGACCAGATGAGGGAAACGGGTGTACAGCGCTTCCGGCAGATGATGCAGTTCCGACGCATCGAGAGGCAACAGACGCTCATCTTCGAAGTTGACGTAAAGGATTCTATTCCTGTCGAAGCCTTGCTCAATCAGCTGCCTGATCTGCTGGAAAAGGAAGTAGGTCTTCCCGGATCTCCGCATCCCGATAACAGCATCCACTTTCCCCGGGAGCGAGGGAAGCTTGATATTTCGCGGTATCAACTCCGGCAGTTTCAACGACTGAGAATCAGCGACTATTTCCGCAAACAATTCTCGCGAGCCCATTTTACCCTCCGTTACGGACATAATAGCAAATATTTGTCCGTCAACAAAGGACAGTTGAATGCGACCACTCTGAAATTTCCCCTCTGTACGTGATGCTTCTGTCGGCGTGGAAGGAGGCCCTGGAGTACAAAAAACGGGGTTGACGGTCCCGGTCTTCGTTCACGACTCCAGAGAGAGAACGAAGACCGTCGCGGCCAAGCCGAAGGCGAAGACGGACATCTGTTCGGCATGCCCACCACGTCGAGAACTTCGACCCGGCACGCCAGCGGCTCCAATTCCATTGCGGTGCCTTCATTCGGACAACCGTCCCGGACCCGGTCCACCGACCCACACCCACCCCCCCCACCCCCACACCACAAACACCCCCCC
>CAYSHZ010000286.1:0-5096 GCA_964430905.1 uncultured Thermoanaerobaculia bacterium | reverse complement strand
CTGGGAGTCGGCGGCCAGGGTGAGGTGTGGCTGGCATTCGACACCGAGCTTGAGGAAAGAGTCGCGGTCAAGGTCTTGGCCCGGCCCGATCGCCCGACAGCAGTGGAACGGCTCAAGCGCGAGGTCCGGATTGGGCGAAAACTTCGGCACGAAAACCTGGTTCAGATCTATGAAATGGTCGATGCGGGTACGTCGATCGCAATCGTCATGGAATTCCTTGAGGGTGGCAGTCTTTCTCAGCGTCTGGGTGACGCTGGATTGGAACTGGCCGAGATCGAGCGGGTCGGTGAGGCTCTCCTGGATGCCCTGGCCTGCCTGCACTCCGAAGGTATTGTTCATCGGGACGTCAAACCTTCCAATGTCTTGTTCGATGGTGCAGGTACTCCCAAGTTGGCCGATTTCGGTACGTTAATTCCCATGTCCGAGGCGGGTGATCTGACGGCCACCAATCTGACCGTCGGAACTCCAGCCTATATGAGTCCCGAGCAGGTGCGAGGTGAGGACCCGGCTCCGCCGTCTGATCTCTATTCATTGGGTGTGACTCTCTACCACCTCCTGGCAGGCAAGAGGCCGTTTGAGGGGGGGTCGGAATTCGATGTAGCCCGGCGCCAGGTGACCGACGAGGCGGCACCAATCAGGGGAAATCGTCCGGATTGCCCCCGATGGTTGGCGTGGTTCGTTCACAGGCTTCTTGAGAAAGACCCCAAGAATCGATGGGAGGACGCAGGCAAAGCGCTCCAGGCATGGAGGGCACGGCGGTGGCGCCCGTCAAGGCGGGCTTTTATTCGTGCCACAGCGATGGTTGTCGTTGTTGCGGTGGTCGGGGCATTGGGCCTGTTTGGCGCCGACCGCTGGGCGGAGATCCGACCGTCGGTCGAAAATGGCGAACTGGTCGTCAGGAATGCCTTTGGACGGACTCTGTGGCGCAGGGCAATCGAGGGAATTCAGCCCTTTGGGGTAGCTCTGGATAGTGTCGGGAACAGGGGTACAAGCATTCTGACCGGTGTCAGGTACGGGCAGCCGGGTCGGCAGCACCTGGATCTCTGCCTCTTCGGCAGGGATGGTTCGGCTCTGAATCGATTCGAGGTGACGACTGACTTTAATGGTCAGCCGCAGTTTCCAGGAATGAGCGAGGACCTCCAGCTGATCAGCCTTGAGGTGATGGATCTGGGGACCGAACTTGGTAGGAATGCCGTCTGGGTAGCCACCGACAGAGCCTGGTATCCGGGTGTAATCGGCTTGTATGGGGCCCAGGGGCCGAGTGTTCTTCTGGTCAATTCCGGTCATATTCGTACTGTTTCTGCCTTTGATTTCGAGGGAGATGGTCGCAAGGAATTGGTCGTCGTTGGAGTCAACAACGAACTGGGCTTTCAGGCTTTTGTCGCTGTGATCGATCCTGCCGGGGCTTTCTCGAGGTCGCCCGAAATAACCAGTCCGGAACAAATCTCCAGTGTTGGCGCCGGTCTCTTGGGCTATGCCCTGCTGGGTGAGGAGAACGAGCCGGATATCTTTATTGATCCGGGTCCGGGGAAATCTGACCCTCCGGTCATTCGACTGGGCCGTCGGGAGGTCAATCTTGGGCAGGACGGGGCGATCGAAGGCTTGAGTCTGGAGGCAACGAGGGCTTTCTGGGAGGATGTCGTTCAGTCGGCCGTCAGAATCCAACAGCAGGAAGGCCGCGAAACTCTGGTTGTGGAGCAGCTGGCATCTCGGCAGGAGGCGGTGTGGTCACGGCCGCAGTATCGAGTAGGGGCCGCCTTCATTGTGGCAAAGGCTCTTGCCGAGGCCGATCGACCGGAGGTGGGCGCCCGCGTACTTGAAGATGTCAGGGCCTCTGGGATTCGAATGCGGCGCCTCGACCGCAGGGTCGGAGAGATGTGGTTTCTCGCCGGTGATCGTTCCCAGGGCCGGACGGCCCTGTTGGAGGCAATCGATTTGATCGGGAAGGGATTCGGGCCCGTTGATGAAATCCTTGACCTCGGGTTGGACGATGCCCTGAACCAGGATGAAACAGGGTGGCGGGAGACGTCAAAGATTCTGGGGTCGTTCCACTTCGATCACTACCGTCACCAGCTCGCGGTTGTCTTCAACTTCTACGGTGGGCGCTTCTCGGCAACCGAGCTTGACATCAAAATGGGTCCCGGAGTGCTTCACAGCGCATTTGTTCTGAGAGACTGGGCGGCAATCGAGGAGGGGCGGGCCGATGCCAAGACCCTTGAACGGCTCAAGTCGCTGGAACTGCTGGCCGAGTGCCGCAACCTGGCCACCCTGGCCCTGGCCCGAGCGGAAATCCTCGCCGGTCAACCGGGAGACGCCGCCGCTCGTGCGGGCGAGGCCCTGTGGCAACTCCGGGACCGGGCTCTCTCCTCGTGGCCCGACGCCGTCTATCTGCCACTGATCCAATGGGCCTACGGGACAGTTCTCGAAGCCGGGGGGCATGCCGACGATGCCAGGCTGTACTTTCTGGCCGCCTCAAAATCGGCCCCCAACACGTTTTTTGGACGGGATGCGGCCAGAGGGTTGGGACGGGAGTAGGCCGGGTCAGCTCTCGGGTTGAGTCCTTTGTAACCGCCGCCCTTTCTGCAGAAGTGGGTTAAGCCATCGGACGTCCGGGAAGCGGTTGAAATCGGTGTCGGCGGTATGCACCGTGGCGCGGTGCCGGTGTGCGATGGCGGCTATCTGGGCGTCTGTTGTCAGATTGCCGCCGGAACCCGCTATTTCCAGCAAATGCAGGGCCAGAAGAAAATCGGCCTCCTGCGTGATCAGAAAGTCGGTCACCGGGCGTTCGAGCCATGATCGAACCCGAAGGCCTGCCTCCTCGATTGTCATTGGGCACTCGAAGGCCTTCCGGCTGGTTCCTACACGGACAAAGGCGAAGAGGACGACGGCGCACAGGCCTACCGGTTCGACGCCTTCGAGACAGTCTTTCCACCAGGTTGCGGCAGGTTCGTGGAACCGACTCGTCGAGTCGTAGGCATAGAGAAGGAGGTTGGCATCGGGGACGATCACTGTGCGGCAGCCTTGAGCGCCCGGTCCTTGTTCAGAAACTCCTGTATTTCCAGCTCGGAATCCAGATCGTGGAGTCCGGCGGGGTCGATACCGGACTTGATGTGCAGAGCCTTTGCCTCGATAACGAAAGGAGGGGCCTGCCCGCTACCCTCACCTCGGAGTCCGCGCCGGATGGCGTCGTTCAACACCTGCTTGAAGCTCGTGCGCCCTCGTTCGACGGCGCCACGAATGAGTTGTTCCACATCAGCGTCAAGGGTCACGGTGGTTCTCATGAAGGCATCATAGCATCGTCGAATAATGCTGTCAAAGCATCATTGCCCTTCCGGCTGCCGAGGGGTCTCATTTCCGGTTGAAATGATCCCAGCGTTTCGTGGTCCATTCGATGGCGCCTTCTGAGGCGGACCATACGGGGAGGAGATCGAAAATGAGGGCCTGGGCTTCGGTTACTTCGCCGAATTGGTAGTAGGACGGCGTGTTGGGTGGGAGGTCCATTCGGCCGATCAGCATGGGGGCGAGGTACGGGTTGGTCTTGAATGCTGCCGTCAGTCGCCGCCGGGCCAGGGTGTGATCTCCCTGTGTCAGGAAGGTCAGGAGGGCCCATGTGTAGGCCCACCAGGCGCCGCAATCATCCTTGAAAGCCATCAGCAGTTGTTCAGCCTCGTCGAAATGGCCCGCCTGAATCAGGGCCGGTGCGAAGAAGAAGCGAACGCCCTGATTGTCGCCGGGATTGAGGCGCAGGAGCTCCCGGAAGTGGTCCAGGCCATCCTCCCTGCGGCCGGTCTCCCAGAGGCCCTGAGCCAGGGAAAAACGGACTCGCATGTAGGGGCGCGTGTCGGTCAGGCCCCAGAAATGGCCGACGTCGTCGGTGAATGCTTGCTCGCCGAGGTCTTTTCGGCCGGTCTCGACGGCCCGCTCAAGGAGTTTGATGGCTTCGTCGGGGTCGGTCTCGGTTGCGGCGAGGATCCCCAGGGCATCGACGCAGTCGGGCCACAGCTTGAGGGCCTTCCGGGCGAGGGATTTTTGTCTTCGGCCGTGTGCTTCCATTGCGCTGTAGGCCAGTTCCTGGGCCTGTCGCCGGGGGTCATCCTCGACGGCACTCCCACCGTCCATTCGGAGCCGTGCCCGCTCGATGACAACCGGATGGGGAAGGTTGCCGAGCTCGTCATTGTCTTCGATAGGATCTCCTGAATCGAGAAGAGAAAATTCAAGTGTCCGCGTCCCGGCACCGGTCGTGACTGTCCGAGACCAGGATTCCGCGTCGAGGTCTTCGGGAGTCGTTTCGGCGAGGGCCAACAGAATGCTCTCGATGAATGCCAGTACCTTGGGGCTGGTCCTGCGGAGCCGGTCTTTCGGCCCAAATCGAACGGCAGCCGGGATCAGGCCGGCGTCAAAGAGAGGAAATCCTTCATCTTCCCAGAGATCATGTTCGCGGAAGTGGAGCATATGTGGTTCGAAGAGAGAGACGGACCACAGGGACGTTGTTTGCAGGATCTCGGCCGGTGGGATGTCACCGAAGCGGCGAACGTCTTCGAGGTGTTCCATTAACATGAGGCCGAATTCTTCGCCCGCGGCGCCCATGACCGTCAGGTGTCGGAGGGAGGGGTCGGGAATGGGTGACTCGATTCGGATGATGTCCTCGTTCTCCAGCTCCGTCCATGGTGCGGCTTCAAAGAATCGTTCAAAGGACCGGGCGAAGTTCTGAAGGTGCTCTGTGGTCAAACCCGGAACCGACGTCGCAGGAGGTATGATGCGGGATTCGGTATCGAAATGTTCGGCCATTCGATCGACGACCAGGTTGAGACCGGCCAGCGTGGGCCGATGGACGATCTCGACATCGGCAAGGTTGGGAGAATCCCTGAGGATCGATTCCATACCGGGATCGCTGATCTCGATGCGGTCAGGTTCTCGGCCGCACAGTTCCCTCAGCTGGTGGATTGCGTCGAAGATCCAATCCTCATTGCGTTCTCCCCGTGGACCCACGTCAGATCCTGCAACCAGGTCCTGGGTCAGGCTGAACGCCATCGTGCTCCACGGCCGGAAGGCAGGTGGGTCGTTCGGGTTATCGACCCATAAGGGCATTCTAACCA
>CAYSHZ010000285.1:0-5125 GCA_964430905.1 uncultured Thermoanaerobaculia bacterium | reverse complement strand
GGCCATGTCCTCGGAGTAGAGACGACGGGGTGGAGCGGCCTCCGTTGCGACGGTCTCAGCCCTGTCAAACAGCAGACGAGGGCAACTCAACGGTGCAATGTTCCGGTCATCGACGGTGTGCCGCAAACGGTACAGGAACATGCAGAGGAAATCGAAACGGGGTTCTCAACAGCCTATCGATTTGTCATGAGTCGTCGTTCCCATCTTCAGGGCCCCGAGGGGGTCATGAGATGGTTTGGAGGGCTGAGAACTCGTGTTCTTCTGAGACCGACGGAAATGTATGCCCGGGTGCTGCAACTGGCTATCGGACAGCGATATCAGCGGAATGGCATATCCACGGGTGTGATCATCGAGGCGCTCGGTCGGCCGCTGGTCAGGGCAGCGGGCCCAAGACCTCCGCAATGGGACCTCATCGAGTGGGAGAGGGAGGCGCTGGAAGGTCTCGATATCCCCCATTTGACGGTTCCGGTTGATGCCGTTGCCCTTGAAGGGTCGGATGGGCAGACCATCGAGGGGGTGATTTCGGCATCCGGTGTCGAGCTGTTCAGGGGGCGATTGGACGGGATGTCGGAGGAAGATCTCCAACGCCAACTTCATCTGATGGCGTTGTCGCTCCAGACCCCTGCCGTTGAACACGACCATGCTTCGGTAGCATCTTCGGGAGGCCAGGCCCCGATGGGCTCGGCTCTTCCTCACCGGCTGTCCGACGAAGCCCTCCTGGATGTTGCGCGAACCGTCGCCGACGAACTGATGGAACGAGCGGTCCAAGGACCGGACCGAAGCCTGATCTGGCTCGATCCGGTTCATCTCAGGCCTGAAGGCCGAAGGGATCGTGGAGTGTCCTATTACCTCTACAGTGGATCGGCCGGAATTGCATTGTTTTTCTCGGCAATGGCCAGGGCCTTCCCGGACGGGCCGTATTGCGAGGCGGCCGAGGGTGCGCTTCTTCCTATCGTCAGCGTTCTCAATGACGCCCATGCCGACGTCTTGCTGGCTGATGAAGGGCTTGGCGCATGTAACGGTTTGGGCGGGATCGTGTACGCCCTGACGTTGGCGTCGGTTTTCCTCAACAAACCGGAGTACCTTGCTTCCGCCCGGCAGGCGGTCAATTGCATCACACCGGAGAGGATTGTGTTGGATCACACGCTGGACGTCGAGGGTGGTTCGGCCGGCGCCATCCTGGGACTTCTGGCGCTCCAGGATGTGCGTCCGGAGGATCTGTTGCTCGAAAGGGCGTTGGCTTGCGGCCGCCACCTCCTGGATCGACAGAAGAAGAACGATGGAGGAGGGGGAGCGTGGGAATCAGGGCAAGGGGGCATGTTGGCGGGTTTTGCCCATGGAGCGTCGGGGATTGCTCTGGCTTTGGTTCGGCTATGGCGGTGGGTGCGTGATTCGTCGCTCCTTGATGGCGCCGTCCGGGCGATGGATTTTGAAAACACGCTGTTTGACTCCGAAAAAAAGAACTGGCCTTTGGTTCTGATCGATTCGAAGACGGGGCAGACTGAACGCCGAGAGATGTCTGCCTGGTGCCATGGCGCTCCAGGAATCGCCCTTGCCCGCTCATGCATCAGAGATGCTGTTCCCGAGGCGGAGGCCAATGGGAGGCTTGATGGGGCGTTGGCCACCACATTGGAGGCGACCATGGAGGGGCCGGACCATCTGTGTTGTGGTACCCTCGGAAGAGTAGATGTCATGCTTACAACGGGAGGGGTGCTGGGGCGAGAGACGCTCCGGCGTGCTGCGGAGTTGAGGGCAGTCACAACGGGTTCTTTTCGCCTCAAGGAGGGCAGAGGCATGAACAAGACTGGTTTCTTTCGCGGGCTGGCCGGGGTCGGTTATCAGATGCTCCGTTTGGTGAGACCCGAAGAGGTGCCTTCGGTCCTGGCCTTTCAATCGATACCCGCAGTTGGGGACAGTCGATGATGGGTGAGCCAAGATTCAGGACGGCTCTGGCATCCGAAAAGGAAGCCCTTGCCGGGCTGACTTTCCCAGCATTTCGACATCTTCTGGATCTTGAACCCCAGCCCCGTTTCGATATTCCGGAACATGATTCCGGCCGGCCCATTCAACCTCTCGCTGTGGTGGCCGATGTGGACGGGAAGGTGGTTGGGTTGGTTCTGGCGGAACTCCCGATCGGTGACGAGGGTGAGCCCGAGATTCTTTCAGTGTTCGTCCTGCCCTTCGCGCGGCGCCGAGGATTGGGTAATGCCCTGATGGCTCGGATCGCTGAGGTAATTGCGGACCGTGGTTTTTCTGTGGTCAATGCGGTCTACATGACCGGCAAACCGGAGATTGCACTGGTGGAGAAGATCTTCTGGAAGCAGGGATGGTCTCCCCCGTTTGTTCGGATGACGGTTGTCAGGTTCACCGCGGATGATCTGGACAATATCCCGTGGATGCAATGGGCACGGGTCCGGAAGGGATATGAGGCCGTCCTGTGGTCGGAGTTGAATCCCGGTGACATCGCGGCACTGAGAGAATCCGATGAGAATGAAGAGTGGATTCCTCCAGACCTCAAACCCTGGAACCACGTTCGTGGCGGGTTCGAACCTTTGACCAGCATGGCGCTCAAACGTGATGACCAGATTGTGGGCTGGGTTCTGACGCATGCCTTGAGCGAGAAGTTCTTGCGGTATTCCTGCAGTTATATACGGCCTAATTTGGGTCCCAGGGGATTGCTGTTGACCCTTTACAGGGCATCGTTGAACCGTATGCGAACGACAACGTCGTATGCCTTGGCAACGTTGACGGCGCCCGCCTACCACCCCCAGATGGCGGCTTTCGTCAAACGGCATGTCGCTCCCTGGGTCTCGTTCGTCGGGGAGACTCGGGGAACCCGCAAGGAATTGCATAGAACGCCAACAACAAACTCAGAGGATGAGTCATGAGGATCGAAGGTCACAAACGGTTTGCGGCGACGGGAAGCCGTCAGGGAGGAATCATGTCGGAACGAAGATTCAAGAACGGTTTTGGGGTATTTTCGGTAATTGGAAGCATGCTGCTCATGGTGGCGCCGGCCATTGGCGCGGAGGATACTGAAGAAACTCCCTGGATGCCGGGCGCGGTTACTCAAGAGAGTATTTCGGCGCTTGAAGCGGTTCAACTGACTTTGGAACATGCTCCTTTTATTCGTCTGAAAGAACAAGACACCCTCTATCGGGAAGGGATCGTTCTCCAGGCTGCCGGCCAATTCGATATGACCCTGGTTGGGAACCTGTCGTACGAGTACACACAAACCGAGCTGACGGCCCAGGAAGCCAAAGGGGAACAGGACCGTCGAGATGCAACCGAGGAGAACCTGGGTTTTGCACAAGATGCGGTCGAACAGAATCAGACGAGTTTGGATGAGAGTACCGCGGCTCGGGAGGTGTGGGACTCCGGAGGGGACGTTACGTCCGTGAGATTCAGTGATCCGTTGGCGCAGGCCCAGTACGAAATCCTGATTCAGTCGTACCAGTCGGCACCACCCGATCAGCAGCCTCTGTTCGAGGAGGCGATGATTAACTTTTTCGACGCAATCATGGTGGACAGTCAAGAGGGACTGGATGAGGCGCAGGCACGCTCGGCGGAGTTGGAGGACCAACTGGATCGAATGGGTGATGTCCCTGAGGTGACCCAGTCCTTCGATGCCAGTCTGAATCTGATGCTGAACAAGCAGTTCCGGAACGGTATCAGGTTGTCACCCTATCTCGACCTCTCTGGCACAGGTGTCCGGTACAAGGACAAGGGTTACCTTTCGGACGACGGAGGCATGGAGGTTCCCGATGCCTACACGACGAAGCTGGGGTTCGACGTCGTGATCCCACTAGGCCGGAATCGGGGCAGGGACGCGACCGGAGCCATCGAAAGGGCGTCGCAGATTGATTACGATGCCAGCCTGGATGCGTTGGCGTTTTCCGCATCGACCAGCGCTCTTGAGACCTTGGTGGCATATTGGAACCTCGTTGCGGCCCAGAGATCCCTGGAGATCCGAGAGACGTCTCTGGACATCAATCGCAGAATTCTTGAGATGACCCAGACCTTGATCGACGCGGACGAATTGCCGCGGGCGGAGATCTCCAGAACCCAGGCGACAGTTGCCCAGGAAGAGGCCGCAGTGGAAGCGGCTCGCCGAGGTGTCATCGAGGCAAGGGTTCGATTGGCGGGTGCGATGGGTTTGGAAGTTGGGGGAGGTGCGATTGCACCGTTGGCATCCGATCAGTTCCCTGCACCACCATCCGATATTGACGCTGTGGCCCTGGACAGCGGCAGCATGGTCCCCGAAGCATTGGAACGCCGACTGGATCTCAGCTCGGCGCGCAAACTCGAGAGTTCCGGCAAGGTCCTGGCCGAGGCCGCACGCCTCAATCTTCGGCGCGTCACGGATCTTGATATTGGTTTGTCCTATAACAATCTTGGAGAGGATAACAATGTCTGGGACGGAATCGGTGACAGCGTTTCCGGGAAATGGGCCGGACCCAGCGGCAAGATCGGCGTGACGATCGACTGGCCTTTTGCCAACAACACCCAAGAAGGGCGACTCCAACAGCAGGAGGCTGCGTGGCGAACTTCGCAGATTTCTTCGACGGATCTGGAACGGACGGTCGGTTTGGGAATCACTTCCGATGCGGCGTCGATCAAGTACGCGGCTCGACAGTCTGTAGGGTATGGACAGGCGGTTGCAAGCTACAAGGAGGCGGTGAATGTCGAAATGGAGAGGTTGCAGTACGGGACCGTGACCGTTTTGGATACGCTGATCACGCAGCAGCGCTCCTTGAGTTCCGAGTTGGCCCTCATTGGAGCCCAGGCCCAGTATGCACGACTTCTGGCACAGTTGAGCTTTGATACCGGCCGCCTGATCGTGCAGGAAGACGGCCAGGGGAGTATCAATGCTTCGGCCTTCACCGTCCTACCGGGGCAGTAGGGGGGGGTGGACCGTGAGACATCAACACGACGGACAGTGGTGTGGCTCGTGCCGAGGCAGGGTAGCCTTGGCCGGTTCATTGATTCTCCTGATTGGAGCAGTGGTTCCCCCAGGGTTTTCAGCCGAGGAGCAGTCGCCGGGAAGCGAGACCGGAAGGTCGTTGGCTCTCGTGGAGGCGATGGCGTTGGCGGTTCAGGCGGATCCCAGTATTCGATTGGCACA
>CAYSHZ010000284.1:0-5149 GCA_964430905.1 uncultured Thermoanaerobaculia bacterium | reverse complement strand
GTATCCATGGTTGAATCGGTCCGTGGTCGCCTGACCTCGGAGCAGGACCGAACGACCTTTGCGGCCATGGCCACGGAGGATTACGAGCGACTGGTACTGCTCCTTCTGGCCCGCGGCGATTCCCGCTCCCGCCGACAAGCCTTCGAGACTGTAGCCCGGATCAAGTCCCGCAGCCTCGTGGAAGCAATCGATCACCATCGTGATCTCAACTGGAGCGACCAACCCGAATTGGCCAGGCGATGGAATGAACTCCGGGGAGAACTCTCCGCCATGCTCGCAGCCCTCGAGGGCTACGAAGGCGGCAGCGACCGTTATTCGGAAGCTGCCGTGGAAAAGCGGGTCCGGGTTGTCGCACGGCAGCTGGAGAGTGTTGAAATCGAACTCGCACGAAATTCGCCCGCAATGGCGGATGTCCTCGGGCAGCTTCCCTCCCCATCTCTCCGGTCCCACATCGGGGCCGGGGAAGTGCTGCTCGAGGTCTTTTTTGCAGGAGACGACATCGCGGTCTTCAGGATCGACGAACGCGGCCTTGAGGTCCATACCATTGAGGGAGTCCGCGCTCGATGCCTCGAACTGATCGACGAGATTCGGTTCCAGATGTCCAAGGCCACCTACGGGAGGCAGTTTCTCGAGGGGGCCGGACCGTTTCTCGTCCGCCATATTCGATCCCGACTGGCCGAACTCGGTGAAATGATTTTGATGCCGATCACCCAGGGACAGACGCCCACACGGCTGTGGATCGCGCCCCACGGCCAGCTCCATCATGTCCCCATGGCGGCACTGGAGATCCAGGGTGAACCCATCCTCTCACTGTGCCCGGTAGCCGTCGTTCCCAGTTCGGGCGTGCTGGCCCGCCTGCTCTCGCGACCCCGATCCAGACCACGTCGTCTGGCGGTGGCAGGTGCCGGCACCGAGTATTTACCGGAAATTGCCAAAGAAGTTGAGGAGATTGCGCGCAGGTTCTCGAAAGCCGACGTAACTGCGCCGGCAGGTGTCACCGATTTTCGAAAACTCCTGGAAGAGTCTGATGCTATCCATGTCGCCTCTCACGGCGCCTTCCAGCCTCTCGCTCCCCGAAGTTCCGGACTTCTTCTGGCGGACGGCTGGTTCACGACGATGGATCTCCTCCAGACCAACATGAACGTGGAATTGATGACCTGTGCCTCGTGCGCCTCCGGCGATGTTCAGGTGCGCCCCGGGGAAGAACTGGAAGGTGTCGTCCGGGCTCTGTTCGCCGCCGGAGTTCGAACCGCCCTGCTGGCGCCCGGCGCCCTTGATGACCGACTGGCAAGGGAGGCGGCCGATTTGTTCTATCAGGGAGTTTTTGATCTCGGTCCAGGCGAGGCCTTTCGGCGGGCCCTGCTCCGCCTTCGCGAGAATCACCCTCATCCGGCGCTGTGGGCCTCCCTCCAGTTGTACGGAGATACCCGGCCATGGGAGGCTGAAGCATGACCTCGGTTCGTCGCACATCACTCCGATTGGTCTGCCTGGCGGCACTGGCACTGGGAATGGCTTGGTCCCAAGCCGAGCCGGCCCGTTATGAAAACCAGAAGAACTCAAACAATCCTGTCGAGTTCGAGGGTACCGTCACCGCCTTTCTCAACGCGACCGACTTTTTCATCGATGACTCTTTTGTCGTGAGAACCAGCTGGAACACTCATTTTTCGGGCATCGAAGATACCGGAGACCTCGGGATCGGCGACAGGGTCCGCATCCAGGGGCGGTCTGAAGGCAACACCATCATGGCAGACCTGGTCAAGCTCCTTGACGGTTGCGACCAGCAGGCCGTCATCGACGGCACGGTGTCGTGGGTCATCGACGCATGGACATTCGTCATCGATGAAACGACGGAGGTTTCAATTGATGGGGAAACCATCTTCGAGGGATTCTCCTGGCTCGGAGAACTGAGTGCCGGTGATCCGATCCACGTCGAAGGATGGTGGTACGACGGAATCCTTGTGGCTGATCTGGTGCGACGGACGAATGACCCCGGACATGCGGTCTCCCTTGAGGGCGATGTCACCCAAATCGTGTCCTCAACGGATTTCATCCTCGACGACACTGTGCTGGTCATGACGACGATGTTCACCGAATTTCTAGGAATCACCTCGGTCAGTGATCTCCAACCCGGAGACAGGGTGGCCGTGGTGGGTATGCTGTCCCAGGACTCCATCCTTGCCGACTCGGTGGAACTCCTGTCCGGAGGGGGGCCCGACCCGGAGGAGATCCAGGGAATCGTCAACAATATCGTGGACGGCAACGCATTCATTCTCCAGGGTGGAATCACTATCCGGACCGATACACAAACCGAATTCTTCGGCATCGACGGTGTCTGGGATCTCCAGCCCGGAGATCACATCCTCGCCTGGGGATGGTGGACCGAGGGTGTGTTCCTGGCCCAGTCGGTACAGCTGGTCCAATCGGCCCCCGACCCCGTAGAAGTGACCGGGCTTCTGGCATATCTCGAACCTCCCCATGCCTTCGTTCTGGACAACCAGACGCGGGTCGAGGTCACCGGCGAAACGCAGTGGATTGGTCTGGGCGGCTACGCCGATCTGGTCGTGGGCGATAGCCTGCGGGTGCTCGGCATTCCCGACGAGCAGCATTGGACATTGGGAGCCACCGAGATTGAGCGTCTCGAGCAATCGGAACCGACCTGGATCACCCGAGAGGGGTGGGTCGATGAAGTCATGGGACCGGAAACGGTTCTCTTGACTGATGGTGTGACCCTCCAGATCCGGCCGGATGCCGTCCTCGTTGCCCTCGACAGGATCGAGGATCTGGGCCCGGGAGACCTCATCCTGATCGGCGGTTACACGACGGCAGACCCCAACATTCTCGATATCCTCCGTCTGGAACTCAGGGAACGACCCGGTCATTCGGTCGATTTTGTTTCGGTCATCGAGTCCATCGACTTGGACTGGAACCGCTTCTCGACGGCGAACGGCTTCGAGGTCATCGTCGACAACACGACCGTTTTCGTCAATGTCGACAGGCTCAACGAAATGTCCGTTGGCGATTGGGTTTCGGTGATGGGCATTTCGGGAAGAGATCCTCACCATCCACAGTGGGTGGAAGCGGTCCGGGTGGAGTGGAGAGAGGGAGAAGACGACGGCGGGGGTGACGGCGACGGTGACGGCGATGGAGGCGGACTCAGATTGACTATCGAAGGCACAGTCACCGAAATTCTGCCCGACGGTGTTTTCGAGATTGATTCCGGCCTGTTGATCTCGACCAACGATGAGACCGAATGGCGCGGCGCCCTGGGAGATCTTGGAGACCTCCTCGTCGATACGCCGATCAGGACGGAGGTCATTCTCCAGTCCGACGGAACACTGGTGGCTCTCTGGATCCAGGGCTACAGCTCGATCGGATCCGGCATTCTGGAGATCGAGGGTTACGTTCTGGAGATCAACATCCCCGAAAGACGTCTCCGACTGGAATCCGGGGAGTGGATCCAATGGGATGAGTTCACCCAGATTGACGGTGACGTCGGGAGCCCTGCGGAGATCGTACCCGGCATGCACCTCTTCGTCCTGGCCGTCGATCTTGGAGACGATGCCTACCTGTCCTTCGCCGTATTTGCGGAGGCGGTCATCCACGACGTCAACGCACTGGGCTTCCCGGACGAACCGACCCGAGAGACCCTGGTGGTCTTGAAGGATGGAGCCGTCGCTTCCAGCGTCGCATCCCGTTATGGCGCGTTTGTCACCGGAACACTCCCCGGCCAACTGGTCTACCTCTTCCGGTGGCCCAATGAAATCGACCTCTCCATGCTTCAGAATCTGTTGGACGACGAAGATGTCGAAATTCTCGAACCCAACCGGTCCTTTTCGGATCCCGAATCGGACCCCGACAGTATTCGACGCCGGGCAATAGCCATCGACCGGGCAGCATCCAGCGACAAGTTCAACAACCAGGATGCCGTGTTCAAGGCCGCCTTGGATGTTGCGCATTCCAGAACCCTGGGTCAGGGAACCCTGGTCGCCGTCATCGACACGGGGGTTGATCCTTTCCATCCCCTCCTCAGACATCGAATCGCCGACGGCGGATATGACTTCGTCGATGAGGACCCTCTGCCGTGGGAAACCGCAGACGGTATCGACCAGGATGGTGATGAGGAAATCGACGAGGGCGCCGGTCACGGCACCTTTGTCGCCGGCCTGGTCCTCTTGGCTGCACCAGGAACATCTATTCTCCCCTTTCGGGTCCTCGATGACGACGGCCGCGGATCCACCTTCGACATCAGCCGGGCCGTATTGCTGGCTATTGACCGGGGTGCCGACGTCATCAACATGTCATTCGCCTATCCGGAGCGATCCAGAATCCTCGACCGGATCCTGATGGAGGCCTCCAATCGCGGCGTGGTCCTGGTTTCCGGCGCCGGCAACAGCGGCCTCTCCACCCTTCCTTTCCCTGCAACCGACAACCGGGTTCTCGCCGTCGGCGCCGTTGACGGAAGCCTTCGCCTCGCAGATTTCAGCAACCACGGCGTGGACATCGCTCTGGGTGCACCTGGAGTGGACCTCTTCAGCGCCGGCATCGAAAACCAGTTCGGCACATGGTCCGGGACATCGATGGCGGCACCACTGGTCAGCGGCACGGCTGCCCTGATGCGGTCCATCAACCCCTACCTCACTCCCAGGCAAATCGGTGCAGCCTTGATACAGGGAGCAACAGAGGCGGACCCGGACGATGACATCGCTTATGTGCTTCATGCCGGCAACGCCATCGAATTGATCCCGGATGGATCGAAATAATACCGCTTCGTCACCGGCTCGGGGCAGATCCCAACAACCCTCCCGGTATCCACCGGTAGAATAGGCACGATGGAAAGGCAAATGAAACTCTCAAGAACCACTCGGATCCTCTGGGCTGTGGCCTTCTGGCTCGTGCTCCTCTCCTCCCAACCAGTTGCTGCCCAGAGTGCAGGCATCGATCCCGAATCGGGAACACCGTCTTCCGGCGGAATCACCCTTCTGGATAACGAACACCGGGTCACAACTTCAGGGACCTTGGACTATTGGCGTGCCTACTCGACCAACGGCGGACGGGCCATGCTCAAGGTCTTCAGGCCGGAGGGCAATCGTCTGGTTCTGGTCGGAACATCCCCCCTGGTCACCTTGCCGCCAGGAGAAATCGGCACTTT
>CAYSHZ010000283.1:0-5152 GCA_964430905.1 uncultured Thermoanaerobaculia bacterium | reverse complement strand
AATCGAGGATGTCGAGGCCGTGGCCCTTCGTGGGGCTCCCGTTCGTTTGGAGGCCGATGCCAGGGCCCGGATCGCCGCATCACGACAGGTCGTTGACGACATCCTTACCTCCGGTCAGGTAATGTACGGCATCAACACCGGTTTCGGAAAATTGGCCGAGGTTCGTATTCCCGATGACCAACTGGCCCGCCTCCAACTCAATCTGATTCGTTCCCACTGCTGCGGCCTCGGTGAACCCTTTTCGGAACCCGTCATCCGCGCGATGCTGCTGTTGAGAGCCAATGTCCTGGCGACCGGTAACGCCGGCTGTCGTCCGATTGTCGCCGAGAGGGTCCTCGATCTACTGAACCATGGAATCCACCCCATCGTGCCCTCGAAGGGCTCGGTTGGCGCCTCGGGCGATCTGGCTCCCCTGGCCCACCTGGCCCTGGTCCTGCTTGGAGAAGGGGAGGCCGTCGTTGGCGGCAAGGTTCTCCCCGCAGCCGAAGCCCTCAAGAATGCCGGCATCGAACCCTTGGTTCTCGAAGCCAAGGAAGGACTGGCCCTGATCAACGGAACCCAGGCCTCCGCTGCCCTCGGCGCCTTGGCGTTCGGCCGCATCCGACGTCTGATCGAGGCCGCCGACGTTGTCTGTGCCCTCTCCCTGGATGCTCTGGCGGCAACCGATGCCGCCTTCGACCCGGCAGTCCATGAAGCCCGTCCCCACCCCGGTCAGGGACGCAGCGCTCGACGGTTGGCCCACCTGCTTTCCCACTCCGAAATCCGCCAGTCCCACATGGACTGCACACGGGTTCAGGACGCCTACTCCCTGCGCTGTTCACCCCAGGTCCACGGCACCGCACGCGACGCCCTGGAACACGCCTGGAAGGTTCTGGAGATTGAACTCAATTCGGCCACCGACAATCCCATGGTCTTCCCGGATGGCCGGGTAATTTCCGGCGGCAATTTTCATGGGGCACCGATTGCAGCAGTGTTCGACTATGTGACAATTACGTTGACTGATCTGGCCTCGATTTCCGAACGGCGCCTGGCCCGGCTGGTCGATGCTTCCCTGTCCTACGGTCTGCCTGGATTTTTGACCGAGAATGCCGGACTCAACTCAGGATTCATGATGGTTCAGGTCTCGGCAGCCGCCCTGGTCAGTGAGGCGAAGACCCTGGCCCACCCAGCATCGGTCGATTCGATCCCAACCTCGGCAACCCAGGAGGACCACGTGTCGATGTCCACATGGGGGGCCCGCAAAATGGATGATGTCGCTGGAATTCTTCAGGATGTCCTGGGCATGGAGTACCTTGGCGCCGCCCAGGGTATCGAGTTGAGACGACCCCTGAAATCATCTCCGGTTCTGGAACAGGCCATTTCCAAACTGCGAGAGGTAGCGCCACACCTGGACGACGATCGATTCATGGCGGCAGACATGGCCGCTGCGTCTGGACTGATCGACACACTGGCCAAAATCGACGGCTGATCAGCCCAGTCCCAATAACTCCACTTTCCTGGGGGTTATCCCGACGACTGCTTCTGCAGATGTGGCGGCGCAACCTTATTGGCAGCATCACTCTTCTGTGCACGGCCTTGGGAAGAGAAAACAAATTCGGACAGGCCGGCGCGAATCACATCACCAGGCTCCAACGGATGAACCCGGACGCACTCGTGGTTGACCGAGGTACCGTTGGTCGTCCAGAGATCAACAACATAGAAATGATTATCCTTGTAGACAATCTTGAAGTGCTGAGCACTGACCGTCTGATCCTTGACCTGAAGGGTATTGACTCTCGGTGCTCTGCCGACGGCAAAAATCCTGTCCCGCGGAAGAGTATATTCCCGAACCTCCCGCCCCTCCTCGTGGACCGTCAAGACTGCAACTTCCCCCATGGCCACGGTACGATCGATATCATCGGGCCGAGTCTCGAATGCCATGGCTCCAACACCCAGATCGGGAATCCGGGTCGCATCCTCCTCGGCAACTTCCCTGTGTTCGGCCGAAACCCGGATTTCCTCGATACGACAGACAGGACAGTCGCCACCGTCATCGGACAGCAACGCTCCACACTTTGGACACCGTCCAGATCTTCGGCGGCGAAGAATCCACAACGCCACACCGACTCCGAGCAACACCAACACACCAATGATCCCCAAAATCATCATTTCCTGCCACGAAAGATGCGGGACGGGCCACCCATGCTCAACCCCGGTCGATGGTGTTGCGGCGGCCGAGACAGTCTGCACCGCCGGGGCCACGATCTCGGGAATCTCATCAGACTGAGAAACGCTCTCCAATGACAGCATCACCTGATCAACGGCACCCGGAAGATCTGCAGCCATGGTTTCGACGGTATTCCCGAAATAAACACCCCGGGTCAGAAGGGCCAATCGCCTGAGAGTCTTGTCGTCGATGTTGCGACCAATGCCGACGGTCAGCAACCGGATATCCTGCCGGGCACACAGGCCTTCAATATCGGGGACCGTCACCGCAGAATTCTCGTCCTTCCCATCACTGACGATCAGCACGGCCCCGCCATTATCCATGGCTTGTGCGGCCAAAAAAATCCCGTCATATAAGACAGTTGTTGTTCCGCTGGGTTGAACCGCCGCCAAAGCCTGGAGCACCGACTGCCGATCAGCAGTCGGCTGAATGACCCATCGGGCAGTATCGTCAAACGTCACCAGACCAACAGACAATGCTGAAGGTACACTCTTGAGTCCCCGGGACAGGGCGTCATGAACCGCCTCAATATCCGCAGATTTGAGGGAACGACTCGAGTCAACCGCCACGACCAGCGATGGCTGCTGCCCCGACCACACCGGCATCGCGCAGGCAACCCCGATCAGAAACAAAAATACACGCCACATGATATCTAAAAATATCACGGATGCCGCTCATCTCCCTCAAGACAGAAGCGTCACCCCAAAGTAGTCGGCACAGATTTTCAGAAACCCGGTTGATTCCTCAGAAACGAAATCGAGCAAAGATCGTCACATCGTTGATGTCAAGATCAAGGGCTGCCGACAACAGCGTTTGCTCCTCGTCGTTCTGGACACTCTCCCAGTCGACATCAATGTTTGCCCCATTGACTGTTCCACCAAAGCCCCAATGGTCACCCAGCAGATACTCGATCCCGATCCTGCCGATCCACTGACCCCCTTCAATATTGTCGATCTTGACGTAGAGCCAACCAAATCCGGCGTTGAACCGCCAGTTGTCCGAGAACATGCGGCGGTACTCGAAGTAGAGGTAGGGCAGGGGCCCGGTGCCCTGGGTTTCACTGGTATGTTCCCCACCGGAATTCTCTTCTGTCCATGCCAGTGTCGTCGAAAAATCCATCACTCTGATCCCGATTCCGAATCCGGCCGCCCATTGTTCTCTGACCCACGGGTAGTAGGTGTAGTCCAGGAAGTACTGGGTAATGTCGAAGGCAAGTGTGATATTGGCATCGATGGGAATGATCTCATCGCCCCAGTGGATCTCGGTCAGGGCCTGTGATGTCGAGTTGCGGGAAATATCTTGCCAGCGGAAACCCAACTTGTGTTTCCGGGCAATCTGCCAGTCAAAGGCCACCGTCGGGATCGTCTTGCTGCTCCCAAGGTTGAGGTCATCCTCGAAGTTGAGGGTCGTTCCCTTGCCAAGAGCTTCGGAATCCAGTCGAATCTGGGTCGACATCCCAACCCAGCTTCCGGCGACCTTGACATTGAACTTGTCGAAGAGAGGTCCGTACTCACTCTGTGCCTCGGCCGGCACCGCCGCCGCGAATACCAAAGTTACGAAAACCAAAAAGGCCCCAAGGATACTGCGCTGCTTGAAATGAGACATCAATCCTCCCTATCAATCAAACCTAATGAATCGCGGTTCTCACCCTTTTCTGTGGGACGGGTCAACATGGAAAACCGACGTGCCGACCGACCTTGGTTGATTCTACGCCAATTTGAATAGGAGTGAAAGGGAAACAACTCTCTCACCAAGCAAACCGCTCACTAAAGGTTGTCAGACATATTTGATCCAACGATTGTGCAATGATACTGGCAGCGTTCGGGCGTATCTATACCCTTGGAGCCTGTATTGATCATATTTGGAGATTCGCTACGATTGTTCCTCAGAGATTGTGAGGCTTGAGACAGCATGGAACACCAGACACGGACCGGATTTCGCGGCTACTTCGAGTGGTTCGTCCATTCCCAGGTGGCCGGCAGCATCCTCTTGCTCAGTTGCACCGTCATCGCCCTTATCTGGGCAAATTCCTCGTGGCAAGGATTTTATGAGCATCTGCTCCACATCAAGTTGGGCTTTTTCTGGGGTGATGGATCCTTCAAATTATCGTTGCACCACTGGATTAACGATGGGTTAATGGTCATCTTTTTCTTTGTGGTTGGCCTGGAAATCAAACGCGAGCTGGTCGTCGGTCATCTGTCATCCTTTGACAAGGCCATCCTCCCTGTGGCTGCAGCCGTCGGAGGAATGGTCGTTCCTGCTGCGATGTACGCCATGCTCAACTTTCGAGGTGAGGGCGCCCCAGGCTGGGGTGTCCCGATGGCAACCGATATCGCCTTTGCCCTGGGGGTGCTGGCAGTTTTCGGTACACGGGCACCCATTGGACTCAAGGTCTTTTTGACCGCGCTGGCCATTGCCGACGACCTGGGTGCGGTGATGGTCATCGCCATCTTCTATACCGAGAAGATTCGATTCGGTGCCCTTGGAGTGGCAGCCATCCTGCTCGTGGTCTTGTTCCTCCTGGTACGTGCAGGCTTCAAACGCCTGGGCTTTCTGCTGGCACTGGTTTTCGCCATCTGGATTGCGGTCTTCACCTCGGGCGTACACGCGACTGTGGCCGGGATCCTGGTGGCCCTGGTCATTCCGGTGAGGCCACGGGTTGCCCTGGGTGATTTTGTCAAACGCTCGCGCGAGCAGGCAGACTTGATTGAGAGCATGGATCCGTCCGATGACAGCATCCTTCACAATCAGGATCAGCTCGATGCGGTTGAGAGTTTGCACACCATGGCAGGCAAGGCTCTACCCTCCAGCCTCGCCATGGAGCACTATTTGCATCCGGTTCAGGTGTGGTTGGTTCTGCCCCTCTTCGCCTTGGCCAACGCCGGCGTTCATTTCGACAACAGAATCCTCGATACGATCTCCAACCCAATCAGCCTCGGCATTATG
>CAYSHZ010000282.1:0-5156 GCA_964430905.1 uncultured Thermoanaerobaculia bacterium | reverse complement strand
AGTCACTCGGACCGCGACGACTACGGCGCCATCCGAAGCGGGCGCATCGATGGACGTCTGGAAATGGACGCTGCGCCTTCCCGACGCGTCAGGGTCGGACCATGTGAGAATGCCGGGATCGAGGGCGATGCCGCCGACGGTGATCTCCGCCCCGTCATGGGCCCATGCGTCTCCTTCGACATCGACGGTCGTGGCGCCCGTCTCCAGCACGAGATGATCGGCGGGTCGGCTCAGGACCAAACCGGGACCTTCGGGGTCGTAGACGACTTCCAACTCAACCGTGGTTGCATGACCCAGGGTATCCAAGGCTTGAACGGTCAGGGTCTGGGCGCCTTGCGCTCCGGAACTCAGCGCGACGCCCTCGGCCATAAAGACGCCGGTATTCTGATCGACGGTCGCGGTGACGTTCCCCTGGGGCGAGGTGACGGTCACATGGTCGAAGTGGGCTTCGGTCGTCAGATCGACCAGACCGGAGACATCCAGCACAGCTTGACCGGCGCCGTCGGGGCCCAGGTGGGCGCCGGCCGAGGGTGATGTAACGATCAGTGCGGGAGGGCTTGTGTCACGGACGATGAGGACTCGATCCGACCCACTTCTCCCGGCGTCGTCAACGGCCGTCACGGTGATCAGATTAGGACCCTCCGTCAGAATACGCTCAAAGCTGAACGTTGCGCCGCCGGCGCCGTCTGGAGTCACTGGCGGATGGGCGCCGTCGGAAAAGAGTTCGGCCTCGGAGTCGGTCATGGTTCCTTCGACGACGACGCTTGAAAGATCGACCAGGACGCCATCGACGGGAGAGTCGATCGTTACCTGGGGTCCGTCGCCCGTCAGGCGACGCAACAACAGGGACCACTCACTCTCGGCATCCGCCGTCGTTCGGCATTTCAGGGTGAACAAATTATCGCCGGGCGTCAGAGGCACGTCACCGACGACGAAGGTCTGATCACTCAAGGAGGCGGGGTATTCGACGCCGGCGGTCACGATGGTGACCCCTGCGGCCCGCTGGACTTCGCCGCGAATGCTGACGGTCTCCAAGGACACAACGCTGCCATCCGCCGGTTCCACGCCGCTGATCGAGCAGCCCCCTCCGACGACGAAGAGTTTCTCCGAGCGGGTTCGGTTGCCTGCACCATCGACAGCCTCGGCAATCAGAGAGTAGCCGCCTTCGACTTCGATGGTGATCGTCGCCTGCCCATCGACGACGGCGACGGACTCGTCGTTGAGAAGAACCTCAAGGCTCTCCAAACCGCTCAGGCCGTCACTCGCCTGTACGTCAACCGTGGCGGGTGCGGGAATGACCGAACCCTGAGCGATACTCCGGCCTTCCGAGAGAATGGTCAGCACCGGCTCGGTCTGATCCGAGATCACGGTGACCGTGGAGGACGACACTCTGCCTTCGGAGTCGGTGATCGAGGCGGTGATCTCGTTGGACCCCTCGGTCAGGACGACGTCGTTGACTCGAAAACCGCCGTCGGCGCCCAATTGGACAACCTGGCCCTGGACGGTGATCATCCCGTCCGAAGTCATATCGGCCCCGCCGACGACAAACCCGGCGACGTCGACCGCCGCTCTCGGCGTGACGAGAGCGTCGATGGGTTCGGTGATCAGGATCTGACCAGGCTCGGCGCGGACGAAGACGTTGACGACAGCCATCGCCCTTCGGCCTCGTTGGTCGAGGGCGACGGCCACGATGGAATTCATGACGCCGTCTTCCAGCGCCAAATCGGCCAGGGTGAATGCTTCACCGGTGATGACTGCGGGGAGACTATTGACGGTCACCGTCTCGGCGCCACTGACGGTCCCAACGACGGTGACGACGTTCTCGATCAAAACGGCGGCATCGAGGGGCGAGGTGATCGTCAGGCTCGGACCGTCTGAGAGGTCGATCTCGAACTGAACTTCGGCCGAGGTCGTCCGGCCGAGCTGGTCTTCGGCATCAACGTGCAAGGTGTGGACGCCGGCATTCTCGACTGGGCTACCCGGAACATAGGCTGCACCGTCCAGAGTCGCGGTGATCGTCGCCTCCGGATCATCGACGATGATTTCCGGCATGACTTCACTGGTGAAGACCGCGTCCGGGCCCACCGGGAACCCACCGATCAGAATCGTGATCGTCGGCGCTGAAGTGTCGACTCGAAAACTCTGTTCCGATACGGACTCGTTACCCGCAGCGTCCTGAAGACGAACGGTCACAGAGTTGGCGCCCTCGGACCATTCGAAGGGGCTGAGATCGAAGGCGCCGCCCGAACCGACAACGGCAGGCAATCCGTTGACCCAGGCGCCCACAAGATCGGCGTCGGCCGTGCCGGAAAAACCCTGAGGACCTTCCGGCAGAAGGGCGCCGTCCGCCGGAGTGGTTGTGAGGATGTTTGGAGCGGTCAGGTCGAGATTGAACAGCGCGTGGGCAGCGCCGACATTCCCGGCACAGTCGGTGGCACGAGCCGTCAGAAGATGCTCGCCTTCGACGTCAATCGGGGTTCCGGCCGCATAGCTCAGACCGTCCAGGGTCATCTCGACAGGCGGCGCCGGCGAGGCGCCGTCGGTGACGACGGCCCACGCGGCCGGAACAGTCGTGACCCACGTGGCGCCCTCCCCAGAGGCCGGGGCCTCGCCCGGCGCCGATCCCGGGAAGAGCGAACCGCCGGCCGACAGTTGGACGGTCGGCGCCTGGGCATCGACGTCGATGTTCTTTACCGCCCGGCTTTCGTGGCCGACCGCATCGCTTGCCGTCACGGTCAAGACGGCCGTACCGTCGGTGGCGCCCAGATCGTCGCCGGCGATGCTCCAGTTCCCGGCGACGACGTCGGAAGCATAAGTCGTCGCAACGCCGGCGGCCGATCGGACGTACAGTGTAAGATCGGCCCCTCCGGTGGGAGGATTGGCGTCAAAGTACCGACCGGACACGGTGACCATCCCTCCGGAAGAACACGTTCCCTCACCGAAAACAGGCTGGTCGATGGTGACGACCGGTCCCATCGAGTCGATGATGACATTCCGGCCGGCCGTGGCGAGGTTATCGACCAAATCCCGGGCCTCGACGAGGATCTCTCCCCCACCCTCGGGAAGCTCGATTTCGGCACTGAAGACGGTGCCCGAGACGGTGGCGCCGATTCCGTTGACGAGAACCGGTCCACGATGAAGATCAGTGACCGTCCCCTCGACGGTGATGGTCCCGGAGGCCAATATGGCCCCTTCCGCCGGCGCTGTGATCACCAGTTCGGGCGCGGTGGTATCCAGGGTGAGGACGACGACATTGCTGTCACTCGAGTGAGCGAAGGCGTCGGTCGCGGTCGCGACGATTGAATTCTCGCCCTCGACCAAGGGGACGCCTTCGACGATGAATGCGTTCCCATCGACGACCGCAGCGATTCCGTCGATGACGACGGATTCAAGGTGAGGATCGTGGACTGTCCCCATCAGGGAAACGATCGGTGTCGCGACCAGGACGTCGAAGGGCTCGGTCAATGTGATGACCGGCGCCAATGTGTCCACGGTGACGGACACGGGGTCGGAGAAGCCCACATGTCCCAAAGAGTCTCCTGCGGAGGCGATGACGGGAGTATCGCCCTCAGGCAGAACGAGATCCAGCGAGAAGGCGCCATCGACGACGGCGACCGACTGACCGTTGACGGTCAGTGTCGCAGGGTCGAGATGCGGATCGACGACGGTCCCCTCGACATGAACGGTCGAGGCGTCGGAACCAAAGCCGTCGGCAGGCGCCGTGATGACGATCTCGGGGACCAGAGTATCGACCACGACGGTCGGCGCAGTGACCTCGGTTCGATGACCGAGACTGTCCAGCGCCACGACGGTGATGGCGTTATCTCCTTCGACCAGCGGCAGGGCGTCGAGGCGCCACCTGCCGGAGGTCACGACGGCATCCAGGTCGTTGACCTTGACGCTCTGCAAATGAGGATCATCGACGTCGCCTTGGACGCTGAGGGTTGTGGCATCGATCAGGGTGGGGAGAACGTCGATCTCGAGGACCGGCGCCAGCGTGTCCCGAACGAGCACGATGTCGGCGGAGGTGAAGGTGTTGCCAACCTGATCCCACGCCGTGGCGGCGATCTGATTGACGCCTTCGACGAGTGGTACGCCCTCGACGGTGTATCGACTCCCGTTGACGACGCCGTCAATTCCGGCGACCCGGACGCCGGCGAGGTAAGGATCGCTGACGCTTCCCCCGACGGTGACGCTCTCGGCGTCGAGAACGGAGCCCGGCGTCGGAGTGTCAATATCGACGTCGGGCGCGGTTGTGTCGAGCACCAGGGTGATGACAGCATTGCCGGTGCGGCCCAGGACGTCGGTCGCCACGGCTTCGACGGTGTTCGATCCTTCGACCAGGGCGGCTTCCGAAGAAAAGCGCCCGCCGCTGACCGTCGCCGTCACTCCGGCTACCATCACCGACTCCAAATGGGCATCATCGACGACGCCGCCGACGGCGGCGGGACTCGCCCCAAAGAGCGACCCGTCTGCCGGGGTATCGAAGGCGATCGTCGGCGCCAATGTATCGAGATCGACGCCGTGTTGGACGGTGGTCTCAAGACCGACATGATCGACGGCCGTGACGTCGATGCTGGACAGGCCCTCAGGAAGGGTCAAAGGCTCGGAGGTGAAGGTTCTCCACTGACCCGAGGGCACGCCAAGGGTCGCCGCCAAGCCGCCGACGCTCACCGTGGACGCATCCGCGCTGACCAGCCCGGAGACGACGACGGGATTCGAGCCGACGACGACGCCGGCCCCGGGTTCGAGAGCGTCGAAGATCGGCGGCGTCATGTCGATGCCGAAAGTCCTCTCAACGACGACGGTCTCCCCGGAATCAACGGCCTCGACGACTAACGTGTGCGAACCTTCGGTGGAGTAACTCTCACCGAGCACATATGGCGCTCCGTCGATCGTCCCGGTCGTCGTCACGGCGCCGGCCCCACCCTCGGTCTCGGCGGTGAAGACGACGGCCCGCGTGAACCATTGATCGTCATCCAAGAGAACGCCGCTTTCGAACACGCTCAACTCAAGCGGTTCGACGACGGCAGGACTGAGCAGATATTCGACCAAATCTCCATCATGAGCGACGACGGCGACGCCGCCGTTCATCGGCCTGATCCGGACGGCGCCGACCAATCCTACATCTCCGGAAATGGTTGCAAAAGCCAGAT
>CAYSHZ010000281.1:0-5177 GCA_964430905.1 uncultured Thermoanaerobaculia bacterium | reverse complement strand
AGTCGATCGATGAAAGCGAGAATATCGCCGACGGTGTTGAGTTTTGCTGCGTCCTCGTCCGAGATCTCGATATCCAACTGGTCCTCAAGTTCCACCAGCAATTCCAATGCCTTTGCTGAGTCCATCCCAAGGTTGGCAACCAACTCGGCATCCGGGGTCAGAGCTTCAGGGTCCTTTCCGCTGACCTTTTCAAGGACGGCCATTGCGGTTTCTTTTTTGGTCATGACAGCCTCCACAGGCGCGGGAGTATAGCACCTCATTGAGTGACTCCCGGCGTTGTTGTGTTCAGTCGAGTCCCTTGTTTAGAGCTCGCCGTCCAGATAGAGCTTTCGGATGGCGGCACGCTGCATTTTGCCTGAACTGGTCCGAGGAATTCGACCTCGCTTGACGAAGACCAGGTCCGCCAAGGGCAAACCGATGTCTCTGCCGATGTGTGATCGAATTTCCTGTTCGAGGTCCTTGAGTTTCTCGGTCTCGGTGACGGTCGTCTCGACGACCAGGATTGCCTGTTCCCCCTGGGCGCCGGTGGCCACCGAAAATGCGGCGCTCCGCATGAGACCGCCTCCACCTGTCACGCCGTCGGCGAGGCGCTCCAACTCGTCGGGCATCAAATTGTGGCCGTGAACGATCAGGACATCCTTGGTTCGTCCAGTCAGGTACAGTTCATCCTCGACGAGGAAGCCGAGATCACCTGTACGGAACCACCCGGCCTCAAGGCTTTCGGCCGTAGCCTCTTCGTCCCGATAATAGCCGAGGAAGACTCCCGGACCCTTGATGCACACTTCCCCGATATCGCCGTCCGCGAGGGAGTGTCCATTGGGCGCCCGAATGACGATTTCGGTGCTGTCGATGGCTTCGCCGTTGCAAACGATGTCCGACAACCCGAAACCGGCGTCGGTTCCACGCGGTGTCGGCAGGGTTCGAACGCCTTCTCCCCGAGTGTCAAAGGTGACGGCCAGGGTTGCCTCCGCCAGCCCGTAGCAGGGCATGAATGCGCGGGGATCAAATCCATGGGGTCCGAAAGTGTCACAGAAGGCATTGATGGTCTCGGGCCGGATCATTTCGGCACCGGTCTGGGCCGCCTTCCAGTTCGAGAGGTCGATGCCGTCCAACTGTCCGGGCTTGATTCTTTCGACCGCCAGTTGGTAACCGAAGTTCGGTGAGGGAGCAAAGGTCTTGCCCTTGGACCCCAGGTGCTCAAGCCAAAGACTGGGACGGGCGAGAAAGGTTGGCGGCCTCATGAGCCATACGTCAAGGCCTGTAGCGAGGGGGATCATCAGACACCCGATCAGGCCCATGTCGTGGTACAGGGGCAACCAGGAAACCATCGCATCCGCCCACTCGTGGGCAGGTGCACCATGGGGGACGCCGATGGCATGAGACGAGGCAATTGCATTGTGGACGGCGCCAACGTGAGAGATCATGACCCCTCGAGGAAGACCTGTTGAGCCCGAGGTTAATTGGAGGAAGGCAGTTTCATCGGGTTGACCACTGTGAGGACGAAAGGCCGGCTGGGGGGAGAGCTGGTGAATCTCCTCAAGGGTCACAACTCGATCCTTGGCCCAAACATGTCCATGCTCAAGCGCCCGCTGGCGGAAACCGAGACTCGAGATGACCCTGCGGCAATTGAGTTTGCCCATGATGGCGTTGACTTTGGAGAACTGGCTTTCTGCGGCGGCGATGGCCCCGGCCCCCGAAGCTGCGACCGGGAGGCCTCCCGCAAGCACAACGCCCCACCACGCGTCCAGCCATTCCCATGAGGTCGGCAGGGCAATAATGACGGGTTCGTGGGGTTCAAGACCCAGGGTGGCAATTCTGGCCGCCGTCTGGGTTGCGCTCTCCCAGAACTCGTCATAGGTACTGCGCTCTACGCGCCGTCCCCGACCGTCGAAGATGCCGATGCCGCGGTCTGGGAATTCGGATGCGGCCCGTTTCAGTGCTTCGGTGATCGTATGAGGATGGGCATTCAGAATGTCGCTCATGATGGTGTGTCCTTCAGTCAGAAAATACCGAAACGATCAAGTGTGGGCAAGTGGAAGAGGGGATGGAGTGCGCCATACACACAATCCCCGGGTCTGCCCCGGGGATTGTCAAGCTGGCTGCGTGCGTGATATCAGGCTTCGGCTTCCTTGGCCTGCTGTGCAGCGACCTGGGCGTGAACCTCTTTCATGTCGAGGGCCTTGACCTGGTTCAGGATGTCCTCGAGGACATCCGCCGGCAGCATTCCCGGCTGACCGAAAACGCCGACTTTCTCCCTGAAGACCATCACCGTCGGGATGGAACGAATCCCGAAGAGCGCGCCCAGTTCCTGCTGCTCCTCGGTGTTGCAACTGGCAAAGACGGCTTCGGGATGCTTCTCGGCAGCGGCGTGAAAGATGGGCTTGAAGGTCTGACAGGGACCGCACCAGGGCGCCCAGAAATCGATGATGACGATGTCGTTGTTGTCGATGGTTTCCGAAAGATTCTCTTGGGTGATTTCAATGACGGACATGATGTCTCCTTCTGGTTAATTGATTCGAATGGCATTTCTCCATAACCATTCAAGCAAATACTAACATACCGTAAAAATCAGGTCAAGCCTGGTTTTTCAATTGACGTCACCGTCGTTCCCCTCGGCTGGAAGGAGAAAGGCCGGCATATCGTAGCGGCTCTCAAGCTCGGGGACGTCGCCATCTCCGGGTGGCAGAAGCGGTTTGATTACGACGTTTTCAAACAGTTCCTGTGGCAGTTCCAGAAGGAAACGTGAGGGGTCTATGAGGACGTCAACCGCATAGCGATCCCGCGCCATCTGTGGATGAACGAGTGCGAGATGGTCTTGTGCGCGGGTGATTGCAACATAAAAAAGCCGCCGCTCCTCTTCGATATCCTCGGCGCGTGGTGTGGGAAATCGGCCTTCTGCGACCCACAGCACAAAGACCGCCTTCCATTCGAGGCCCTTCGACTGGTGGGTCGTCGAAAGAGTCAGGTATTCGTCTTCCGGTCCCCCAAGCTGGTCTTCCCCGGAGAGATCGGTCAACATCGTGACCTCCGCCAAAAACGTGGCAACATCGGGTTGGGCATCGGCAAACAGGGCCAATTGATGAAGATCCTCGATGCGGGATGTGGCGTTTTCGAGATTGTCCTTGGCCCAGCCATCGTAGAAGTGCTCGACGACAGCACGAATGGCCTCTCCAGCCTGGCTGCGGAGGCGAGGTGTTTCAAGCAATCGCAGCAGATCAACGGTGGTCTCCAACTCTCGGGTTGCCGGCCGAGCGAGGCCGAAGACTGAAGGAGAGCCTTGGAGGAGGGTCTGCAGGCGGTCACCGGGCCCGGTCGCTTCCCAGAGGCGAGAGGTCATTCGTGGCCCAAATCCGGAACGAATTTTCATCATTCTGGCAAAGGAGACCTCGTCACGAGGGTTGTCGACAAATCGGAGGTGGGCCAGGACATCCTTGATGTGCCGTTGTTCAAAAAACCGAAGCCCGGAGCGAATTCGAAAGGGGATATTCCGACGTGTCAATTCGACCTGGAGGTCGATTGAATGGGCGTGGTTCCGATAGAGAACTGCCATTTCTTCGAGATCGATACCTGCCTCCCTCAACCGGAGGATCTCGTCGGCGACCCAACGAGCCTGGTCTTCGGGACCCGGGACGGAGATCGACCTGGGTTTTTCACCGGTCGCCCTCACGGCACGCAACTCCTTTCGGAACTGCCGTTGGTTGCATTCGATCGAGCAATTGGCGACGGCGAGAATTTCCGGTCTCGAACGGTAGTTTGTCTCGAGACGGAAGATCGTGCAGCCTTCATGCCTTTCGGGAAACCCCAGGATATTTTCAAAGTCCGCCCCACGGAAACCATAAATCGACTGGGCGTCGTCGCCGACCACCATCAGGTTTCGTTGAGGTCCCAGCATTTTCTCGACGATATCCGCCTGAAGCCGGTTGGTGTCCTGGTACTCGTCAACCAGGATGTGATCGAACCGCCCACTGAGTTCCTGCCGGACTCCGGCATGCCGGGTCAGCAAGAGAAGCCAGTTCAGCAGCAAGTCATCGAAGTCCATCAAATCGGCATCGCGTTTCCGCTCGAGGTACCTTCGAAAGACCGTCGCCATCAACGGACCCTGTTCAAGAAACTGGGGTGCCCGATCCGCAACAACGCTCTCCAGTTCCCGACCGGTGTTGATGACCATGCTGTAGAGGTTGATCAACAGGCGTGGTTTCGGAGTGCGTTTTTCGTCCAATTCCTTCTGAACGTCGGCCAGGGCATGTCCCATCAAGTCAACCGAGTCCTCACGGTCCAGGATCGAAAATCGAGGCGTATATCCGATGCTTTCGGCATAGCGCCTGAGAATCCGGTGCCCGGCGGAATGAAAAGTGCCGCCCATGACGCGGCCGATTCCTGCCTGACCCAGGCGCTCAACCCGATCCAGCATCTCGTGAGCGGCCTTATTGGTGAAGGTCAAGAGGAGGATCTTCCCCGGAGGAACACCATCCTCGATCAGACGGCAGACCCGGTAGACCAGGGTGCGTGTCTTGCCCGATCCGGCGCCCGCAAGTACCAGCATCGGGCCCCCGGGGTGCATCACCGCCGCAAGCTGTTCCTCATTGAGATCGCCCTGGTAGTCAATTCTATGGCGTTGGCCCCTGGAGATCAGGCCTCCCTCGTGGGTCATGGCAGCGTGGGACTGCCGAAGACGACTCGATCGAAGGAGGAACTGAGGTTCCGGCCGTAGACCAACGATGTCTGTTCGATCACGGCGCCACTTTCCAGAAGGGCCTGGAGAGCGGGTGAGAACGATGCCGGCATATGAACCACGATGTCCTTCTGGGGATTGGCCTCAATGCTCAACTGCATCGCGTGGCCCAGAGCACACATCGCTGCTTCCTGGGTCGTGCCGGACACGGGGCCAACCTGGTGGGGGCCGCCATAACCGAAGGCTGCAACCCTCGAACCCTGGCGTACAAACACCGCTCTGGCCGCCCTTTCCTTGAGCCAGTAGAGATGGTCACCTTCCCGGGTCAGATTGCGGGCGATTCTGTCGATGCGATCGGCATGACCCACTGCCTGACGTTCGAGAAGGTCCTGAGAGACCTCTTCGGCAGGTAGGAGGCGGGCCATGGCGCCCGCAGGTCCCGCTGCCAACTCGGCGGAGAGGCGAAGGTGAAAGACCGGAACCACCGGAACGAATCCGTGGCCGA
>CAYSHZ010000280.1:0-5181 GCA_964430905.1 uncultured Thermoanaerobaculia bacterium | reverse complement strand
AGATCATGAGGAAATTTGGAGTATTCGTTGCGGTCACGGCGGTCATCGTCGGTTCGGCCCTGCCCGCCCTTGCGGTATCTTCAGACTGCGAAGACTGCCACGCCAAGATCACACCGTTGATGGTCAAGGATTTCAACCGTGGCGTCATGTCAAAGACCATGACCTGTGCCGACTGCCACGGTGAGGAACACACCTCGGCCGATGACGTCGACAAGGCCAAGCTCCCGACCATCGCCACCTGCCAGGCGTGCCACGAAGAGCAGGCCGAACAGTACCTGGCAGGAAAACACGCCAAGGGACTTCTGGCCATCGACGCCCTGCCCTTCACGCACGGTCAGCCCGATGCCTTCATCGAGGGTCAGAAGGGCTGCGGCGGCTGTCACACCCTGGGCATCACCGACCAGAGTGCCAGGGAGACCGAGGCCCGCCAGTACCACAAATACGGGATGGACTGCCAGAACTGCCACACCCGCCACGCCTTCTCCAAGGCCGAGGCCCAGGAGCCCGAAGCCTGCATGACCTGCCACATGGGTTTTGACCACCCGCAGTGGGAGATGTGGTCTTCATCCAAGCACGGCGTCGCCTACCTGATGGACCGGGAAGCCCACCGTGGACCCAAGTGTCAGGACTGCCACATGGCCGAGGGCAACCATTTCGTCCGAACACCCTGGGGATTCCTCGGCCTCCGACTTCCTGAGGAAGACGAAGAGTGGATGGGTTACCGTGCAACGATCCTGATGGGTCTCGGCGTACTCGATGCCGAAGGCCAACCCACCGCCCTGCTTGACGTCGTCAAGGCCGGCGACATGGCCCGCCTCGACGCCGAGAGCTTCAACGCCGAACGTAAACGGATCACCGACGTCTGCGGCCAGTGCCACACTCCGAGCTACGTCGATGCCAATATCAAGAACGCGGACAAAATGCTGAAAGAAGCCGACAAGCTCTTCGCGGAGGCGATCACGATCATCATGAATCTGCGCAAGGACGGCGTCATTACCGTCAAGGAGGGCGAGGGTGTCTATCCGCAGCTCCTCTCCTTTTATGAGGTCGACACTAAGGTTGAGCAGGTCCTCTACGAGATGTTCATGGACCACCGCATGAAGACCTTCATGGGCGCCTTCCACATCAACCCGGACTACACCACCTGGTATGGCTACGCCAAGATGAAGAAGGATCTCGTCGAGATCAAGGAACTCGATCATCATATGCGAGCCGCGTATGAGGCAAAAACAGCCTCCTGACCTTTCTTTCAACCAAAAAACACCCCGCCTCGGCGGGGTGTTTCTTCTGTCGGAAGCAACGAATCGGCAACGCTGCCTCGCGGGAAAACAATGCGCGATCGGAGTCGATATCAGCGGCGGGTCAATCAAGCCTTCCCCTGTCGCCCCCGATCCTGGACAATAGGCGGCATGAGGCCTTCCCGTTTTCGCCTTCCAGTACCTTCCATCCTCATCAGCTGCCTGATCGTTGCCTCGGCGGGGTCGGCCTTCGGACTCGAATCCGACACTCTGCTCGCTCTTCGCGGTGCGACGGGGATGCCCCTGGCGGTTTCAGCAGCCGACGTCTGTGGACCCGAGGCGCTGGCCCGGGCGTGGTTGAAGGGAGAGGCTCCCAATGCCAAGGCTCTCGGTGCCAAGGCGTGGTTTCCGGTATCGGCGGTGGACCGTGTCGAGGTCAGGAACGAGAGGCTCCTCGCCTGGGTCACCCTCCACCGGGATCCAGACCTCAATCAGGCGCGCATCCAGGACGGCATCCTCGCCCTGGCCACCACCCTGGACCAGGAGGGCATTCGGTCCCTGGTCGTCTACGCCCGCTTTGACCCCACCGGCGACTACCTTCCGATCGACGACCTCGTCGGTTTCCCGCCCCCCATAGGTACCAAGCCATGGGAGGTCCATGAACCACCCAACAACAGGGCCGCCAAGGGAGGAGTACCGGGCTGGACACCGCCGCAGCGTCCAACCGGAGCCCTCGAGGGCAAGAGCATTTTCGTCAACCAGTCCCACGGCTGGTACTGGAGTTCCTCCACCGGCGAATGGCTGACCCAGCGAGGCAACACCAACGACCTGGTCGAGGACTTCATCAATGCCGAAGCGATCAACCAGTATCTGATTCATTACTTGCGCAACGCCGGCGCCGGGGTCTACACCTGCCGCGAGCGGGACATGCAGGAGGCCGAGGTGATCGTCGACGATGGCGATGCCTCCTTCAGCGAGACCGGCACATGGACCTCCGGCTCGGCGACCTCCGGGTACTGGGCAACGGGCGACAGGGTGGCGCCGGCCGAAGTGTCTGGCGGTGTTTCGGCACAGTGGGTCTTCTCGCCTCCGAAGGCAGGACGGTTCGCAGTCTCCGCCTGGTCACGGGGAGGAAGCTCAGCCGCCAGGCACGCCCTCTTCACCGTGCATCACTCGGGCGGCGACACTTCCTTCGAAATCGACCAGCAGCGGGACGGCTACACCTGGCGCACCCTGGGATTCTTTGACTTCGACCCCTCCGACCCGGCGGAACGTCGTTCGGTGAGCCTTGCGCCCGGCGCCGATGAACCAGGACTGATGCTGGTTGCCGATGCCGTACGCATCGGCGGAGGCATGGGATCGATCGCCGACGGCGGATCGACCAGCGGACGCCCACGGTGGGAAGAATCGGGGCTCTACTACGCCCAGTTCATGGGATGCTCCTCCTGCGCCGCCGGAACAGTTTCGACCATGCCCCGCTACGCCAAGTGGGAGAACGAGGCCTGGGAAGACTCGATCTACCTCTCCTGGCATACCAACGCTCCCGATCCTGGCACGGGGACCTCTTCCTTTGCCTACTCGTCGGCGGGATGGGACGGCGACTTCAACGGCGTCGCAGGGAGCCTCGAACTCCAGGACTTCGTCCACGCCGAATTGATCAACGATATCCGGGCAGGCTACGACGCAGGATGGTATGACCGAGGCAAGCACACGGCCAACTTCGGCGAAATCAACCCCTCGAACAACGACGAGATGCCCGCAGTTCTGGTCGAACTGGCCTTCCACGATACGCCGAGCGATGCAGCCGTTCTCAAGGACCCCTCCTTCCGCCGTCTTGCGTCCCGGGCGATGTACCAGGCGATCGTCCGCTTCTTTGCCGCCAAGGACGGCGGTGCCGTTCACCTCCTGCCGGAAATGCCGACCGGCCTTTGGGTCTTCCCCAGGATTAACGGCCGAATCGATCTGCACTGGCAGGCTCCGGCCTTTGACACCGGGGACGGCCTGCTGGGCGATCCCGCGACGGAGTATCGAATCTACACTTCCAGCAACCCACTAGGCGCGTTCACCCTTGCGGGCATCACCAGCTCCACACAGGCCACCATCGAGGGCGTTGCGAACGGCGAGACGATCTTCGTTCGAGTCACGGCCGTCAACGAGGGCGGCGAGAGCTTCCCAACTCCGGTCGCCGCCGCGCGTCCTCCCCTGCCCGGCCAGTCCACCGTATTGATCGTCGATGCTTTCGATCGCCTGGATGCGAGCGCCTTAATTGCCCAATACGAGAGTTCCCGCCTGGGGTGGGTTGACCGGATGTTCCTCGACCGGATGAACGACGTCTCCTACGTTGCCGACCACGCAGCTGCGATGGCAGGCCTTGCCTCGGGATTGGCCACTGCGGCCAACGAAACGGTGGCATCGGGCGAGGTCGATCTCTCACTCTTCGGCGCCATCGACTGGCTGTTGGGAGAGGAATCGACGGCGGACGAGACCTTTTCGACTCTGGAACAACAACAAACCGCTGCCTACCTTGGAACCGGAGGAAGTCTCATGGCAACCGGCGCCGAACTGGGATGGGACCTGGGCCATCTGGGTTCGACGGCCGACCAGACATTCCTTGCGGACTGGCTCCACGCGGCCTACGTCCAGGATGATTCCGGATCCCATCTCGTGTCAGGGACGACCGGCGGTCCGCTGGAAGGTCTGGCGGCAATCGCCTTTGACGACGGCAGCCAGGGCATCTATGAGGTCGACTACCCAGACGCCCTGGCGCCGGTGTCGGGTGGAGACATCGCCGCCGGGTATGACGGAACCTCGCTGTCGGCATGTGTCTCGTTTGAAGGCACGCACCGGACCTTGACCTGCGGGTTCCCACTGGAAAGCATTGTCGATGGCGGGCAACGGGCGGCCTTTGCAGAAGCCGCCATGGCTTTCCTGCTGGAAGGCCGAACCTGTGGAGGCGGAGATGCCGACCTGTCCGGCACTGCCGATGGCGCCGACACCGAGACGCTGCTGGCCGTTCTCTATTCCGACGCAATGGCCGCTTGCCCCGACGTCAACTGCGACGGGGTTTCGGATGCTTCGGACCTGGCTGTCATCGTGCAGGTCGCCGACTCTCCTGCCGACAATCCGTGCCGATAGGTTGGAACCGGTTACAATTGCAGCATGAACGAATTGGCCGTTCTCTGCGCCACGGGCGCCACCATCGGCGTCGTCCACACGGTGCTCGGGCCGGATCACTACCTGCCATTCGTCGCCATGGCCCGGGCCCGAAAGTGGTCGAAGACGAAAACGACCGCGATCACGGCGATCTGCGGCGTCGGTCACGTCCTGGGTTCGGTCGCCCTTGGGTTTCTTGGGATCGCCCTGGGCGTGGCCGTCAGCAGGCTCGAGGGCTTCGAATCCGTCCGAGGCGACGTCGCTGCCTGGATGCTGGTGGCCTTCGGTTTGGCCTACACCGTCTGGGGCATCAGACGTGGAATCCTCAACCGACCCCATACCCACACGCATTTTCACGCCGACGGCATCGAACATTCCCACACTCACACCCATGCTTCGGAACACCTCCACGTCCACGAAGGCCCGAAGAAAGCCTCGATCACACCCTGGATCTTGTTCACCGTCTTCGTCTTCGGCCCCTGCGAGCCGCTGATCCCGATCCTGATGTACCCGGCGGCAACCCACAACACCCTGGCAGTCGTTCTTGTGGCCCTGATCTTCTCGGCGGCGACGATCGGTACGATGCTGGTCATGGTGACCGTACTGAGCGCCGGTGCGGCCCGCCTGCCGACCGAAGGCCTCGACCGGTGGATGCACGCCCTGGCCGGCGCCGCGATTCTCGTCTGCGGCATCGCCATTCACATGGGGCTGTAGATCAGTTCATAACGATCGCCGGCTCCGCCACGCGGTGATAACGCCCCGTTCAAGGAACCACAGTTCTCGACGAGGA
>CAYSHZ010000279.1:0-5230 GCA_964430905.1 uncultured Thermoanaerobaculia bacterium | reverse complement strand
CGCTGAATTCCATCCCCGGTATGATGGTCACCGGGAGGCAGAATGCCCTTACTGCGTATTGAACTCAACGGCGTGGCCACGGAGGTGGAACACGACGACGGAATGAATCTGCTTGAGATCCTGCGGGAACACTGCGGGATTACTTCGGTCAAGGACGGCTGCGCTCCGCAGGGCTTTTGTGGCTGCTGTACGGTGCTGATCGAGGGGCGCCCCGCCCTGGCCTGCCTGACCGATCCGGCCCGGATCGAGGGTAAGAGTGTGACGACCCTCGAGGGTCTTCCTGAAAACATGAGACAGACCCTGGCCCAGGCTTTTGTCCGTGAGGGCGGCGTCCAGTGCGGCTTTTGCACGCCCGGCATCGCCGTCCGGGCGGCTTCCCTGATCGAGCGCGGGCAGGCGACGGACCCCGATCGCGTCAAGAAGGCCCTCCGGGGCCATCTGTGCCGCTGCACGGGCTACCACCGGATCGTCGATGCCGTTCACAGGGCGGGAGAAGCCTGGGAGCTGGGCATTGCCGTCGAGCCGGGCGCCCCGCTGCGGGACCAGCATTTCGGCGAGAACTTTGGGCTCAAACGGGATCCCGGAGCCCAGGCAGCATCCCGTCCCCACGGCGTCGGCATGCCCGAACCTCGGCTCCACGGCATCGATCAGGTCCTGGGGCAGAAAGACTTCGTTGCGGATCTCAGCGTTCCCGGCATGGTGCACGGCGCCCTGGTGCTGTCGGAACACCCCCGCGCGATCGTCCAATCGATGGACCTCGAGGCCGCACTGGAGGCCCCCGGCGTCAGTCGCATTTTGACGGCCGACGATATCCCCGGTGAACGATTTGTAGGCCTGATCGAGCGCGACTGGCCGCTGCTGATCGCCCCCGGGGAGACGACCCGCTGCGTCGGAGACGTTCTTGCCGTCGTCGTCGCCAACACCCGCCACCGGGCCCGGGCGGCGGCCGATCTGGTCACGGTCCATTACGAAGTCCTCGAACCCCTGACGTCGCCCGAGGCGGCCCTTGAGGCCGGGGCCCCGTCGATCCATCCCAAGGGCAACCTCCTGGAGGTCTGCGCCTTCAGCCGGGGCGACGTCGATGACGCGCTGGCACATTCGGCCCACGTCCTTGAGGAGACCTTCACGACCCAGCGAATCGAACACGCGTTCCTGGAACCGGAAAGTGCACTGGCAATCAGGGCCGGAGACTCGATCCGCGTGCTCTCCCAGGGGCAAGGCGTCCACGAGGACCAGCGCCAGATAGCCGCGATCCTCGGCCTGGAAGAAGAGGCCGTCGAGGTCGAACTGGTGACCAACGGCGGCGCCTTCGGCGGCAAGGAAGACCTCCTGGTCCAGGGCCACGCCGCCCTGGCGGCATGGGTTTGCGACACACCGGTCAGGATTGACCTGACACGCGAGCAGAGTCTCCTGATGCACCCCAAGCGCCACCCCCTGACGATGGACTACACCGTCGGGGTCAATGCCGAGGGTCGGTTGCAAGCCGTCAGGGTCCGAATCGTCGGCGACACCGGCGCCTACGCATCGGTCGGCGCCAAGGTGATCGAGCGATCGGTCGGCCACGCCTGCGGCCCCTACCGAGTCGACAATATCGATGTCGAGGGGAAAACGGTCTACACCAACAACCCGCCCTGCGGAGCCATGCGCGGCTTCGGCGTCAACCAGACCTCGTTCGCCATTGAGGGCATGCTCGACCGACTGGCCGAGAGAGTCGGCATTGACGGTTTCGACATCCGCGAGCGCAACATCCTCCATCCCGGTGATCGATTCGCTCCGGGCCAGATCATGACATCAAGCTGCGGCATCGGGGCTACCCTCGAGGCCGTCCGCGAGATCTACAAGAACGCACCTCGGGCGGGCATCGCCTGCGGCATCAAGAACACCGGCATCGGCAACGGCATGGCCGACACCGGCCGCGTTCTCTTGACCATCCTTGAAGATGGGCGAGTCGAGGCCTTGACGGGTTTCACCGAGATGGGCCAGGGACTCCACACGATCGTCCGGCAGGTGATCTGTCACGAGACCGGCCTGGACCCCGAGGTGATCGATGTCCGGACCGTCAGCCTGAGCGAGGTCGAGTGCGGCATGACGACCGCCTCCCGGGCGACGGCCCTGACGACGGTCGCCGCCCGGCGTGCGGCCGAGAAACTCAAGACGGCCCTTGAAACGTCGAACCTGGACGCCTTGAAGGATCAGACATTCCACGGCGAATACATCTGCGACTTCACCGTTCCGCCGGGAACGCCCGGGGACAACCCGGTCACCCATCTAACCTTCGGCTATGCAACCCAGGTCGTTATCCTCGACGAGGATGGCCGGATCGAGCGCATAGTCGCGGCCCATGACGTCGGGCGGGCGATCAATCCCCTCTTCTGCGCGGGCCAGATCGAGGGTGGAGTCCACATGGGTCTCGGCCAGGCCCTGACCGAGGATTTCCCCTGCTCAGGCGGTCACCCAACCAGTCTGCGCATGCGCGACATTGGCATCATCCCGGCCGACCGGATGCCCCCGGTCGAGGCGATCCTGCTCGAAATTCCCGACGAGGTCGGTGGCTACGGTTCCAAGGGGGTCGGTGAGATCGGCCTGGTGCCGACCGCCGGCGCAGTGGCCTCGGCCCTCCACCAGCGGGACGGCGTCTGGCCGACAGCCCTGCCGATCGGTGAGAACAATCTCCTGCCCCTGCCGAAGAAGAAGGCGGCAAAATGAGTGACCTCTTCCGGCCGACGCCCTTCGCCGATCTCGCCCGCTGGGTCTTCACGGAGCTTGACCAACGGAATTCGATCTTCGACATCGACCGTTCCCTCTTCTTCGAACCGTCAGTCGATGATCCCTTTCGCTCGTCCCTGCAGGGCACGACCATCGCCACACCCTTCGGCGTTGCCGCGGGGCCCCACACTCAGCTGGCGACGGGCATCATCGCCTCCTGGCTCTGCGGCGCCCGGGTGCTGGAACTCAAGACCGTCCAGCGTCGCGGGGTCGAGGTCGTCCGTCCGTGCATTCGCATGCGAGACGAGGGCCTCAACGTCGAATGGTCCCAGGAACTCGAGCCCGAGGCCTCGTTTGACCAGTACCTCGACGCCTGGGTCCTGATCCACGCCCTGCACCGCAGGCTGGGTTTCCCCGGTGAAGGTCCCGAAACCATCTTTGACATCAGCGTCGGCTACGACCTCGAGGGACTGCAATCCCCGGAGATGCGGCGCTATCTCAGCCTGGTCGCCGACGCCGGAGAGAAGCTGGAACAACACCTCGAAACCCTGGCCGGTCTCATTCCCGACTTCGCCGACCTCGAGGTCCCCACCCGCCTGAGCTCCCGGGTGACGCTCTCGACCCTGCACGGCTGTCCCTCGGACGAGATCGGGCGGATGATCACCCATCTGATATCCGACCATGGGCTCCACGCCAAGGTCAAAATCAATCCCTCCCTGCTTGGGGCCGATTTCATCCGCAGTGTCCTCCACGGGCATCTGGGTTTTGATGATCTCGAACCCGACGAGGAGGCCTTCGCAGATGACCTCAAGCTGAACGAGGCCGTCGATCTGATCGCTGAACTCGAGGCGACGGCCGAACGAGCCGGAGTGACCTTCGGCGTCAAGCTGTCCAACACTCTTCCCCTGAAGCACCACGGCGACGCCTTCCCCGAGGGCGAGACGACGATGTACCTCTCCAGTCGCCCCCTCCATCCCCTGACCGTCGGCATCGCCGCCGAACTGAGGCGGCACTGCGGCGCCGAATTGGCAATCTCTTTTTGCGGCGGCGCCGACGCCTTCAACGCGCCCGCCCTGCTCGCCTGCGGACTCAATCCGGTCACCACCTGCTCTGACCTTCTGAGGCCGGGCGGCATCCCGAGGCTTCGGCAGTACACCGAAGAAACGAAGACGGCCATGGAGGCCATGGGAACGAAGGGAGGCGAAGACTTCGTCCTCGCGAGGGCCCGGGCGACGGGCTGGTCGGGTCATGGGGCCACTGAGGCGGCCTTCCACAATCTCGAACTCTATGCCTCCTCAACGCTCGAAGACCCGGCCTACCGCCGGGAGACCTACCACCGCCCCGGAAAGACCTCGACCCGGAAGCTGGGACTCTTCGACTGCATCGAGGCGCCCTGCATCTCGGCCTGCGGCATCGACCAGAAGGTCCCGGCCTACCTCCGCGCCGTTTCAGACGGACGACCGGACGCCGCCGCCGAGATTATCCGCCGGGACAATCCCCTGCCGGTGATCCTGGGACGGACCTGCCATCACCCCTGCGAGACCGACTGTCTGAGGACCCACTATGACGAGCCCCTGGCCATCCGCGACATCAAGCGTTTCGCGATGGAACACGGCAGGGCGACGACCCCACACAACGAAGTCGGCGACCACTCGCCGGTCGCCATTATCGGTGGCGGACCCTGCGGTCTCGCCTCCGCCTGGGAACTGAGGCGAGGGGGCGTGCCCGTCACGGTCTTCGAGGCTGGAAACCGTCCAGGGGGCATGGTCACTGCGACCATTCCCGTCTACCGGGCGGCCGACGAGGCCGTCGAAATGGATCTTGGGGCCCTGAAGGCCATCGGCATTGAATTTCGGTACGGGCAACGATTCGGTACGGATTTAGGACTGGAAGACCTCAGGTCGCAGGGCTTCGGCCCCGTCGTGTTGGCCACAGGCGCTCCCCGGGGACGCATGCTCGGGCTTGAGGGCGAAGAGGCCGAAGGCGTCTGGGACGGCCTGGATTTCCTGCGCCTGGCCCGCCGGGGCACACCACCGGAACTGGGTCCTCGTATCGGCATCATCGGCGCGGGCGACGTCGCCATGGACTGCGCGCGTACGGCCGTCCGGCTCGGGGCTCAGGTCTCGGTGATCTACCGGAGGCAGGCGGTGCACTCCCCGGCCCATCCCGAGGAGATGCGGGCCCTCAAAGACGAGGGCATCGCCTTTCGGGAACTGCTGTCTCCCTCTGTGATTGAGAGCCATGGTGGCAAACTCAAGGCCCTTCGTTGCCACGTCATGCGGCCCGGACCGCCGGGGGCCGACGGCCGCCCCCGACCCGAACCCGATGGAAACAGGACACAGACCGTCGAGCTGGATGCCCTGATCATCGCCATCGGCCAGGATCCCGCACCCCTGGCCATCGACGGCCTGCACCTCGGGCGTGGCGGCTGGATCGAGACCAATGCCGAGACCGGACGAACCTCGGTCGAGGGACTGTGGGCCGGGGGCGACGTCGTCCGCGGACCTTCCTCGATCGTCGCCGC
>CAYSHZ010000278.1:0-5258 GCA_964430905.1 uncultured Thermoanaerobaculia bacterium | reverse complement strand
TCTGGGATTTTGGCATCCTGACGATCTCTGTAGGGGGTCAGGAACGGCCTATGAACCTCAGCCAGGTTCAAGCAATCGCGGTCGGGGGTATCGTTGAGCCCGACCGGACGCCCTACATCATCATCGACTTGATGATCGATGGTCCCTGGAGCAAGAGGGTGAAACTACGAGTTGTTCGACTTCGGAGCACGGCCTTCGATCCCTCGGCACTGGTGGAAGGGGCTGATCCGATGAGTTGTTTCCGCACGCTCCTGAAAGAGATGGTCGACGTCTCCGGTGCGGCGCCGCTCCCAGATCCGGATTCTGCGGTGGGGAAACCCTTCAAACGATTTGCAAGCGTCCGGGAATACGAGCAGGAGGTTATCGGACTCACGTCATGATCATCCGTTTACCCTTTGGCCGAGGTGCGGTTCCGGTCGATCTCAGGGGATTTCGGATTCGACCCCTGCGACCGGAAGGGCCTCGGGCATGTGTCGATCCCGCCCGGGCCGTACTCAACGCCCTCGCGGACCCTCTCGAAGGACCCGCGCTTGAAACCAGGGCACGAAGGGCCGGAAATGCCGTCATCATCGTGCCCGACGGGACGCGTTCGGCCCGCATTCCGGAAATTCTTCCTTCGTTGTCTGAGGCCCTGAGCGGATGGGGGATTGCATCGGAACGACAGACCGTGGTCGTTGCCTACGGTACCCATCCTCGCCTTCCACCGAATGAACTGGAATCGATCCTCGGTCCGATTGAGCAGGGGGTCACGGTCGTTCATCACGACTCCCGTGATCCCTCAGGCCTGGTGGCCGTGGGAACGGTTGGGGGAGGTCGTGAGATCCGCCTGTGTCGGGAGGTTGTGGAAGCCGACCTATTGATCACGATTGGGGCGGTTCGCCACCACTATTTTGCGGGGTTTGGTGGGGGCCCGAAGATGGTCTTTCCAGGGGTTGGGGGCTATGAGGAGATTCAGGCCAACCACGCTCAGGTCTTCGATCTTTCGGGACCTGTTCCCCGGCGTCGCGAGGCGTGTGAGCCCGGCCTCCTGGTCGACAATCCGGTCGCCGAGGAGATCGGTGAGGCTGCGGATTTGCGACCTCCGGATGTCGCCGTTTGCCTGGTTCCGGGGATTGACGGTGGTGTTTCCGAGGTAATGGCGGGGCCGTGGCGAAAAGCATTTTCTGCTGCCGTGACCAGGGTCCGCGAAGTCTTTGAGGTTTCCGGTGGAGACTTTGATCTTGTCGTGGCCTCCGGGGGTGGCGCTCCGTCGGATGAGACCCTGATTCAGGCCCACAAGGGACTGGATGCGGCCTGTCGATTTGCCAGACCCGGTGCGGAAGTCCTCTTTCTGGCCTCGATGGCCGGAGGTCCGGGATCCGATGCCATCCGGCCCTTCCTTGCGGATCCCAGGCCCGATGTCATCCTCGATCGTCTGGCGGGAGGCTGGGTGCAGTACGGCCATACGACCTACCGCCTTGTCGAGAAAACCTCTCGCCATCGTGTCAGTCTCGTCACCGAGGCCTGCTGGGATGGTCTGGACGGTCTGGGTTTCCAAAGAGTCGTTACCGCCGACGAGACCATCGAACGATGGAGGAATCAGTATTCAGGCGCAACCGTCGGGGTCATGACCGGACCGGCGGTGTACCCCAGGCAGAACTGAAGCCCGTCCGTTTCTACTCTTTCTCCGCCGTCCAGCGATCGATCCAGTCCAGTACGACCTCGTGCCACTGGAGCGAGTTCAGGGGTTTGAGGACCCAATGGTTCTCGTCGGGGAAGTAGAGCAGACGCGAGGGAACGCCCATGCGCTGAAGTGCGTTGAACATTGCCAGACCCTGGGTATCGACGACGCGGTAGTCCAGGGCGCCGTGAATCACCAACTCTGGAGTCTTGAAGTCGGCGATGTGGTTGACCGGTGAGTGCTTGCGATAGCCCTCGGGGTTGGTCCAGGGCGTTCCGCCATGCTCCCACTCGGGGAACCACAGTTCTTCGGTGTCGAAGTAGGCCATGAACTCGTCAAGGTTGCCGTCGTGGCAGACCAGGGCGGCAAAGCGGTCGGTCTGGCCCTGGATCCAATTGATCATGAAGCCGCCGTAGCTTGCGCCCAGGGCGACAACGCGATTGGAGTCGATCCAGCGGTGTCGCCGAAGAACGTCGTCCAGGCCCTTCATCAGATCCTCATAGGGCGCCCCGCCCCAGTCGTCGCGGATGGCGTCGGTGAACGGCTGGCCGTAGCCGGTCGAACCGTGGAAGTCGATCATGACCGTTGCGTAGCCGTGTGCGGCATAGATCTCGGGATTCCAGCGATAGTGCCAATGATCGTCAAAGCTGCCCTGGGGGCCGCCGTGGATCAGGAATGCCAGGGGGTATTTCTTGCCCGCCTCGAAGTTGGCCGGCCGGATGAAATAGCCCCAGACCTCGTCGCCGTGGGCGCCGATAAAGGAGAACTGCTCATACTCGCCGAATTCCAGCTCTGCGAGGCTCTCGTCGTTGAAGTGTGTGATCTGAAGGGGGTCCCCGCCCGCTGCGGGGCGGACGAAGATCTCGGCGGGCGCGGTCAAGCTGTCTCTTGTGAAGAGCAGACGGCCGTCAATCAGTGGGTGGGGGCCGGAGTTCGTGTGGCGCGTCACCAGGGCCTGGACGTGGCCCGTCTTGGGGTTGATCTCAAAGATCGAGTGATTGCCGACGTTGTTTGCCGAGGCGTAGATCATTGAACCGTCGGGGGACCATGTGATGCCCCGAGGCGAACGGTCCCATTGTTCCGTCAGAGTGTGGGTCTCACCCGTGGCCCAGTCCCTCAGCATGACGCGGAAGCGGTCGGCCTCGAAGTTGGGGCGAGTCATCGCCAGGTAGGCCAGGGTCGTGCCGTCGGGTGAGAATGCCGGAGCCGCGTCCCAGGCCTTGTTGCTCGTGGTCAAAACTGTTGGTGACTTTGAACCGTCGGCCGGGACGGCCCAGAGATCCCAATTGGTCGTCCATGCCTCCTCGGCGCCGTCGGCGTTCTTGGCCGTAAAGACAACGGTCGTGCCGTCCGGGGAAACGGTGTAGTCGTCGTCGCCTCCCCAGGGGATGGTGGGACAGTCGGTGTCCATGCCGGTCATCAGATCGATTGCTTTTCCGGTTGCCAAACCGTTCTCGTTCAGGTTGACTGCAACAACGTGGTTTCTTCGGCCGTCCTTCCACGTATCCCAATGGCGCACGAGGATTGAGTCAAAGACCATGCCGGTGGTCTTTCGGGCCTTCTCGGCCTTGAGCTTTTCGACGGTGCAGGGAATAGAATCTTCGCAGTCGGGGAAGACCTTGAGGCCCAGGAACAGGGCCGAGGCATCGGGTCCGACGACCAGGCTTTCGACGTCCAGGGGCAGATCTGTCACCTGGATGGCCTCGCCACCGTCAAGAGAAAGCCGCCACACCTGCACCGAGCCCGATCGAGTGGATAGGAAGAAGAGGGTCGAGTCGTCGGCCCAGCGGGGGCTGAAGTCACCGGCCGAGTGGCTGGTCAGTTGGCGGGATTCCGAGCCGTCGGTTGTGGCCATCCACAGGTCGGTGTGAAACCCATTGGCTTCCAGGTCCAGCGTCTTGAGGGTGAAGACGACCCTGCTGCCGTCGGGCGAGGCCTGGGCATCACCGACGCGCTCCATAGCGACCATGTCGTCAGGGGTGAAGGGCCGAGCGGCCTGGGATGTTGATCCAAGGGAGACAAGGGTGATCAGGGAGACAACGAGGACGGCATTTTTCATGATTTTCTCCAGCCCGGAGTACCGGGAGGAGACATGATAGCGCGTTTGTCAAAAACCCTCTCCGTCGGGCGACAGTGGCCATCGTGACGCCGGTCACGGTGGTTGTCGCCGAGTAATGATATAAGGAATCAAGACCAAAGAAGAAAAGGTTTTCCGGCAGAGTTCGGAAGGTCATTCAATGGAGGTGGCGATGGGGAAGATCAATTGGACAGAGCGTATCAGGCGTCCCCGGCCACCGAGGAAGAGGACACGGCCGGGTTTTCTCACGGTGCCGGAGGCGCCCGATAAAGACGGTCTCCTTGAGGGGTTCTCGCGGAGGATGCAGGTTCATGCCATGCATTCCCCGGACATCAGGGCGCGTGCCAAGGCCTCAGGGGGGCCGGCGACATCACCGGGCCTCGGCGCCTTCCTCCTGGGGCGTGCGGCCTTCGGACCGACCCCGGAAGCATTGGATGAATTCCAGGGGTTTGGGACAACTGATCAGGAACGACTGGAGGCCTGGGTCGATCGTCATCTGGATCCCGAGTCGATCGATGACTCTGACCTCGATGCCCGCCTGGCCGAAGGGGGTTTCGAGACCCTGTCCAAGAGTCGGACCCAACTGTGGACCGATCACTGGATGGAAGATGAGGACTGGGAAGTGCGGATGCGGCCGATCATGGAGATGGAGGTTGTCGTCTATCTCCGGGCGGTCCACAGCCGGCGGCAGCTGGTCGAGGTTCTGGCCGATTTCTGGCACAACCACTTTAACGTCTGGGGGTGGCACGACGATGTCGGTCCGGTCTTTGTCCACTACGATAGGGACGTCATTCGGGCAAATTTGCTGGGCAGTTTTCGGCAGATGCTTGAGGAGATGACTGCCTCGACGGCGATGCTCTTTTATCTGGACAATGTATTCAACGCTTCGGATGGGCCCAATGAGAATTTCGCCCGAGAGGTCCTTGAGCTTCATACGCTGGGAGAGGACAACTACCTTGGGGCCATTCCGGCCGACCAGGTTCCGGTGGGAGACGATGGAGTGCCGGTGGCCTTCGTCGACGAGGATCTCCGGGAACTGGCCCGCTGTCTGACCGGCTGGACACTGCATCCGGACACGGGTGAGTTCCTCTTCTATGACGACTTTCACGACTGGGGCTCAAAGCGGGTCCTTGGGTTGGACATCCCTGCCGGGCAGGACGGCATCAAGGATGTTCGGGACGTGTTCGACCTGCTGGCCGGACATCGGGGCGTCGCTCTCTTCATTGCCGAAAAGCTCTGTAGGCGGCTGGTCTCCGACGAACCGCCACAGTCTTTGGTGGATCGGGCGGCGGACGTTTTCCAAAACCACCGGGAGAGTCCCGATCAGTTGGCCCGCGTAGTGCGAACGATCCTGGTCTCGGATGAGTTCCGGCAGTCGTGGGGAGCGAAAAGCCGTCGGCCCTTTGAAATGGTCGTTGGCGCCCTCCGGGCTACGGGAGGTGACCTTCGGCTTCCCTTTGGAGACGATTTCAGCAATTCCTTTGTCTGGCTCAACTACGAGACTGGGCATCTGCCTTTCAA
>CAYSHZ010000277.1:0-5262 GCA_964430905.1 uncultured Thermoanaerobaculia bacterium | reverse complement strand
GCGGCCTGTTGTCGCGTCTATGCGAGCGGGCGGGGATTGACCCTTCAGGGATCCGACAGGCATTGGAAACGGAAATCAGGAATCGACCCAGCGTTTCCGGCCCCGGCACCGAAGCCGGGAAGATCATGATTACTCAGGCGCTGCAGAAGATGCTGGTTCAGGCCGGTGACGAGGCCAAACGACTGATGGACGAGTACATCTCGGTCGAGCATCTGGCGCTGGCGATGCTGGATACCGGACAGACGACCGCAACAGGTCGACTGTTGGCCCAGTTTGGACTGACCCGGGATCGGCTGCTCCAGGCACTGACCGCCGTGCGGGGCAATCAGAGGGTGACGTCGGACGATCCAGAGGCCTCCTACGAGGCCCTGGACAAGTACGGCATTGATTTGGTCGGTCAGGCTCGGGCCAACAAGCTTGATCCGGTGATCGGGCGAGATGCCGAGATTCGCCGCACTATTCGAATCCTCTCCCGCAAGACCAAGAACAACCCGGTCCTGATCGGGGAACCGGGGGTAGGGAAGACGGCGATCGTCGAGGGTCTGGCCCAGCGTATCGTGCGCGGGGACGTGCCCGAGTGGCTCAAGGACCGTGCGGTCTTTTCGCTGGACATGGGAGCCCTTCTGGCTGGAGCGAAATACCGCGGCGAATTCGAGGAGAGGCTCAAGGCCGTGCTCAACGAGGTCAAGAGGTCTGACGGCCGGGTCATTTTGTTCATCGACGAGCTGCACACCATCGTCGGCGCCGGCAAGACCGAGGGTTCGACCGATGCCGGTAATCTGCTCAAACCCATGCTGGCTCGGGGCGAGTTGCACTGCATCGGCGCCACGACCCTGGACGAGTATCGCAAGAACGTCGAAAAAGATGCGGCCCTCGAACGGCGGTTCCAGCCGGTCCTGGTCGAGCCGCCGACGGTCGAGGATACGATCTCGATTCTGCGGGGCCTCAAGGAGCGATACGAGGTCCATCACGGCGTTCGGATTCAGGACAACGCCCTGGTTGCGGCGGCGGTCTTGTCGAATCGTTACATCTCGGACCGTTTCCTTCCCGACAAGGCCATCGATCTGATGGACGAGGCGTCGGCGATGATCAGGACCGAAATCGACTCCATGCCGCAGGACCTCGATGAGATCCATCGCAAGATCATGCAGATGCAGATCGAGAAGGCGGCGCTGAAGAAGGAGAAGGACAAGGCCTCCAAGGAGCGCCTCAAGGCTCTCAAGAAGGAAATGGCCGATCTTGAGGAGATCGAGCGCGAGATGCGGGCCCAGTGGGAGGCCGAGAAGGCAGCCATCGATGGGGTCAGGAGTCTCAGGGAACGTCTGGAGCAGACCCGGCGCGAGATCGAGGAGGCCGAACGGGCCTACGATCTCAACAAGGCCGCAGAACTCAAGCACGGAGTCTTGCCCCAGCTCGAGGCCCAGCTTAAGGAAGAGGAAGAGCGGATCGAGAAACAGACCGGCGAAAACACACTGCTCAGGGAGGAAGTGACCGAGGCGGAGATTGCCGAGATCATTTCGAGGTGGACCGGTATTCCGGTGACGCGCCTGGTCGAGGGGGAGCGCGAGAAGCTCTTGCGGCTCGATGAAGTCTTGCACGAGCGCGTCGTCGGCCAGGATGAGGCCGTCCAACTGGTGGCCGACGCAGTCATCCGGGCGCGGTCGGGCATCAAGGATCCTCGCCGCCCGATCGGGAGTTTCATCTTCCTCGGGCCGACGGGTGTCGGGAAGACCGAATTGGCCAAGACCCTGGCCCAGTCCCTCTTCGACACCGAGGAGAACATCGTCCGCATCGACATGTCGGAGTACATGGAAAAGCATGCGGTATCACGCCTGATCGGCGCCCCTCCGGGCTACGTTGGCTACGAGGAGGGCGGTCAGCTGACCGAGGCCGTGCGTCGCAAGCCCTATTCGGTGATTCTGTTTGACGAGATCGAGAAAGCTCATCCCGATGTCTTCAACGTTCTGCTGCAGATCCTGGACGATGGTCGGGTGACCGACAGCCAGGGTCACACGGTGGACTTCAAGAACACCGTCATCATCATGACTTCCAACATCGGGTCGCAGTATCTGCTTGAGGGTCTCGATGATGATGGTCGGGTTAGGGAGGATGCGCTGGAGGCGGTCAATCGCGAGATGAGGGCACATTTTCGGCCGGAATTCCTCAACAGGGTCGACGACATCATCTTCTTCAAGCCTCTGACCCTGGACGAGATCCGTAGAATCGTCATCCTTCTGACAGAGGAGCTCAGGCTCCGACTGGCTGACCGAGGGATCGCCCTGGTCATGGATGATGCCGCCGTCGAATTGGCGGCCCGAGAGGGCTACGATCCGGTCTACGGCGCCCGGCCCCTCAAGCGCTATCTCCAGCGACAGTTGGAAACGCGCATCGGCAGGGCGATGATCGCCGGTGAGGCCGGTCCCGGTACGACGGTCACGGTCGGCGTCGGCGACGGCGCCTTTGACGTCGTGGTCTCAGCGCCCGAAGCCGGCGCCGATTCGTCGGCCGAAGAACCGACTAACGAAGAGCGGCATCTGGAGCAGTAACGAGCAGGGGATAGTTCTCTATTTGACCCACCCCCCCCCTGGATCCGGAACCGAACGGCGATCTCCTCCGCAAAAGCGTACCCGCCCTCAACCCCCGCTTCGTCCCGCGCCACGGCGGGGTGGGGGTTGGGCATCCCCGACAATCTGAACCCTATCGAGATACCAGCCGTCGAGGCCGTTGCAGCCGTCGACCCCGAAGGCGAAGCGAATGACGACGGTCTGACCCGGTCCGGCGATCCAATCCAGGGGGATCTGGGTTTGGCCCCACGAACCCCGGATGCTTCCTCCGTCAGATCCGGTGAAGGCCCACCGTCCGGCCAGGGGATTGTCGTTACCGTCAGCGCTGCTCTCGAGGGTCGAGTTGTAGGGATTGAACCGGAATACTGAGGTTGGAACCCTGAGAAAGGCCCTGCCATCGACCGAGATTTCGACCAGGCCGCCATCCCATCCACCTTCGGTTGCGACGTAGTGATCGAATACCAGCAAGAACGTGTGCCCGGAGTTAGGGAGAGTTACCGGGGGGCTGTCCAGGTACATCACACCCGACTGGTCATCACTGCCGGGAATGCAGTCGCCGATGACAAGCGAGTCGATGGCCCACAAGGCGCCGTTGCCGTCGCTACCCTCGGGTGGATCTGCAACCCAAGTCCAATTCCGCGATTCATACTCGGAGTAGACGCCGCTGTTGGTCGTTGTCCAGCCGGTGTCCCCATCCAACGGGTCGGTTGTGAAATCCTCCGAGAAGATCACGTTCAGGCCGGAAATCGAGGGAGGGGAGGGCTCAAGAAGAGGTTCATAGGCGCACTGCTCCGGTGGAAGGCGCATCTCGACTGCCGTCATGGCCTTGGCGACCTCGGTGCAATGGGCCGCCGTGATGCGGTCTCCACTGGGTTCCCCGTTTTCGAGGTTCAGCAATACTGCACCGATCAGGTCATCACAGGCCAACTCGATCAGGTCGGCGTGGTCCCGAAAATCGGTTGTCGGTACCTGGTAGACGCTCATCGCCCGCCACCAGATGGCAGCCGCCCGGTTCAGGCCGATACCGGTGACCTGGAACCCGTTGAAAGCCCCACCGTCGGTTGCCAGTGCGAAGGCGTGGTTGGGAATTCCGGAGTTGGTGTGAACGCCGCCGCTGTCATCGTCCCCGCAATAGTAGAGTCCCTGGGAAACCCGGGTCGGATCGCCGAAGCAGGCGGGATTCCACATGTCCCGGAAGGTTCCGAAAATCGAGTCCTCGCCGATCTGCCACCGGAGAGAGCTGTCGGTTGAGGGACATCCTCCATCGGCCCGCTGTCGGTCGGGATCATCCGACCCTCGACCGTTGATCTGGTCCGCAATCTCACCGAAGATGTCGCTGTAGGCCTCGTTGAGTGCTCCCGGCTGATAGCGGTACAGCAGGTTGTGGGTCGATTGGGTGTAGGCGTGGGTCCATTCATGGGCGACGATGTCGTCGGCTGCCATGCCGTGGCAGAAGTTGGTCATCCGACCGTTCCAGAAGGCGTTGGGGCAGTCATCGTATGTGAAATCCTGGACCGAGTGCATCAGTGCGTCGTGACCGTCCCAGCTGAGATACGTGCCTCCCGAGAGGTGATCGAACAGGGCGTGGATGTCTCCGCTGCCGAGGATCAATTCGTTGACCTCTTCATTGGTGCTCGAGTCCCCCCCGGAGTAGGGGAAGTCGTCGCCTTCCCGCCAAACGGTGTTCCCGTAGGTTCTCCGGTGGATCTGTCGGAAGATTGTCTGGATTCCGGAGAAACGATCAACGATCTTGCCGTGATGGGCATCAATGTAGAGGATCTCCCGAATGGCTTTGTGGTCGGTGATTTCGATCTCCCACACCAGATGATCCTGGCCCTTGATGCCGTGGGCGAGACCCGTTCGAAGGGCCCAGATTTTTGCTGGTCCTGCCTCCAACTGCCCAAGGCTGGTGGCCCGAATGTCTTTGGCAACCAGTGACAGGGCGATGATTTGGGCTTCGGAGGCGGTCAGCCGGGGGGTGGGGTCAAGGTGAAGGTCCGGAATGAACAGACCGTTGACCGCGGAGACCTCCCCGGTGGGTCGCTGGTGAAGGCGGAGAATGGCGCCGAGCACGGGGACTCCGTGATATGACTGCTCCAGCGTGGTGTGGTGGTGTCCCAGACGGCCGGTGAAATCATCGACAACACGCAGTTCTTCCTCGGGGTGCTCGATGCCGAAGATGGCCCCGTTGAGGGAGAAGAACGCAAAAATGCCCTCGGTGTTCTGATGACTGTTCTTACTCGAGCCTGCTTCGGCTGAGCCGAACACAACCAGCCGGGGTGTCCCCGTTGCGGGGTTCAGTTCCACCCTTTCGATCGGGAGTGGGCCGCGTGCAACGGCGGCCGACGACCCGGTGGCAGAAAGGAGTCCGACGACGACCCACAGGGTTCGCATGTTCATGAGGCCATTGTAGGCCCAAGAACGGGGTGTCGGAAAGTAATTCTTGTGACCGTTCTTTGAGAACCACCCATTGTCTGGACATGATGCGCATCCGCAAAGCCTTCGGCGGGAAAACAGAGTTCGGCAACAAGGTTGACACTGGGGCGGGGCTGCGGTGTTGACAAGGATGTCGACGCTCACTACTCTCGGTCAAGGATGAAATTTCGACAAGATTTGAAGAGAAACGGCGGGGGAGTTCTCTGCCGGAGTCTTGATCGTTGAGAAGAAGAATAGGAGGGGGATATGAGAACGGGAAAAG
>CAYSHZ010000276.1:0-5287 GCA_964430905.1 uncultured Thermoanaerobaculia bacterium | reverse complement strand
CAAGAATGGACTGGCTTCCTGATCCATCGATTGATCCAAATCGCCACCGGGCGCCGGGATCTCGTGCGGATCCGGGGGCTGGGCCTCCTCGACCACCGCCTCCGGAAGGTCGGCCAGAAGGGCCTCGATCTCGGACCGTGCCTCCCCAGGCACCTCGGGCGATGCCAGAGCCTTTTCGGCCAGGCTCCGGGCCGATACGGCGCCCACCGTCATCGCCACCCGGGTCAGCCGGACCAGGACCCCACCAGGAGTCGAAGGCCCCACCCCGGCGGCGCCCGCCTCGACTGTTTCCCGCAGCAGGCTTTCCGGCAGGCTCTCGCCCAGGGTCTCCACAACCCTGATCGCCATGGCCGGATCAACGGCGCCCCCCGGCGCCATCTCGAGCACCTCAGGCCATCTCATATCGACGACGTCAAGGTCGCCGCGCCTCAGGGCATTCCAGAAGACTCGCTGCACATGGGGAAAGGCCGGCGTCACATCACCGATATCCCGCCTGACGTCCCAGTAGGCCATCGCCACGTCAAAATCACCCGGGGTCTTCTTGAGCAGATCCAGCAGCTTCGCTTCCGACGCATCCAACTGACCCTTGCTCCTGGCCTCGAGTGCTGCCTCAAGATCGAGGTTCTCGTGTTGAATTGCCTTGGCCTCAATCGCAGCATCGACAAACCGTTCCTCGAACCTGAATTGCTTGACTCCAGCGGCGAACACAAGACCGAAGACAAAGCCTGCCACGTGGGCCCAGTGCGCCACCCCTCCCCCCTGCCCCCCAACCATGTCCGTCGCCTGTCCGTAAAAGACCTCCCTGAGTAACCACAGGGGCAGCATCATCCATGCAGGGGCATCAAAGAACCTCGGTGTGACAAAAAAGAAGAAGAGGAACTTGATCTTGGTCTTCCCGTGACGGATCAGAAAGGCGCCCATCAGACCTGCAATCGCTCCCGAAGCGCCGATCAGGGGACCCTCCATCAGAGGAAACTTCAAGACGTAGATCAGGGCGGAAAAGACCCCTGCGGCAAGGTAGAACCCGGCAAAGAGCGGACGGCCCCACACATCTTCAAGGTAGGGCCCGGCGAGGTAAAGAAAGAGCAGGTTACCGAATAGATGCATCCACCCGCCATGCATGAACTGGTGTGTGATGTAGGCGTAGAGGTGCTGATCAGCAGGAACCAGACCGAGGGTAAAGTAGGGAGAACTCTTGACGGTCTTGTGGAAGTCCACCGTCATCCGGTCCAGCGTGGCCTGCTGCTCGGCTTTGGGTTCCTTGGATCTTTCTCCCTCTTCCGTTTCTCCGAGGCCGAAACCCCTCGCGCCCTCCTTGAGGATCTCCTTGAAGGCTTCTCGCTGGCCCTGGTACTCCGGGAAGGAACCAAGAAACAACTCCTCCATCTCCGGCTCCAGCTCCAAATCGGGGTGAGTAAAGAAATACTCCGCAATTTCACTCAGGCGCCGAGCGGCCCTTTCGTTGGCACTCGTGATGGGACCCAGGGTCAGGAAAAAGACCACAACACAGAGCCCCATCAACGAAAAGGTCACCCATGGAAGGCGCCGTACCGAATCTTGATCATGTCCGACGGGTAGAAACATCCTGCCCCCAGTGTTTTGTTGAGGCCAGTATAACCGGGGATGATAACGCCACGGAAACTTGCAACTCCCAACCCGATCCTCGACACTCTCTGCTGGAGGCCCGTGTGCAATGAAACTTTCCCGGCTGATTCTGATCGAAACCTCGTCACCAGGTAATCTCGGCGCAGCACTGAGGATTGCCGCAAATTTCGATGTCTCAACGGTAGCCCTGGTCAGGCCCCGGGTGGCCCTCGAAGACCCCATTATCAACCAGTGGGCGTGCGGGGCCGGCCGCCATGTGGACGTCGAAGTTTTCGAGGACCTTAACGAAGCCGCCGCAGACTCCCGCACCCTGGTCGCAACGGCCTCCGGACGGGGACGACCCGACCAACCCCTGATCACCCCCGGAGAGGTCATCGCCACGATCGCGCAACGAGATCCTGGAACGACAGCCCTGGTCTTCGGCAGCGAAAGCCGTGGCATGAGCAAAGATGATCTCGACCGGTGCGACCTTGCGGTTCGTATCCCCACCAACCCGGACTTTCCGGTGCTCAATCTGACCCAGTCGATCGCCATCCTGCTGAGTCATTGTGCGATCGAACCGTCTCCATCCGACGACAATCGACCTGCCCCGGCTCCTCACAACACCATTGAAGAGCTGATGGCCCATTTGCACACGACCCTTGCCGACATCGGCTACCTCGACCCCGTCAACCCGGATCGAATCCTGAGGAAGATCCGGAGGGTCTTTGGGCGAGCCGGTCTGACCGAGAACGAGGCGGCCATCTTCAGGGGCATCTGCCGCCAGATCGAGTGGGCACGACAGAATCCGAGAGAGATCGGTGATGGTTCCCAGGGTGGCAGGTTCAACAAGGTCTCCGGGACCGAGAAAAACTGACCGTTGGGCTAACGGCGCTTGACCTCACGGCTGAGACGCTCCCCCATCTTCAGGAGACTCGGATTGGTTGGATCATGATCCAGTGCTCGCGAGAGAGACATCGCCGCATCCATGAAATCACCGTTCCTCAACTGGAAATCAACCAATCGAAGGACCGTCGAGGTGTCCCCCGGATTGAGATCCACCGCCCGCTCCAGGGCCAGTCGGGCATCGGCCTTGAGTCCAGCCTTTTCGGCCGCTCGGGCGAACTGGAAGAGGATTCCCGTGTTGGCCGGATCCATGCCCCAGGCACGACGAAAATGAGTTACCGCTCCGTCGATGTCTCCCCGACCCTGGGCGATTCGCGCCAAGGCCAAATGGGGCGCTGCACTGTCCGGCGCCAAACGGAGGGATCGGTGGGCCGCCGCCAGTGCCCCCTCTTGATCACCCTGGGTTTCCAGAGCCTGCGCAACGATGGACCATGCCGAGGCCCGGCTCTGAGCCGGCAGTCGACGCTGCAGCGTCAACCCTTGGGCCAGGCCGGCAGCCGTTGCGGCGTCTCCATCATTCAATGCCCACTGGGCCCGAACCAGATCAACCCTGGGATCACCGGCAGCCTCCTCAAGCCGGCATTGGGCCTCTTCCACACGGCCCATCGCACGAAGTAACTGACCGATGGAAATCAGGGTCTCTGCCCGGACGCGAGGATAGATCTCCAATCTCCGCTCCAGACCATCCAGCCGAATCCGCGCCTCGTCCACTGAACTCATTTCAATCACCGGTACTCGATAGCCCGGCGCAACTGCCTCCGCCTGAGCCAAAAGGTCCATGGCTTTCTCGAAATGGCCATGAAAGAGGGTCACCAGGGCCAGCAACCTGATGCTGAACGGACGGGTCGGATCCCGCCGAAGGGCCTCAGTTAGGTCTTCCTGCCCCTCGAAGACCTGATTTCGCATCAGCCGCGCCCGAGCCAGGTTGAGATAGCCATCCGGGTAGACGACCATGCACCGAATCTGCCGGTGGGCCACTGCCTCAAGTACCTTCACAGCCAAGTCCTGCTCTACAGTCACCAGGTCTGCAGCCACCAACCGCCGTGACCTCAAGACCGCCGCCGGCAACCTGAGGAGTGGAGCATCAACCAGTGCAATTGCTCCTGCCGCGGCGTCAACTTGTAGTTGTCGTGCCGTGCTGTCCCATGCCCAGGTACCCACAACTCCCAATACGTCAACGGCGACAGCCAGGGCACCTGCCACAATCAGGAGCCAGAGACGAGGCCGCCGCATCAGGCACTCCCATCGACAAGGCCAATACGGCACACCAGTTCAACCCGGACGGCACGATCCGGCAGTACTGAAGGGTACCGACCATTCCTCCCATGACTTGAAAAGACCCATGAGAGCATGCAAAAACGGCTGAGGAATAAAATTGGCATGAGCTTTGCTTTACCTGACGGCAACCGGCCAACAGAAGCCGGCCCAAGAATTCTACCTCCTCCTTCCTCCTGCGGGCCACACGGCCCGCAATTTTTTTTACCGAAGGTTCCGGGAACCTTTTCGCGGCAGGGCCGTTGATCACTGTGAGGAACAAAGGAGGCACATCATGCAACGGAAATCACTCATACTGGCAACACTCTTCATGGCGGTTTGCCTGGTGGCAGGCGCCACCGACGGCAAATGGCTCAATGTCCACGTCACCGAAAACGAGAGCAATACCAACGTCAAGGTTCATCTTCCCCTCAATCTGGTGCTCTCGGTCATCGGCGCCGTCGATGTCGAAGGCTTCGAGAAAGGAAAGGTCCAGCTCCACACCGAAGACATCGATATCGAGTGGCTGGAACTCTTCGCCTCCATCAAGGATGCGGTCGACGGCGAATACCTCGTAGTGGAAAGTGACGATGCGGACGTCAACGTCACCAAAAAAGCCAACACCATCCTGGTAACCGTCGACCAGAAGGTTGATGAGAAGGCCCAGGTCGAAATCATACTGCCTTCCCAGTTGATCAACGCCATTGAGATCGACGACGAGGATAGGATCGACGTCGCTGCCCTCCTGAAGGCCTTTGACGACTTCCCGGCGGGTGACCTGGTCCGTGTGACATCAGCCGACGCCAACGTTCGGGTGTGGGTGGAGTAGGTCATGAAACGCCAGCGAGGCATCTCAACCTTGGGCTCTGTACTCCTGGCCGCTGTTGCAGGACTGGGGACAGCAACAATATTGATGGACTGGATGATTATCGATGTCCAGACGCCGGAACCCGAGAGCATCCACATCAAGGCTCCCCTGCCCCTGGTCCTCGCGGACATCGCCGTAGCGTTCATCCCCGATGACCTGGCGCAGGAAATTCCTCAGGAAGTCCGCGACCAACGGGAGACGGTATTGGAAGCGCTCTCAAGCCTGGTTGATGCACCCGACGGCGCCCTGGTCGAGGTCACGACACCTGAGGAGACCGTCAGCATCGTCAAGAAGAGTCACTCCCTGATGATCGACGTCAATGCAGAGGGAGCTGTCGTTCACTGCTCACTCCCTCTGGACAGCATCTTCACCAGCCTCGAACGCTGGGACTGGGAGATCTTTGAACCCAGGATGGTGTTGACGGCTCTCCATCATACGTCTCCCGGTGTGCTGGTCGACGTCAACACCGACGACGGAACCAAGGTAAAAATCACGAAGTGGTAGGAGGATCATAGCTATCAGCTGTCAGCTGTCAGCTTATGCTCTTGCAAGAACCCCAAAAATAGGAACCACAGAGGCACAGAGGACTCAGAGTTTCACAGAGAGGCCTGCCGGTGGTTGCCGCCCGTTGCAGACTTCGTCTGCTGAGCGGTTCGAGAGAGTCGTTCTTCAAAA
>CAYSHZ010000275.1:0-5290 GCA_964430905.1 uncultured Thermoanaerobaculia bacterium | reverse complement strand
GGCGAGGGAGAGGGGGGGGGGAGGGGGAGCAGGGCTTTGGGGGTTGGGGTTGCATCTATTGACTCGTTCCGCTGTCTTCCAATTTTCGATGATTCTGCTACCGTCTTGGTCCTATGGCATCGGTGCGTCTGGAGTCGCTGAAGCTCAAAGGCTTCAAGTCCTTTCCCGATCAGGTCGAATTGACCTTTCCGGGGGCGGTGTCTGCAATCATCGGGCCCAACGGTTGCGGGAAGAGCAACATCGTCGATGCAATGCTTTGGGTCCTCGGTGAGCAGAGTCCCTCCCTGCTGCGCCTGAAAAACATGGGTGATGTCGTTTTTTCGGGTGCTTCGGGGCGTAAACCGGCGGGATCGGCCGAGATTGTCATGGTTCTTCGGTCCGAGGACGGCCGATGGTCCGAGAAGGACGGACGGCTGGAAATCCGGCGCCGGGTCCTCCGGAGTGGGCCCTCGGAGTACCGGTTGAACGGCAAGGTGGCCCGGCTCAAGGACATCGTCGACGAGCTGTTGTCGGTCGGCCTGGGTACCCGGAACTACGCGATCATCGAGCAGGGCAGGGTCGGGCAGGTGCTGTCCGCTCGCCCGACAGACCGCAGAATTCTGCTCGAGGAGGCGGCGGGCATCACTCGCTACAAGGTGCGCAAACATGAGTCGGAACTCAAGTTGGAGCACACACGCCAGAATCTGATTCGCCTTGATGACGTCATTGACGAGGTCAATCGCTCCCTGCGGCAGCTCAAGAGGCAGGCCAGGCAGGCTGAGCGTTACAAAGAGATGCAGGAAGAGCTGACCGGGGCGTTGAGAAGCCTCCATGTCATCGAGGCTCAGGAGCTTTCCGGTCGCAGAACCGACGTTATCAAGAAAAGGGCCCAGTGCCAGAACGACGTTGCGGCCGCGGCCTCCACCCTGGCGGGCGTCGATGCCGATCTGCAGGGTGCGCGAAAGGCCCTGGAGGCCAACCGCCACCAACTGGAGGAGGCCCGGGCCGAGGTCGCCCGACTCGATGCGTCGAAGGAAGGCCTTGAGGCCTTTCTCGAACGGTCGGCAGATCTGATGGATTCCCTGCGGTCATCGTTGGAGCGCAACGGTCTGGACAGGGCGGCGGCCGAGGAGCAGTGCCGGGACATGGCGGCGGCCCTCAAAGAGGCAGTGTCGCGGCGGAGAACCAGTCTTGAGGGATTGGAGCAGACTCAGGAGAGGCTCAAGGAGGCTCTGGCCGAGGAGGCCGGCGTTCGTGAAACCCTCGAAGACCGTGAGACCGATGCTGCAAGACGGCGCGAAGATCTGCTGCGGACCATTTCTACACTGACAACCAGCCGCAACCGTCTCAGTGAGATGGAAAGGGAGCAGGATCGACTGGCATATGCCGGCGCCCAGCTGGATCAGGAGGGCGAACGCCTGGATCAGCGTCGCGATGATGTTACGGCGAGGCACGGCGAGGCGGCCGCCCGGGTGCGAGAGGCCCTGGAAGCGGCCGGTGCGTTGGAAGAGACCCGTGCCTCCCTGGTCAAGGAACGATCCCAGGCCCGGGAAGAGGCTCAGGCGTCGAAGCAGGATGCCGAAAGCCTCTCCCACCAGGTATGGGAATTTCGCCATCGCTTGTCGGGAGTTGAACGGGAGTTGGCACGCTACACGGCAGCGGCCGACAGTCTGATTGATGTCCTGGGTGAGGCAGCGGTTCTGGGCCTGGTTGGTGATTATCTCAAGCCTGATTCAAAGAGTGCGGCTCAACTGGATCGTGTCTGGGGCCCCTGGCTCGAGTTGCCCGTTGTCGACGAGGCTGCGGTTTCACGGAAACATATGGAGGCTCTGACCGGTCGGGACGAGAAGATCCGACTTGCGCTGGCCGGTGTTGGTGCCGCCCCCAATCCGTGGAAGGATATTGATGGCGCCGAGAGCCTTCTGCCTTTCGCCGGAATCCCCGAAGAACATCGTTCCTGGCTCTTGCGAATTCTGCCGCCGGCCTATCGTTGTCATGATGTTGACCGTGCCCGGGAGATATCGGAGGCGCATCCCGAGGTCCTGGTTCTCGACGGTGAGGACGTCCTTCGGCACGGCAGGGTCATTGAGCCGGCGTCACAGGCCGTCCGTCGTCGTGGCGCCCTGGCTCTGAGGCAGGAACGGGATGAGATGCGGACGGCCATTGACGATGCCGCCGGCAAGGCCGAATCCTCGTCGGCGCGTCATCGGGAATTGAGTGACAGTCTGGATTCGATCGAGAGCCGACTGGTGGCCGTTGACCGGGAGGTCGTTCTGGCCGAGGAGGAACGGGCCAGAACCGCAGCCGTCGAGCGGAGCCTGGGCGAGGAGAGAGAGCGTCTGGAAAAGGAGGCCGCCGCTCTGGGCCGGGAGCGTGAGCGGACTGCCGGAAACCTGAAGGCAGTCGCCGAACGCCACGAGAAACTGGTGGCCGAGGTCGGTTCTTTGGAGAGTCGCAGCCAGGACCTGGAGGAAGGGCTCGAGGCCCTGACAGAGAGCCTCGGTGTTGCCAGGGAAGCGGCCGGAGACGCTCTTCGCCGGGTTGATCGATGGCGGGCCGAGGAGAGGTTGGCCCGGGAACGGGAGACCGCCGCGGCCCGCGAGGAGGAACGGCTCCAGACCCAGGTCCACCTGCTCGAAGGCCGGATCGAGACGCTGAAGAAACAACGGGAAGAGTTCGTCAAGGAGTTGGAAGAGACCGAGAACGAGATCGTTCGTTCCAGAACGCGACTGGTGGAGGAGCAGGGGCTTTCGGCATCCGCCCGACAGAGCGCGACTCAGCTCAGTGAAAGGACCGAGGGCGTCATGGCCCAGGTCGAAAAGCTGGAAATTGATGTCAGGCGAAGACGTGACGAACACGAGAGGGTCAGGGAGCAGCTTCATCAGCTGGACATCGATGTCGGGACCGTTGAGGGCGAGTGGGCCCGTTTGAGGGATGCGTGCATTGCGGACCTGGGAACTCCTCCGGAAGCGCTGGTTGAAGAACAGCCCGGCGATCAAGCTGCGGACGAACTGAGGTCCAGGACCGAGGGCCTGAGGACCAAACTGGAGAAGATCGGTCCGGTCAATCTTCTGGCTCTCAAGGAAGTGGACGAACTCTCCGAGAGATCGACCTTCTTGTCCGAGCAGCGGAAGGATCTGGTCGATGCCCTCAAGAGTCTCGACGAGACCATCAAGGAAATCGACTCGATCTGTATGGAGCGATTCGTCAATACCTTCGAACAGGTCAATACCTTGTTCGGGGAGACCTTCACCTACCTCTTCGGTGGCGGCACCGCACGGTTGGATCTTGTTGACGAGGATGATCCACTGGAAAGCGGGCTGGATATCACGGCCCAGCCGCCCGGCAAGAAGAACCAGTCGGTTCAGTTGCTTTCGGGCGGCGAGAAGGCCCTGACGGCACTGGCCCTGCTGATCGCTCTCTTTCGCATCAAGCCGTCACCCTTCTGCATCCTCGATGAGGTTGATGCCCCGCTGGATGACGCCAATGTCGAGCGCCTGGCCGAGCTGGTCCAGTCGATGACGACCCATACCCAGTTCATCATGATCACCCACAACCGGCGCACCATGCAGCGATCCGACGTCCTCTACGGTGTCACCATGGAAGAGCCCGGGGTCTCGAAAGTGGTTTCGGTCAGACTGGAAGAGTAGGGGAACGAGGGTCCCGGGCGCAGGGGTGAAACTGGCCGCAGATTCGAATCATGGTCCAGTTTCCGAAGGCAGTTCCGGATCTCCCCACATTCAGTGATTGCTGGAAGTACCCGAAGGCGGCGCCGTCCGGGAGGAAATATTCCCGTTGAGCGTTGCATTTTCAGTCAAGCAAGAGGTTCTCCTGGAGGTTGGTGAGAGCCTCGGCGTGGGGGAGCTGGGTTGGGTCCCAGAAGTTGTGGCTGATGACCAGGAGACACAGCAGGGTGACTGAGTCTTCAAAGTAGCCTTCCTCGGCATCGCGGATCTCGTCATAGACCTCGTTGAGCCAGAATTGTGCATCCGGGTCAAGCATGGCGGCCACCGCAAGGGGGGCGGCGAAAAATGACGAGAAATAATTGCCGATTGGGTTGCCGTCGAGACGGTAGCCACCCTTGATTGTCCTGGGGTTCTCCGCCGTTGCCCGTCGAATCCATCGGGAGATCCGTGCAGATTGATTCCGGGATGCGGTATTTGAATTGATCAGTGCGTCAGTCGCGATCCGCCACGGGTCACGACCTGCGTTGTAGAAGTAGTGCGGGTCGTGCGGACCCTCGAGGAAATTTGGTGGTGCGGGCTTCAGCATGTGGTCGGTTGGAGATGTCGATACCGCAAAATCGGGCAGCAGGCCGGTCTCGGGTGCATGAAGGGCCTGGAGTGAATCGATTGTCTGCCGGGCGACATCGGCGGCGGTCTTCCACAGGTCTGTCCTGGTGGCCCGGGAAAAGGCCCTGAAATGCCCGGGCATCAGGTCCGAAGTCCGAGGCGTGTATTGGTTGAAAGTGGCGCCGTCGGGATCGACCCAGTCGCCGAGCATGGGTAACCGGCTTTGTGGACCGATCGTCGAATCGGCGATGCCGGAGATGATCTCCTCGAATTCTGCCCGGTAGTTGATCAGACCCTGATCGCCCCATTGGGTATTGGCAAGAAGGAGGGCGTAGGCGATGTCACAGTCCCCGTCGAAGGCACTATCGTCGTCGCCAGGTTCGGGCGCCTCATTCGCCGGAACGTGCCAGTCCATCAGGCGTGGGTCGATCTCGGAACGGTGGTCGTTGAAGAACTCCCACAGGCCGTCAAAAACGGTCTGGGCATCGGGGTCTTCTCCGGCCATCAGGGCCATGATGACCATGCCGTAGCCTTGTCCCTCGGAGACCGTCGCTTCGTCGGCCGATCTTCCCAGCTTGATCCGGCAGCGGGGCCGGCCGTCGGCTTCGACGCCGGCCTGCTCAACATAGGCAGCCCTCCAACGCCAGAAGGCAGCACGAACGTCATCGTTGATTTCCTCGGTCGTCAGGTGGTTGGGAAAGAGGGAACCAACGGCATAGGGGACGTTCTGGGGGAAAGGACGCCGGGGGGTTGCGGCATCAACCGAGGACAGACCGACGAGGAATGCCCCGAGGCCGAAAACAACGCTCATGAATATCCGAGCATGAACCATCTCGGCAATTATGCCTGATCGGAGGCTGGGAGGGGTGCCTATCCCTCGTCTGGGTCCCAAGCGATGTCGCCGAACTGGATCTGGATGCCCAGAGCGATGCCCCATGAGGTTTCCCGGCGTTCGAAGGGGTCATCTTGTGGCCAGGTCAGGCCGGTGGCAATATCGCCGTAGAGCCACTCGCGGCGGA
>CAYSHZ010000274.1:0-5294 GCA_964430905.1 uncultured Thermoanaerobaculia bacterium | reverse complement strand
ACTACATTCCCCTTGATAGGACGATCGCCTCCCTGAGGTATCTGAACAATGGGCACAGTTTTCATGTTACGGCTCACCGTGAAGGCAAGAGAAGCTTCCGGGTGGCCGTTGGTGAACGAGAATTCACCTGGGACGTTTTGACGCCGGTCGAGGCGGTGGCGTCGGAGACCAGGGGTGCATCGAGTGGTGCGTCTCAAATCACGGCCCCTATCCCAGGCAAGGTCGTCAAAGTCAATGTGGTCCCCGGTGATGATGTTGTTGAAGGTCAGTCAGTCGTTGTTCTCGAGGCGATGAAGATGGAAAACGAACTGGAAACTGAGCGGGCCGGCCGCGTTGCGTCCGTTCTTGTTTCCGCCGGTGACACGGTTGCCACCGGAACCGTGCTGGTCGAGTTGGACGTGGAGGATCATGGGTGACGGACGAGCCTGGCGAAGCCGGGAGCCGTCAGCTGTCAGCCGCCGGCCCTCATTTCCTTCATGGAAAATTCAACGCGAGAATCCGACGGTCGGCCTCCTGTTCCGTCCGATTTCCTCCCGGGGGCTGGCGTTTGCTCTGGCATGTATCTGCCTTCTAATTTCATCTGTCCTCGGTGCAGCGGACCGGTGCACGATCGAGGTTGATGTCAGGGAAGACGGCGTTTCGGCGCTCGGTGGTGTTGATGTCAAGGCGGCGTGTTCGGTTCTGACGAATGCACGGACCGGGATCACCGGTGGCGACGGAAGAGTGGTCCTTGTCAACCTTCCTCCCGGGCCCTGCCGGTTGGAGATCAGTCGCGAGGGCTATCAATGGCTCGAGGTTGAGGATGTTCGGTGCCGGCCCGATGGGGTTGTTCGGCTGGTCGTTACGCTGGATAGGGCTGTGGGTGACGAGGTTGTCGTCCTGCCTTCGGGGCCGTCGGTTGACCCGGAAGGGACCGCGGTTGGGCATCTTCTTTCTCTTGATGCCAGGGAGTTGCTCCCACCAGGGGGCGGTGAATTTGAGGAAAATAGTGGCAGCGGTTTGTGGCCGAAGGAGGCCGTTGCCTTTCAGGGCGTGATCCGAGGCGGAGGTGCCGATGAACCCGGGCCGGTCCCGATAACCATGACCCGGCTCCCCGAGCAGGGCATCCACGGTCGAGTGTCGATTGATGCGGGCGCCGGACTGGGCGCTCGTACGACGGGAACGCGAGGTGATGTCACGGCTGTCGATAACGGAGTGCGGGCAAGGTTCTCGTTGGGTGGAAGGCCGAAAGGCGGCCGACTCGGAACCTTCCTTGCTCTGGAGGCCGACAGGGCGGACCTGGACACAGAGGCGAATTTTGGGAGTGGTGTTTCCGGTGATCGGGTTCGGCGTGCTCAGCCGTGGGATCGGGATTCGTTCCTGGGCTATGGCGTTCTCAACTGGTCTCCGGCACCGAGTCATCGCCTGAATGGACGCGTGAATTGGGGGCGCCACCGGTCAGAGGACATGCCGTCGAGTCTGCACGTTGTCCCTGATGCGCCGCTGCCGGGTGGTGAGCGGTATTGGAGAAATCGAGCGATGGAACTGGAGTGGGACACCCTGCCGTCCAGTGGGCTGGCCGTTCAGATGTCCGGTGGATTCTCCGTTGATTCTCTGGACTGGAGACCGGCCCGGACCGGCATTCTGGAACAGGATCAGAGTCCGGAGGGAAACTGGAGTGGTGGACTGGGAAACGGTATCTGGAGTGGCGAGGGTGGTGTGGCCGCATTCGACCGGGACCGGGAGACTCTCCACGGTGGTGCCGGTCTTGAGTGGTCGTTGGGCAGTGGACATCGTCTGGAGGTTGCAGCTTCATGGTCTCGGGAGGATCAGGATCTTCAGTATCTTCAACCCAGTGAGGGCCAGGAGAACGGCACGCGCAGAATCTTTCGAGGGCCGGTTGCTCAACGGATCGATACGCTGGAGTCCGGCACCCCGTATAGGGGTCGCCTGGAAACCGGTCGGATTGTTCTCCGGGACTCCTGGCGGGTGGCAGGGAGTCTGAGCCTTCTTCTGGGCCTGGAGACGGAGGATCTTCGTTTTGATGGAGGCGAAAGCAGGCCGGGCTACCACTTTGCGGTCGATGACATGCTGTCCCCCCGAGTGGGACTCGTCTGGGACTTTGAGGGCTCGGGTCGATCGCGGGCGTGGATTCAATGGGCGCGTTTTCGGCAGGGCCCGGGTGCGGCCGTCCAGTTGCGGTTGGGAGGCGCCCTCGATGTCTCGACGGTTTTCATTGACGATGATGGGTCTTCCCGGGAGAGATTGCCGGGACTGATCGACGTGGCGCCTGATCTCGAGCCGGCAACGATCGATGAGACCGTCGTGGGCGTGGAATATGAGGTTCTCAGCCATCTTGTTGTTGGAGTGGCGGGTGTCTTCAGGCGGACCGAGAACGGTTTGGCCGTCCTGTCCGAGGATGGTGGCGGAACATTTCTTCTGGACAGCCCTTCCGGTGATACCTGGTCTTCCGGGTTGGACAGTGAGGTTGTGGAAAGCTGGGGTTGGATTCGCAAACGTCTGGCGAACGGCTGGCAGGCGGAGGTTCGTGTGGGGTGGCGACGGAGTCGGGGTACCTGGTCGGGACCGCAGGGTGTCGATCTGGTGGATGTCAATCGAGAGTATCTCGCCGACGTTGTGTCCCCCGAGGCCTTGAATGGTGCGCGGGGCCCCCTGCCTGACGATCGTCGATGGCATTTGGAGCTCTCCGGTTCGTGGCTGTTCGCCGCCGGGCCGTCTCTTGGAGGTCGTTTGACCTACACCTCGGGAGCGCCGGTGTCCCGGTTGGGAGCACTGACCGATGGATTGGGGTTGGATCGACGATTTGTCGAAGGCCGAGGTTCGGCCGGTCGAACGCCCGAGTTGTGGCAAGCGGATTTGGTGGGATTATGGCCCTTCGAGATCGGCAGGGGCAGATTTGAGGCGTTCGTTGAACTGAGAAACCTCTTCGACTCGCAGCGTGCAGTCGTGCTGGATGAGCGTTGGACCGTTCTCGACGGGGTTCAGGCTGCAGGTCTTGAACCGGAGGACCAGCGAACGGATGGAACCTGGGGACAGACAATGATCAGACAGCATCCCATGGAATTGAGAGCCGGCCTGACCTACCGGTGGTGAGTTCTGCGTTACTACTCAACCGCTTTTTCGATGAAGGTCTTGACCTGGGCAAATGATGCCTGTCGCGTCACCTGGTCCATCAGACCGACCGAAACCGTGTAACTTCCGCTTTCCATCAGGAGGCCGGCGTTGATTACCCACTTTTCGTGTTCCAACTTTGCGTAGTCCTTGGCCGCGACGCGGACCTCGTGTTGCTGTCGGACCAGATCTGACTGGCCACCCTCACTGTCGCGGGCCGCAACGAAAAGGACCGCCCGACCGACGTAGTCGTCGCCTTCGGGTAACAGGGCCAGTTGTTTGAGAGGGAAGGCAATTTGGATTGGGAGGTTCCAGCGTTGCTTGGATGCCGGCGCCGGAGTGCCGGTGGTGACGGTGATGTCCAGCGGGTTCTGTTTGACCGGAAACATCAGGCTGGTAACCACCTTGTCCTGAACCTGTGTCTCCAGACTCTTTTCGACGAAACGCCGGCGATAGCGGATGGTGTATTCCGGATGGTTTGGGAGTTCGACCTTGATGCGGTGGACCTTGTCGCCCCCGCTGACGTTGAGGGCGTATCCCAGGGAATAGTAGGTGAAGAGATCGGTCGAAATCCTTTTGAACGCCTTCGAGAAGTCATTGGTGTTGACGATAGCCTGGCCCCCGGTGTTGGAGGCAATGAAACGCAGACTGTCGAGGAAGTTCTCCTGGCCGGCGCCGACGGCAACGTTGTCCTGGGGTCCCGCATATTCCGCGGTTGCCACGGAGCCATGCTTCAGGCCTCCTGCGCCGATCGTATAGAAGCTGACACCCTGGGAGTTGGCCGCCGAGGTCAGGGCCTCAAAGTTGCGGGACTGATCCCAGCGGCTCAACTGGGTCATGACCGAAGGGTCGTCAAAGGTGTTGGAAAAAGCATAGACCAGTTCCATTCCTGCGATCATGGGGAGGCCGTTCGAGATGTAGACGATAGACTTCTTGCCCGGGAGACCGGCCATCATGGACACGGTCGCCCGAAGAGAGTGCAGCGTGAAGGCCAGATTGGTGGCTTCCTCCTCGGCGGCGCCGATGATCAGGCCCCAGACGTTTCTGGCATCATTGACATGGCTGGCGCCTGGGTCCTGTTTGTGACGGCGCATCGAGTCCAGAATCTTCTTGCGGTCCTGGTCACGACTGATCCGGCCGCCGGTTTTCATTCTTTGGGCCCTCAGTGCCTGCATGATCAATTCCCGATCGTCGGTGAAGGGCTGGATGATCTTGAGTGACTTCTCGAAGGTGGCAACCATCATTTCCACCGGTGGGTGGAGGTTGTCCCGTACGAATTCATTGGCCCGAGACAGAACACGGTTGCGGTCGAGGGGGTGGATGTTTTCGTGATCGATGAACAAGACGATGTAGACCGGCTGCTCATCGGGGCGTTCTTCGGCTTCAGCGTTGGTCGGCGTCGGCACAGGAGAGGTTCCGGGCGCCGCCTCGATACGAGATTTGAAAACGTCCTCGGTATAGAGCTTGAAGTGGGTTATCTGTCGAACCTTGCCGTCATGAAGGAGTCGAAAATCCTCCTTTTTGAGATCGGTGACCGGGTGTCCTCCCTTGTCGGTGACGTAGGCAATCACGTTAACGACGGTCAGTTCAATTTCGTCCTGGAAACTCAAGCCCCCAATAGGTTTTATTTCGGGGGATTCTTGTGGGTTTTGATCGTCAGCTATGGCGAGAGCCGGTGTGATCAAGGCCACGGCGAGCATTGTGATGGCTATCAATCGGGTCACTGTCATACCTCCAAGACCGACAGAGTGTAACGCACAAGGAGTCCAAGCGGCTGCAAGCACACCAGATTCTGGGATATTTAGGGGCCGATACTGCGGGAATATTGTCCGGTTTTCCGGTCAGAAAACGAACAAAAATGAACGGCTTGTCGGACAAAACCGGTTGATCCGGAGTTCGTCCCGGAGACGGGGAAGAAAGATCGATTCAAGGTAGTCTCCGATAACGTAAACCTGCGTGAGCAGTGTTTGAGAAAGCTACAGTCTGACAGACGTTGTTGATGTCCGATATTGAGACGACCGTTCTAAAGAATGAAATGCATTTATTGAAGATTAATCCAGGGCCCGATGGGCTGCATTGGCATGGCAGTTGCTTAAATTGTCCTGTGGTATCCTGCGATGCCTGTGGTCGGTGAGAACCGGTAGCAGGATCAGGTGACCATGCTTGGACGGCCCGGTTTTTCT
>CAYSHZ010000273.1:0-5307 GCA_964430905.1 uncultured Thermoanaerobaculia bacterium | reverse complement strand
CGTTCTGGCCGCCTCGTGTGAGGGCCGCCATGTGACGACAGTCGAGGGACTGGTCGATGGTCGCAAACCTCATACATTTCAGGAGGCCATCGTCGAGAGCGGAGGCGTCCAGTGCGGTTTTTGCACTCCGGGCATCGTCATGACCTCGGTCGCCCTTCTGGATGCCTCCATCGACAGACGGGAGGATCAGGCTCGCAGACTGTCCGGGAATCTCTGTCGCTGTACCGGGTACGAAAAAATCTTCAACGCCCTGGACGTGGCAGGAGCCAACGATGACTGAGTGTCTGACACCTCTCGGCGGTACACACCGGCGCCCGGACGCGATGGCCAAGGCCACCGGCCAGACACGATACGTCGGCGACATGTCGCTGCCCGGCATGCTCCACGCAGCGATCGCCGTCAGTGACCGCGCCTCGGCCCGAATTCTCTCTCTCGACGTGGCGCCTCTTCGGGAGATGCCCGGTGTCGAGGCAGTCGTGACCGGCGACGATATCCCCGGAGACAACCAGATCGGGGTCATATTCCCTGACCAGCCCCTGGTGGTCACGGACCGCATTCGAATGGTTGGTGACCGTCTGGCCCTGGTGGCCGCCCGTTCGGCAGAAGAAGCCTGGGCAGCCGCCCGAGCCATCGCTCCGAAACTGGAAGACCTCCCAGGAGTCTTCGACCCTGAGGAAGCGTTGACGGACGACGCCCCCGTCCTCCACGGAAACAACAATTTGCTCCACACCTTCCAGGTTCTTCGAGACTCAGACACATCGAAAAACAGAGAAGCCGAGGTCGTTGTCGAAGCTCGCTACGAGATCGGCGGCCAGGATCACGCCTATTTGGAACCCCAGGCATGCCTTGCCGTCCCCGAAGGCGATCGAATCACAATCTTTGCCAGCTGCCAGTGTCCCTTCTACATCCAGCAGGCCGTCGCCCGAGTGCTGGCAATCCCTCTGGCCTCGGTCCGTGTCGAGCAGGCGCCGACCGGTGGGGCCTTCGGAGGCAAGGAAGACTACCCCTCCGAGCCCGCGGCCTGTGCCGCCCTCCTGGCATGGAAGACACGGCGGCCCGTCCGCCTACTCTTTGGCCGGGAATTTGACCTTCAGGTGACAACCAAACGCCACGCGATGGTCGTCAAACACCGCTGGGGGGCTGACCGGAACGGACAACTGGTATTCGCCGAGGTGGAGGCAATCCTCGACGGCGGCGCCTATGCCGGTCTGTCGACAGTGGTCGCAGAAAGAGCCAACGTCTCCGCCATTGGGCCCTACTCCGTGCCTCGCGTCGCGGTCCGAACCCGAATCGCCTACACGAACAATCTCTTCGGCGGGGCCTATCGAGGGTTCGGCGCACCCCAGGTCAGTTTCGCCGCCGAAGCAACCATGGACGACCTCGCCCGTCGACTGGGTATGGACCCTGTAGAATTCCGGCGACACAACCTGGTGACCACCGAAGATCCCTTGACCTGCACCAATCAGCCCCTTGCAGCGCCGGAGATGGCCCGGGCGTGCCTGGATCGTGCCGTCATGGACGCCTCCCGGTTCGACGGCCCCCAACGGGCACCGGCTTCCTGGCAGCGGGGGCGAGGCGTTAGCCTGGTCCTCTACGGCATCAACCTCCACCGGGGCGGTCAATTCTTGGATCGATCATCTGCCGTTGTCATCCTGCAACCGGACGCCTCGGTCATCGTCAGGGTCGGCCTGACCGAGATGGGTCAGGGAAACTTGACGGCTGTCCAGACGGTCACCGCGGCCGCTCTGGGTATCGACCCCGCCATGGTTCAGGTATGGCAGCCGGATACGACGACGGTCGCCGATTCCGGGCCGACAGTGGCCTCACGGGGTTCGCATTCGGCCGGTCGGGCCGTTCTGGATGCCATCGAGCGGCTCCGGCATCGGCTTGACCCTATTGCTGCGGACCTTCTTGGGTGCCGCCCGGAGGATGTCAGGCTCGAAGACAACTGTGCCCTGGCTGATGGAGAACACCATTCGATACCCTTGACCGACGTCACCCGGGAGATGGCCGCCCGGAGAATCGAGACGATTGCCACCGGCTGGTACCGGTCGGAGCCTCGAGAATTTGACGAGGCCACCGGCATCGGCGCGCCCTATGCATCCTACGCCATGGCCTGCCACGTTGCCGATGTTGCCGTCGATCCCGATCTGGGTTTGGTCACGGTTGAACATGTCGCTGCTGCCCATGACGTTGGACGGGTTCTTCACCAGACCGCAGCTCAGGGCCAGATCGAGGGCGGCGTTGTCCAGGCAATGGGCTGGGCCTTGACCGAAGAACTCAAGCTGGACCGGGGCCGATTACTCAACCCGGGCTTTTCTGATTATCTGATCCCGACGGCAGACGATGCCCCGAAGGTCACTGTCGCATTTCTCGAAGATGCCCCAGGCCGTGGACCGTTTGGCGCCAAGGGCATCGGCGAACCGGCATTTATTCCGACGGCCGCCGCAATCCGAAATGCCGTCAGTAGGGCCATTGAGGTTGAAATCAACCACCTGCCGATCACCCCCCCGATCATAGTCAGAGCCCTGGGCAACCGCCACCGTTTCAGCCACCTCGTTGATAGCTGATAGCTGATTGCTGATTGCTCCTCAAGCGCTGACCAGTTCGTCGTCCGGGTCGATCTTCCAGTGGGGTTCCCACCGGCCGGATCGCATGGCCCGCATCCGGCTCTCGAAGAAAAATTCTTCCTCTCCAAACGCAGGCTTCAGATCATCCAGCCAAACTGCCTGGGGATCGAATCGGGCGAAGAACACTCGGTTGACCCACGAAGGATCCCGCCCCTGGATCATCTTCAACACGAAGACCCGCTGCCCATGAACCTCGGTCACACCGTCAACCAACACCTTCCCCGGGGCCGCAGACATCGATGGACCACGAACCGTCCGCGCCAGCCCCGAGATCTCCGAGACAGCTTGAGAATAGATCTTGAATGCACGGGTCAGGGGCACTTCGAAGTAGTGTTTCGGGCCGGTATTCCGCTCGACAAAGAGATAGTACGGAACGGCGCCCAGCTTGATCTGCTGTTTCCACATTGACGACCAGATGGATGCCGAGTCGTTGACGTGACGAATCAATGGGGCCTGACAGCGAATGACTGCCCCGGCATCTTGCACCCGACGCATCGCTTCTCGACACTCAGGCGTCTCCAACTCACGCGGGTGGGAGAAGTGGGCCATCAAAGCCAGTTGCCGACCGCTGGCACGAACGGATTCAAACAGGCGCAACAGATCGTCGGCGTCGGGATCCGACAAAAATCGGTGCGGCCAGTAGCTCAACGCCTTGGTGCCTATCCGAATTGACACGAGATGCTCGGTCGAAGAACCCAGCAACGGTTCGATGTATCGCCTGAGAACCCGGGTTGGCATGATCAGCGGGTCTCCCCCTGTCAACAGGAGGTCGGTCAATTCCTCATGAGCCGATACGTATCTGGAGAGGGTGTCAACCTCACGACCGGAGAACTTGAATTCATCAAGACCAACAAACTGCGCCCACCGGAAACAATAGGTGCAGTAGGCGTGGCATGTCTGCCCCTGAGATGGAAAGAACAGGAGGGTCTCACGATACTTATGCTGGGCGCCCGGCAAAAACTCGCCCCCAATCACAGGAACATTGAGATCCATCTGTCCTGCAGGATGGGGATTCATCCGAAGCTGAACCTTGCGGGCTGCCTCGTGCAGGCGTTCGTCCTCGCCACGGATCACCCATTGGCTCAGAATCTGGAAATCAGCCGGTTCCAGCATTCCTGCCTGAGGAAAGGTCAATTGGAACAGAGGATCGTTGGGGATATTGGCCCAATCGATCAGACGGTCGAGGACAAATGAATTGACCTTGAACGGGAAGACAGACGAGACCGCCTTGAGTGCAATCTTCTGGTCCCGGGTCAGACCCTCAAGTTGGGGCAATCGATCCAGATGAGAACGGCCGAAGGCTCTGTATCGAGGGCTCAACTCTTGTCCCGATTCCCCCATGATCCCTCCTCAACGCGCCAAGGCGGCGCGATTGCCGTTCTTGTGAGCAGGAATGCCGCCGCCCTAGTGCTAAGTGTTAATTTATGTTAACACTTATCATATTAGGGGTCAACTCCAGACCGGATGGTCCTGATCACAAAAACTCCCCTGTCCCACCGAGAAACCGCTATACTTTCGTCAAGGTCGAATTAGTATCGGCTAATCTAGCAGAGCATGATGAAGAGATATTTTCTGAACCTCCTCGTAATTGCCACAGCCCTTCTGGTTATGGTGCTGGCTGGATACCGCGTCACCACCGAGGTAAATCGAGCCGGCAGGACCATGGGGCTTATGGTCGATGATGAAGGTCCTGTCCTCACTATCGGAAGGATAAGTCGAGACACACCTGCAGAAAGGGCCGGAATCAAGGATGGCGATATCTTTCTGAGTATCAATGGTTTGGCGACAAACTCCTTTGAGGAGCTATTTATCGCCACCCAAACGATGAAACGCGGACAGACAGCCGAAGTCTCAGTCATGCGAGCGGGCACAAAAGTGGATCTCCAGCTGACACCGGGCGTCCCAATCCCCTGGGGGCGCATACTGCTGGACCTGATCGCTGTTTTGGGATACGCCGCGATTGCTCTCCTGGCACGATTTAGAGCGCCAAATATCCTCCCGGCAAGGCTGCTTGCCCTGTTTTCGATTGCCGTAGCTCTCGAGCTGGCGCTCCCCGAGACCCTGCCCGCCCTACCCCTCTGGCCCCTGGTTCGGACAGTCCTTTTCTATCTGCTCACCGGCGCCCAGTTGGGACTGGAATTGCACTTGGCGTCGGTGATCCCGAAGAGGTATGACTGGTTCACCAATCGCCCGTGGCTGACGCCTCTGTATTACACCGTGGGGCTCTCGGCCGGAACCGCAACAGCGCTGCTTGCAATCGGGGAAACACTGGAAATCAAGGGCGCCTCAATCGCTTTGACCTGGGCAAGCGATGCGATGAACAACGTCGTGCTTGTCGGTTGGGGCTTGGCCGTTGTCCTCATCCTCATCGTCCAATTCCGAAAATCGAAAACCGTTGGCCACCGAAGTCAGGCTTTTCTGGTCCTGGCCGGTGTCATCCCATGGGCGATCTACAACATCGTCAACACAGCCACCTCGGCTCTCAGCATCAACCTGGGGCCCTGGTTTGACGTCACCCAACCCCTGATACTCCTCGCCTACCCTGTGGTGATCTTTATCGCAATTTTCCGATACCACCTCTTCGACATTCGCCTGGTCTTGCGGCGAAGTCTGGTTCTGGTTCTGGTCACCCTGGTTGTTCTGGCGTTGTTTACCGGTATCTTCGAGGCTCTCTCCA
>CAYSHZ010000272.1:0-5307 GCA_964430905.1 uncultured Thermoanaerobaculia bacterium | reverse complement strand
TTGAATACGATGAGATTGATAACAAAAAATCCAAGGATTACCAGGAAGACTGCCGTCAGGAAAGGTCGAACCCTCTCCGTTTCGGAGAACCCCACAAAAAGCAGAAGAGGAAGAAGAAAGACAAAAGATTCTGGCCGGAGCCAAACAGAGAAACCGCTGAGTATTCCAAAGAGAACGCCTTGAGGTATTGAGAAGCCAACCTTTCCTACGAGGATGACATATTCGAAACAGAAAAATATCAAGAGCGCAGCCAAGGTATGTTCCCAAAATTCGACACCGTAAACCGTCAATGGGGAGGCAAAGATGAGGGTTGCCGAAAAAAAGGCAATGAGATAGCCGTCGATCTTCAAGAGCCAACACAAGGCGATAAACCTGTACCACAACAGCCACAATGAAAGAAGAGGAATAATCAGCAGACCCCAACGACCGAAGAACACAAAAAAAGGTGTGCTGAGAAATTGAAACAGAAAAGGAAAAACCACCAGCCTTTCCCCTCCGTGAAGGTACACGAAAGGCTCCCTGATTGGAAAGAAACCCTGGGTCCAGAGTTGTTGAACCCAGGAGGCATGAGATGAATGGAGAGAGGTTGAAAAATCGCCCAAGGAATACTGGTGGACCATCAGAAATTTCAGTCCGGCATCGAAGGAGGGAAAAGATTCAGAATAGACAAAGGTCAGAAGATAAACGCTATATACGATACCGAGAACAAAAATCACATAGGGAATACTCTGTTTGATCCTGCTCATGTCCGACTGGACGGAATTTGAAGAGTCTGGCCCCACAGAGCGACGATAGCACACAAAAAACCCCGGGCGAACCCGGGGTCAAGCAGATCAGACTCGTGTCAGCGCCGGCGTCGACGACGACGACGAGCCGCCAAGAAATTATTGATTCCCAGGGCCACCGGCGAAGCGATGAAGACCGAAGAATAGGTTCCGACGATGATGCCGATCAACAGCACAAAGGCAAAGGTGTTGACGACGTCGCCACCGAAAAGGTAGAGGGTCACCACAACCATCAATGTCGTTCCGGAGGTGATGATCGTTCTGGACAGCGTCTGGTTGATGGAGTCGTCCATCAGTTTTTCCAGTTTTTCTCCGCGATGCAGCTTCAAATTCTCCCGGACACGGTCGAAGACAACGACGGTATCGTTGACCGAGTACCCGACCAGGGTCAAGAGAGCCGCGATCGTCGGCAAATTGATCTCGCGATGCGAAAGGGCCAATGCCGCCAGCGTAATCAAGACGTCATGAAACAGTGCCGCGACCGCTCCGATCCCGTAGGGGAGCTGGAAACGCAACCAGATATAGCCCAGCATTCCAAGCAACGAGAAGAGGATGGCCAACTGGGCCTTTTTCTTGAGGTCGGCCCCGACGGTCGGTCCGACGTTCTCGGCCCCAAGCAGGGCAAACTCACCGGTTCCCGCCATGCTCTCAATGTGAGTCACGACTTCCGGACTGAGACCCTCGACCTGTCCGATCTCATCAATCGACAGAAACATCCCATGAATCTTCCGATAATCCAGCACGGCCTGGGCCTGGGGCTGATAGTGCTCCCGCCGGCTGTCAGGATCTCCCAGGACACCCTCAGGATCGGCCTCTCCAAGGCGGATGGCCAGATCCCTGGCGCCCTGCGTATTAAGATCAAAACGCCCGCCAAGACCCGAATCGTATTCCTGATGAAGGGCCTCGAGAATCGGCTTCGTGAAGTCGCCCTCGAGATCCCCGGGGTTTTCGATACGAATCAATATCTCGTGCTTTTCGACCTCGTCGAATCGTTGAATCTCGGGCGTCGCGGCAGATATTGTCGTCAGGGCCTTGCGGATTCGGTCGAGATCCGGGGCCTCCTGGAATTTGACTGTGACCTGGGTCCCGCCGACGAAGTCGATGCCCAGGTTGAGTCCCGGACCGAAAACCATGTAGGCCACTCCCGCAAGAATGATGGCCATGGAAAACCCAATTGCGATCTTCCTGTATGAGAGAAATGGAATGTTGGTATCACCGATAATGCGCATAGTTGCCTCGCTCACACACTCAGGGTCTGCACACGGTCTTTCCCGTGCATCAGAACCATGTACAGGGTCCTCGATACAAAGACCGCCGTAAACATGCTGGCCAGGATGCCGATCGTCAAGGTCACCGCGAAGCCCTTGACCGGACCGGTCCCGAATTGAAAGAGAAAGAGTGCCGCGATCAGGGTGGTGATGTTGGCATCAAGGATGGTCCCGAAAGCCCGCCCAAAACCGGTATCGACAGCGGCACGAACGGTCTTGCCGACCTTGAGTTCCTCACGGATTCGCTCAAAGATCAGCACGTTGGCATCAACCGCCATTCCGACGGTCAACAGTACGCCGGCAATACCCGGCAGGGTCAGTGTTGCACCGAAATAGGCCATGGCGCCCATCAGAAGCACCAGGTTCAGAATTAGGGCCAGGACGGCGTTAACACCGCTCAGCTTGTAGTAGATCACCATGAAGAGCATGACCAGGATCATCCCGGCCACGATTGCCCGAACTCCCCGAACGACCGAATCATGTCCCAGCGACGGACCAACCGTCCGCTCTTCGAGGTAGACCAGTGACGCAGGAAGGGCGCCGGCCCGCAGTATCAGGGCGAGGTCTTCGGCTTCCTCGATGGTGTAGTTGCCCTCGATGACGCCGGAATCGGTGATCCGGGCCCTGATGACCGGAGCGGACATCACGCGCCCGTCCAGAACGATGGCCATCGGCGTTCCAATATGGCTCTCGGTGTAGGCGCCGAACTTGTCGGCGGCCGCAGGAATCAGGTCGAAACGGACATTGGCCTGACCGAACTCATCCTGGCTGCGCCGCGCCGTCCGCAATTCACGACCCGTAACGATGGCAGCCTTCTTGAGGAGGTAGAAATCTCGTCCGATGACCTCGCCCTCAAAGCCGGTCCGGTTGCCGGGTCGGATCTCGGCATCGGCCGCCAGGGATCCTCCGGTTGCCTGCAGAAGACTCTCACGATCGGGCGCCGGCCCTCCAAGCACTTCCTTGAATTCCAGAAACGCCGTCTTGGAGATGATGTCCTTGACCCGCTCCGGGTTATCAACACCCGGAAGCTGCACCAGGATCCGATCGCCATCGATACCCTGACGGTTGATTCGCGGCTCGGCCACACCAAACTGGTCAATCCGGTTGTTGATCGTCTCCAGACCCTTGCGAACCGCCTGGTCCCTGATCATCTTCTCGGTATTGGGCTTGAATTTCAGGGTCCACGAGTCGGCGCCACGCTGGATGTCATACTCCCCAAAGTAGTCGGCCGCAATCTCACTCAAGGCTGTGCGGTCGGCGCCTGAGGGAACAGTAAAGGTCAGACTGAGTTGCTCCGGGTCCACGACCGCAGCCTCCAGGGTAATGCCCTTCTCCTTGGCCACCGAGACCAGCCGCTGCGCCGCGTCGTCCAGTTCGGCCTTGATGGCGTCGTCGGTCTGAACCTGGAGGACCAGGTGAACGCCGCCTGACAGGTCGAGTCCATAGTTGATGCGCTCGTCCGGCGGGTAGATCGACCAAATGGCCAGACCCACCACAACCAAAATCAGCACGATTCGATAGATAATCTTCTTTTCCACTCTCGCCTCCGCTCAACACGCCCGGACCATCAACCGTTCGACGGCTCCGGCCGGCGCATACCTACTGTGTATCAGGACACACCATCGCCATCGGCCAAACCGGCCACGGCGCTCTTGCTGAATCTGATCTTCTGATTTTCGGACACCTTGACCATCACCGTGTCGTTTTCGACGCTGGCCACGGTTCCATGAACTCCTCCGGATGTCACCACCCGGTCACCCTTTTTGAGGGACGCAATCATGGATTCTTTTTTCTTCTGCTGTTTTTTTGCCGGCATGATGACGATGAAATAGAACACCGCCAACACCAGCAACAACGGCAACATCATGCCGAATGGACTTCCGCCCGCCGCTTCTGCTCCCATGGTCACCTCATTCCGGGGCTCATTCTGTGTGCCCCATCTCCCGAATCGACTGAAATCGTTCCCGGTACTCGCCGTAACGGCCCGCCATAATAGCCTCCCGAGCGCCTCGCATCAAGGAGAGAAAGTAGTAAAGGTTGTGAAGCGTCAACAAAACAACCGATGTCACCTCTTTTGAGATGAAAAAATGCCGCAGGGCGCCCTTCGAATACCGGCGACAGGTCGGACATTCGCAGTCAGGATCCAGGGGTGAGTCGTCATCGGCCCATCGGGCATTCTTGATGACAATCTCCCCCCGCGAGGTGAAGGCCTTCCCCGTCCGGGCCGATCGGGTCGGCAAGACACAGTCAAAGAGATCGACGCCACACGACACCGCGTGCAGCAGATCTTCCGGATAGCCGACACCCATCAAATACCTGGGGCGGTCAGTCGGCAGCATCGGCGCACAGAAATCCACGGCCTCGTGCAGGACCTCGCTGGGCTCACCAACTGCAAGACCCCCGATGGCATAGCCGTCAAAGGGCATCGAGGCCAATTGCTCACTGCACCGGCGCCGGATATCGGCATTGACCGAGCCCTGCTGAATGGCGAAGAGTCCGCCGGCCCAGTCACCATTCTCCCGTCGAATCTTCGCCCGATCAAGGGCACGTTGAGCCCAGCGCAGGGTCCGGTCGACGGAAGGGTCGATGGCGGACGGCTCCACCGGGTACGGCAGGCACTCATCGAGGACCATCGCCACATCCACCCCAAAGGCAGCCTGGGCATCAACGACACTTTCCGGCGTGAAGGTGTGGGAACTCCCGTCGATATGGGACTGAAAGACGACCCCGTCTTCGTTCAGCATCCTTCTGGCCGCCAGGGAAAAGACCTGATACCCACCCGAATCGGTCAGAATCGGTCCGTTCCAGCCCATGAGCCGATGGAGCCCCCCCAATCGAGTGAGGCGCTCTACGCCGGGGCGCAGCACCAGGTGATAGGTGTTGGCCAGGACCATCTGCGGACCGAGGGCCTCAAGTTCCCATCCGGCGACGCCCTTGACGGTCCCACAGGTTCCGACCGGCATAAAGGCAGGAGTCTCCACAACACCATGGGGCGTCACCAGTGCAGCCGCCCGCGCCCGGGTTTTTGGATCCCGGTGGGAGATTTCAAAGGGGAAGAGCGCAGTCACGATCAGTCGGGAAGGTTGATGTCCTCGACGCGAACATCATCGCCGAAACTCAATTCGAAGACCTCATCCTCAACATCAGGATTGACCGTGAGGTCGATGAAGCGATAGCGGGTCAGATCCCCGTCAGCCTCCCGGTACTCGACGACCACCGGCAGCAACAGGGTACGATCAATCTCCAGCCGGACT
>CAYSHZ010000271.1:3142-5310 GCA_964430905.1 uncultured Thermoanaerobaculia bacterium | reverse complement strand
CCTCTGTGCTCCTCTGTGTTCTCTGTGTCTCTGTGGTGAATTTTGCAAGAGGCTAAGCTGATAGCCGAGAGCTGACAGCTGACAGCTCCTCCCTACAACTTCTCCAACTGTCCGATGATGTCGGCGGAAACTTCTTCGATCGGACGCATGCCGTTGACCTTGATGAAGACCGGTCCAGGGCCCTCCTTGGCCGAGTAGAAGGAGGCCAGAATCTCGGTCTGGGCGTGGAAGGTCTTGAGCCTTTTCCGGATGACCTCTTCCCGGTCATCGTTTCTTTGTATCAGCGGTTCACCGGTTTCGTCGTCCAGACCATCGACCTTCGGCGGATTGTGAATCAGATGATAGACCCTGCCCGAGGCCGGATGGCTCCGCCGCCCGGAGAGCCTCCGGACAATCTCGTCGTCCGGAACCTCGATGGCTACAACCGCGTCGATGGGGACCTGTGCGGCATCCAGGGCCTCGGCCTGCGCCATCGTCCGGGGAAATCCGTCCAGGAGGTAACCGTTGATGCAATCGTCGTCATCGGTACGCTCCCGAACCAGCCCGATGATGACCTCGTCCGAGACCAGGGCCCCCGAATCCATTGCCGCCTTGGCCAGACGACCCAGTTCACCCCCCGCCGCCACCGCGGCTCGCAGCATGTCTCCCGTCGAGATCTGCGGAATACTGAATCGTCTGCAGATGAACCCCGCCTGGGTTCCCTTGCCCGCGCCTGGCGGTCCAAGAAGGATCAGTCGCATCATGCCTCCCGAGAATAACCGTCATTATTCGGCCATGGAAAAAATACCACAGTCCCGACCAATGGGGACCCTCTTTACTACTCGTCCTCAGAAAAACGCCCCGCCCAAACGCCGGGCCAGCATCGAGAGGTCACTGAGATCCGGAAGGGGATCGCCCTCCCTGTCACCCAGCAAGAACCCCTGAACCTGCGCCCGGGTTCCCAGGGGAAGGACCACAGCATCAGACGGCAAATCGGCGAGACCGACTGCCTTCGCCAGTTGACCGGTTCCTCCGCTTGTGGGATCGAGCCCGAAGATTCCCTCTCCATTGCGAATCATCCGTTCCAGAAGGCCAACACCGCGAGGCAAGACAGCCCCACCGGAGCCCAACGGATATCCAAACCCGGCCCTGCACCTGATCGACGTTCCCTCTACCGAAAAAACCGCCCCCCGGGACAACTGAGTCGAGGCCAACTGGAGGAAGGATCCCAGAGCTTCCTCGGCCTCGACCCCATGAAGCAGGGTATCAACCAGTTCAGTGACAGCCTTGGGAATCTCCACTTCACTACCACCGGCACGCTGATGAGACAGCCACCGTTCGACGAGGGTCCCCAGGGTCTTGACAAAGCGGTGGCCGGCCTCACCACCCTCGATCTGCAAGGACGGCAACAGAAAACTGACCCCAGCGTCAACCAACTGCCCCACCCATACCGGATCTCCAACCGGTCCAACCCAGATCACCGGTTTCCCTTCCGAACGGGTCTGTTCAACCAACTCCAGCCAGTCCTCCTGCCGCCCGATCCTGGTAATCGAGAGCTGCTGATGGACCACCAGGATGTCGAGTTCTCGGGGATCCACCCCGTGCGGAACTCCAAAGAGGCGTACCTGCCAACCCCTGCGGCGCCACTCTCGATCAACGTTGCCCCGCCACGGCCTGGGATCCTGCGAGACGACACCCACCTGGGCCAGGAGAAGTTCATCGGGGGCAGTTTCCGCCAAATCCTCCAGGAGATCATCCAGTGGATTTTCGATTGGTGCCGCCGACAAGACGTGAATCGCCGGTTTTCCGGTGCCTCCTGACAATTCGAGGACATCTCCGGCAATCAGCGCATCAACATCAACGTCCGAAGCGAAGGCTGTTTTCTGGGCCTTGCTGACGGTCTGGACGGCAGCCAGGAAATCGGCGGCATCGAGAATGACGTCGGTCTCACCGGCACTCCCCAACAGGGGAGAAAAACGGTACGACCCGTCTTCACACTCAAGAATTCGGGCGACGACGGTCAGATCCCGTTCAGTGGCCATTCGCACGCCACCATCGACAATATCAATCTGGATGACGCCCGCATCGGTCACCAACTCCAGTGTCCCGCTGGCGCCGGTTGCCGAAACCAGGCGGAGCAAGGCAGGCGGCGACAGGTGCTTCAGGCTCCCCGATAGAATTCGCGTCAT
>CAYSHZ010000271.1:0-3042 GCA_964430905.1 uncultured Thermoanaerobaculia bacterium | reverse complement strand
GGAGCAAGGCAGGCGGCGACAGGTGCTTCAGGCTCCCCGATAGAATTCGCGTCATGACTCGACCCCCCTTGTACAGTCCCTCACTACAAGCTTACCGCACCCGCTCTGTCATCCTCATAAGGTCAATCACAGTCCTGGTCGTCGATCCTGACGGCGATGCTGTGGCTGGCGCCGTTCCTGAGGTCCAGAGCCTGTGAACTGACGATCCAGCCGTCCCGCAGGATCTCCAATCGCCACCACCCCGGCAGAAACCCCGAAAAACGCCCTAGCTTCTCGATCCGTGTCCTCATTGCGACTCCGGAGTCACTGCTCAGCACCGCCACCAACTCGCCCTCGCAGGAACTGAGAACCCTGCACACCAGTTCGGATCCCACATCCGGTCGGGTGGGCACGCCCTTGACCAGTGGAAACTCCACTTCGGCAGCGGGAGCAGCCAGTACATCGACCTCCGGAAGTCGAGTCACGGTGTCCGAAAAAACCACATGCCGTGGTGAAACAACCCAGAAACCCATCGTCGGGTCGGAGGGGACCCAGCCGGCGCCCGGCAGATAGCACTCGAGCCACCGGTGGGGAATGACACGATCATCCGATATCAAAATGCCACTGATCGTTCGGGCCTGGAATCCGGCGGCCCGCAACAGGGCAGCCGCAGCGTTGGCCAAACCTGAACATCGGCCGCAGCCGCGCTCCAACACCGACACCGCATCCTGATTACCGGAACCTGTGACATCCAGGGAAATCGACTTCCTGATCCACCGAAGGACCCTGGTCGCCCTTTCATAAGCGTCGAGGTCCGGCGTCAACTCCAGCTTCAAGGCATCAGGCAGCCCAAACCCGTCAGGAAGCGTCGCCTCAAACTCGGGATTGGGTTCAAAACCTCCGAAATCCGCACCAACCGCAACCGGTGAAACCCCGACCCGGACCACGACCTCCCCGTCGTCGAGCACCTCGACGGACTGCGAATAGCCGTTGACCGAATGACTGAGCGGCAGATCCCCGCCTCGAAAACGATAGGATGCCTCCGCTCCCTCAAGGCACGAAGCACCAATTCCAACCAACACCAAGGCCATAAGAAAAACGCCGGCCCCGAGCTTTCCGATCCGGAAGGCCGGACGCCGGAACTCAAAAGTGCTCCAGTCATTCATGGCACGCTGATCCCGACACAGGATGGGATCCGACCGGAATAGCATTTTCACGTCCGAGACTCTGCCCCGCATTGTCATCGAAATCGACCGATCAATCACCGACCTCGTCCTGCGTCCTCTTGATAAATCCATCGAGGACGCCATTGACGAACCGGGGGCTCTCCTCGGCGCCGAATTTCTTTGCGACCTCGATGGCCTCATCAATGACCACCGCCGCCGGCGTATCCTGGTTATACAGGAGTTCAAACAAGGCCAGTCTGAGGATGTTCCGGTCAACGGCTGCCAGGCGATCAAACCGCCAGTGGGCGGTTTGTCGTTCAAGCTCCTGGTCGATTTCGTCACCGTGATCCAGGGTCCCGACAACCAGCTCCCTCGCGAAAGCCTGTTCCGACTCCGAAGCGCCCCGCCAGCCCTCGAAGTGGGCCTGCATCTCCTCAAGCGTCGCATCGGTCAGATCGTGTTGATAGAGCATCTGCAATGCCAACTCCCGAGAGTGTCGACGGCTGCCCATCTACAACCCCACCGCGATGTCGCCCCTTCGTCGGCGGCACGCCCTTCTCATGCTCTCGGTCCGGCGAATCTTCATTTCTCCCATCAGGCCTCCAGTCTGTCATTGTACCGCCCACCGATCAGAAAGGGGCATTTTTGCTTCAAGGTCTCCAAATTGGGATATGATCTCATAACTGATGAAGCCATCAAGCCCGTCAGGGCCTCTTCACACCGTTGCCGCAATCGGCGCAGCCTTTCGCCTGACCGGTCAGGCGTTGGTCCGCATGGTGACGCCACCGATGGATCTCAAGGAAACGTGGCGACAGCTTGACCGAATCGGAGTCGGCTCCCTCAACCTGACCAACATCACGGCCCTCTTTACAGGGATGGTCCTGGCGGTTCAGTCCGCCTACACCCTGTCGAAGTTCGGGGCCCGGCTCTACATCGGAGAGATCGTCACTCTTTCCCTGGTCCGAGAGTTGGGGCCGGTGCTGACGGCCCTGATGGTCGGTGGCCGCGTCGGATCGGGGATCGCCGCCGAACTGGGCTCGATGACCGTCACCGAACAGGTCGATGCCCTGAGATCCATGGCTGCCGATCCCGTTCGCAAACTGGTCGTACCCAGACTCTGGGCGACCCTCTTGATGCTCCCGGCCCTGACGGTCCTGGCCGACGGCATGGGCATCATCGGAGGCCTCTTCATCGCCGTCTTTCAGGAAGGTCTGACCGCCAGTTTCTACTTCACCCGGGTTTTCAGGGCCCTGGAGTTCAACGATCTGGTACTGGGATTGACCAAGCCCGCAGTCTTTGCCTTCATCATCGCCATCATCGGCTGTTACAACGGACTCAACGCCCGGGGCGGGGCGGACGGAGTCGGTCGGGCTACCACCAACACGGTCTATGCCGCATCAATTTGCATCCTGATCGCCGATTTCTTCTTTACGAAGCTGATCATCGGAATGGTGCCATGAGCGAACCGGTCATCGTGCTCGACCGGGTGTCGCGAGCCTTTGGATCCAAGAAGGTCCTGATCGAGGCGTCACTGAAGATCAACGCCGGTGAGATCATCGCCATCCTTGGCGCATCCGGCAGCGGAAAATCCGTCACGCTCAAGACCATCAACGGCCTGATCCATCCGGACAGCGGAGCCATCGATGTCCTGGGGTACCGGGTCAACGAGCTGGGGGAACGGGACCTCGCCCCCTTGAGACGGAGGGTTTCCTATCTCTTCCAGGGCGGCGCCCTCTTTGACTCCATGACGGTCTTCGACAACATCGCCTTCCCCCTCCGGGAACACCTGGAGTTGGAACACGATGAACTGGCCCAGCGGGTGACAAATCTATTGGCGATGGTCCAACTGGACGACGTCGAGGACCTGGCCCCATCGGAACTCTCCGGAGGCATGCGA
>CAYSHZ010000270.1:0-5312 GCA_964430905.1 uncultured Thermoanaerobaculia bacterium | reverse complement strand
GCCCGAGGAATCGGCCCACGAGGCCATGCTGGCCCGGGGCAGCCGGCGACTGGCCCCGGTGATTCGTCGGGCCTGGGAACTGGGCGCTCTCTTTGACGGGTGGGGCGAGTTGGCCAAGCCCAACGCATGGCGTCAGGCAATGGAGGAACACGAGGTCGACCTCGATCACGAGCTGAGGGAGAGGCAGATCACCGAGACCCTCCCGTGGGACATCATCGACCCAGGCGTCCGGAAGGGGTTCCTGAAGTCCGAGTGGCGGCGAGCCCTCAAGGAGACCGCCACGGCTGACTGCAAGTGGGGCGACTGCGTTCGCTGCGGCATTCCCGGCGACGGAGAGGACATCAAGCTGGCCCCGCCCTCTCTCGGAGGCAAAAGCGGTCCAACCCAAGGCGAGGACGACCATGCAACAGAGAAAAGCCACCTGCCCCCGGCCCGTTTGATGCGCCGTCAGAGTTCGGTCCATCGCAAGGTTCGCTTCACCTTCTCAAAGACCGGCGCCGCCCGCTTTCTCTCCCACCGCCAGACGATGGACGCCATCGAGAGGGCGATCCGCGGCGCCGCCCTTCCCGTTCACTACACCGAGGGATTCAATCCCCATATCCGGGTCTCGATGGGTCCTGCCCTCAGCCTGGGCCACGAAGCCATGGCGGAGGTCTTCGAGATCGACTGCACCGCGACCATCCGACCGACCCATGTCTCGAAGGTCAATGCGATCCTGCCGGAAGGCCTCCGTGTCGAGGGCTCCCAGGAACTCCTGCCCGGGGCGCCGGGAATGGGGAAACTGCTGTCGAGGGCTCGCTACACCCTCCATTCCAACCCGGACAGAACATGGCCCGACGACACCACCGGGCTCACAAAGGAGTTGCAGGCCGGGGTCTTTTCATGGAAGAAGACCGACGACGACGCGGTTGACCTGGAGGTCAACATCCGCCAGGAAGACGGCCCAACGGCCTCCCTCAGGAAAATCTTCGCACATCTCGAGATTCCCGAAGAGGAACAGCGGCGCCTGAGAATCGTTCGGAGGGCCCTGGTACTCCGACCGAGAGTTCCCAAGGCCAAGAGGGGTCCGACCGCATGATCAGCCGCTGGATCTACCGTTCCGAGGCTGAATTCCAGGCGCGCCATGCTCTGACTCTCTACCACGGTCAGGCCGAAGACTCACATGATCACCAGTGGCGGGTCGCCATCAGGGTCGGAGTCGAGCACCTCAACTCCGAACACTACGGCATCGACTTTCACGCGGTCCATCGAGCCCTCGACGAGGCCGTCAGCCCCCTCGATGGCACCGACCTCAACGACCATCCCACGATCTCGAACCCTTCCCCGACCGCCGAGAGCGTTGCCCTGTTCATCGCCGACGCCTTGAAGAATCCCATCGAGCGCCTCGGAGGAACCCTGCTGGAAATCAGCGTCTGGGAAGGACCTGACAACCAGGTCGATTTGAGGATGGATGTGGGTTGATTGAAGAACAACCTCCACCCCGGAGATCAGCAACAGCCTGCGACAATCAGCCCATCGCCCTCGCCACCAACTCAATGACATCCCAGGTGTTTGCCTCTTCATGCCCGGTCTCGTTCTGGGCATCTGAGAGCATCGAGAAGCAGTAGGGGCATGCGACGGCAACGTCGGTGGCGCCTGATTCCTTGAGCTGAGAGAAGCGCAGCTGGTTGATCCGAGTTCCCAGATCCTCTTCCAACCACATCCGCCCGCCGCCGGCGCCGCAGCACATGGAACGATCACGGTGGAGGTCCGCCTCCCGAACGGTGATACCCGGAACGGCGTTGAGGAGGAAGCGCGGGGCCTCGTACTCGCCGTTGGTCCGTCCCAGATAGCAGGGATCGTGATAGGCAACAACCTCGTTGACGGCTTCTGTCAGCTTGACGCGTCCAGCCCGAACCAACTCGGAAACCAGTTGGGTCCCGTGGACAACCTCGTACTTTCCTCCGAGATCCGGGTATTCGTTCTTCAGGGTGTTGTAGACGTGAGGGCAGTTGGTGACAATCTTGGTCACACCATAGCCGTTCATCGTCTCGATGTTCTGCTGGGCGATCATCTGATAGAGGTACTCGTTGCCCAGACGACGAACTGCGTCACCCGACGTCAGTTCCTCTGCGCCCAGGATGGCAAATTTGACTCCCGCAGCCTTGAGAATCTTGACCAGCGACTGGGAGACCTTCTTGCCATGGTCGTCATAGCTGCCCGGAGATCCAACAAAGAAGAGGTATTCGAAATCCCCGACCGACGATGCCGCAAGGGGCACGTCCAGACCCTCGGCCCAGTCAGCCCTCTCCTCGGCCGGCAACTGCCAGGGATTCCCATTGACCTCGTAGCCCCGGAAGGCCGGCTGGGCTGCCTCGGGGAACTCGGCCTTCTCAAGCACCAGATTGCGACGCATCTCGACAATCTTGTCGACGTAGGAGATATCCAGCGGGCAGGCCCTCTCGCACCAGCGGCAGGTTGTGCATGCCCAGATGATCTCGGGATCGATGATGACCGGTACCAACTCGTTCTCGGACTGCCCGCCGTTGTCTCCCGGATCCCCCAGCAGTCCATTCTGCTCTGCGTAGAGTTGATTCCGGACGGCCTTGGTCAGAAGCACCGGTTGGAGGGGTTTGTCGGTCAGGGTGGTCGGACAGAATTCCCGGCAGCGACCGCACTCGGTGCAGGTGTAGAGATCCAGCATCTGCTTCCAGGTGAAGTCGGTGACGGTGGCAATCCCGAAGCGGGTGTCCTCGTCGATCTCTTCGAGATCCATGGTCGGCAGGGCGCCCGGCGCATCCAATTTTGCGAAGAAGACGTTGAGCAGTGCCGTGTAGACATGGAAGTGTTTGGAATAGGGCAACTCGTTGGCAAAGTAGTAGAGGATCAGCAGATGAACCCACCACAATGAGGTGTAGATCATCTGCAGAACGTACTGGGACATGCCGCCCAGCAGGCTACCGATCGCAGCCGACACCGGCAGGTAGGAGCCATCCACCGCGCCGCCGGCGATCCTGGCGGCCTCGGATCCCAGATCGGTGATCATCAGTCCGCCGATCAGGCCGACAACCAAAAAGGCCCCGAAGCTGTTGATCACACGGCTCTTCTTCTGAACCGTTCGGCGCCACAGGGCAAAGGCCAGACCAACGAGGACCAAGAGCTCGAAGATGTCCTTGGAGAAGAGGTAGGCGTGGCCGATCGGGGTATGGAGGAGAGGCAGTTCCCAACCAGCAAAAAAGCCCTCGATGACCATCGACACGGTCCGCAGGCTGACGACCAGAAATCCGTAGAAGATCAGAAGGTGATAGACACCGGCAAAGGGGTCGTCGAACATCTTCCGCTGACCAACGGCGAAGACCAGCATATGCTTGAATCGTTCACCCAGCCGATCGAAACGGTTCTCTCCACGCCCCAGACGGAGCATCTGAAAACGTCGACTGAGGGAATAGACGACTCCCCCAACACCGACAATGCTGATGATCCAGAACCAGACCACACCAGGAATTCCCAGAAAAACACCGGCAGTCGCGTGATGCATATTCCCTCCTCCGATCACAGTGACGGTGGGCGGCCGATCGCATAATGAATACCACCCAGCACGCCCAGATCTCCGCTCACCGCCGGAGTATACCAGAAAAATGAACCATGGTTCATCATTATTGCCGCACTGCGTTATATTGTGTTGGCGATTCGTTAATTATTGTTTTCAATGATGTTAAAGAGTTTATTGAGCAGACTCGAAGTCCCACCCTGAACCTCGGACGGCCTCGACCATTGCCACACTGCGGCGGACAGCTCCATCGCTTTGACCGGAATCCGAACCGGAATCACCTCTATCCTTCGGTGAGTGATGTGATGTCTCACGGGGCCAAGGGCCACTCCCCGCCCCGGCTCCAACCCCTCCGGAGCCAGATCGACCACACAACTGACGGGGTCCAGGTCGTTCCTGAGGTCGGCCAGCGGCGGCAGCCACAGACCCCGGAGAATCGGACCCTCCTGGATTCTTCTGAGCAGCCATCGGCCGTCTGCCTCTACGAAACATGCGGCAACCCACCGCAGGTTCTCGGTTGATCTCGTTTTCCGGGGCGCAGGATACTCCCCCGGGTTCCCCGCCTTCAATCCACCACACCAGGGCCCCAGGGGGCACGACTCACACCGGGGTTCGGCCGGTACGCACAGGGTGGCGCCCAACTCCATCAACGCCTCGTTGACGGTGCCGGGAGGATGACCGCCGAACAGCCGACTGACCCAACTCTTCATTCGAATCTCAGCCTCAGAGGTCCTCGAGTCCCCGTTAAAGGCCATCACCCTGGCGACGACGCGCCTGACATTACCGTCCAGCACGGGCGCCTCAATCCCGAATGCCAACGACCCTACGGCCGCGGCGGTGTAGTCCCCGATACCCGGAAGCTCCATCAAGCCCTCGATATCCCCGGGCAAGCGATCCCTCCCGGAATCGACAACCTCCCGCGCGAGCCTATGAATCATCCGAGCCCTCCGGTAATAGCCCAGACCTGACCACATTCCGAGGACCTCGTCTTGAGATGCCGCAGCCAAGGCCCGAAGATCCGGCCATCGCTCCACAAATGCCTCGAATCGAGGGATAACCCGTTCCACCTGGGTCTGCTGAAGCATGATCTCGCTGACCAGTGTTCGGAAGGCATCCCGCCGCTCAGTCCTCCACGGCAAGAGCCGCGCATTCGCCTCAAACCAGCCGACAAGCGCCTCTGCCATGGTCATCGGGGCATTATGGCAAACCCCAATGATCATTTCTCTCATGCTTTCCGGCGTTGGGTTCGAGGTTGGTGTAACCTCGTGTGAACGAGGGGCAAAGGAGCAGCTGTGGTCAAAAATGATGACGAACAGCGATTGGTGGATCTGATGACCCGCTATCAGCAGGGTGAAGCTGAGGCATTCACCGGCCTCTACCAAATACTCAAGGCGCCTCTTGAGCGCTACCTCTGGACCTTCGTCCGCAACTCGACAACCGCCGAAGACCTCGCTCAGGAGGCATTTCTGCAGATCCACCGGGCCCGCCACACCTACGCATCACCCCGGCCGGTTCGCCCCTGGGTCTACGCGATTTCCCGGCACGTTGCACTGATGCACCTGAGATCCGGGAGACGCCGCAAGGAAAGCCTCGCGCCGGAAGACCTCCCCGAGGTACCGGTCCCCCCGGAAATGAATCGATTGGGGGACTCAGCAACTCTCTTCACCCTGATGGCCCGGCTCCCCAAGGCAAGCCAGGAAGTCTTGACACTGCACCACCTTCTCGGCCTGAGTTTCCAGGAGGTCGGCGACATCCTTGGACTGGCGCCGGGGACGGCCAAGGT
>CAYSHZ010000269.1:1954-5368 GCA_964430905.1 uncultured Thermoanaerobaculia bacterium | reverse complement strand
CCCGCCGCGGATATCCGCGCCGGTTTGCTGACACCGACGCGGAAGGAGCGATCCCGAAGGCCGGGGATGAAATCCAGCGTCCGGGACCGCGACGGCGTCCGTAGACCGCATCCGAATTCCGCGTCAGAAGTCCGAAATCCGAATCCGCTTTGGCACCGCGATCCGCAATTGGACCGGGGAGCCTGTGCGGTTGCTCACCCCAAGGACGGGGAGAGGCCGAAGCCGCCAAGGCGGAATACGCTATGATGCCGGGTGGAGGTGGCCTCATGGTCCGTTTTTCATCCCCTCGTCTTTTCATTCTTGCAGTGCTGTGTGCACTGATGCCGATCACCAGCCAGGCCCAGGTGATCAACGAGTACGTTGCCAACCATACGGGCTACCCCGACGATCATGAATACGTCGAGATCTTCGGCAGTCCTTCGACCGACTATTCGAGTCTGACGATCGTTGAGATTGAGGGTGATGTCAGTACCTCGACCGGGACGATCGGGCGCATCGATCAGTTCTTCGCGGTGGGGACCACCGACGGGAGTGGCTATTGGACGACGGGGATGCTGACCGACAAGCTGGAAAACGGCAGCATGACTCTGCTGCTGGTCAACGGTTTCACCGGGGCAATCGGCGACGACGTCGACAGTGACAATGACGGTGTCATCGATACAACCTTTTGGACGGCCATCAGCGATCAGGTCTCGGTCTGGGACGGAGATTCCGGCGACGGAATGTACTGCACGACGGTTCTGTCCCAAAGCATGGACGGCGATCCCTACACACCAGGCGGCGCCTCCCGGATCCCCAACGGGACGGACACCGAAAGCGTTGACGACTGGCGGCGCAACAACTTCTTTGGAGACGGCATCCCTGGTCTGACCGGCTCGACTTCGCCCGGAGAGGCCTTCAACACACCGGGAACGGTGAACAACTGGATCCCGTCGGCAGATCCCATGATCAACGAATTCGTGCTGGATCATACGGGGGCGGATGATCACGAATATATCGAGGTTTTTGGCATGCCGGAGACCTTCTATACGGATTATTGGGTCCTTGTCATCGATGGTGACCAGGAGGATGCGGGCACGATCGACAACGTTTTCCGTGCCGGCCTGACGAAGGGTGGGGGCGCGTGGTCGACCGGGTTCTTGAGCGATAACCTCGAGGGGAACTCGACGACCATCCTGCTGGTCAAGGATTTCACTGGTTCCGCCGGTGACGATCTCGATGCAGATGACAACGGCACCTTTGATGCTTCGCCTCTGCCATGGAGTGAAATTACGGACGGTGTTGCGGTTACAGATGGTGATGCCGGGGATTTTGCCTACACGAGCACGGTCCTTGATCCTGGTTTTGACGGTTCGGGGACCCCGGTCCTGGGTGCGTCACGCTTCCATTCCGGCATCGATACCGACGCCGGAACCGACTGGATCCGCAACGATTTCGACGGTGCCGGACTCCCGGGTTTTGCGGGCTCCATCACGGCAGGAGAGGCCTACAATACTCTCGAACTGGCCAATCGTGTGACCCAGAGCGACTATTACGCTTCGGTTGATGATGCTTCTCAGACAACCCTTCGCAGTACGCTCCACAATGTCATCAAGGACCACATCCGGCACGAGTACACGACCGGGGGCACCGACGTGTGGGACATCCTCAACGAGGCGGACGAGGATCCGAACAACGAAGACAACGTTCTGACCGTCTACAAAAACTCGACGGTTGAAAAGGGTGACGGTTCCCTCAATCGCGAACACACGTGGCCCAAGAGTTTCGGTTTTCCGGACAATACGCTCTCCAACTCTCCCTACACGGACTGCCACATGCTGATGCTGGCGGACGGTTCCTACAATTCCTCACGTTCCAACCGGGCGTACGGCACCTGTGATGCATCCTGCGCCGAGTATGTGACCGACGTCAACAACAATGCTGGTGGCGGCAGTGGCGTCTACCCCGGCAACTCCGACTGGGGGACGGGTACGGCGGCAACCGGGACCTGGGAGGCGTGGGTCGGCAGGCGCGGGGACGTCGCTCGGGCACAACTGTACTTCGACGTCCGTTACGAGGGCGGAACCCACGGTTTCGTCGGCACCGCCGAGCCCGATCTGATCCTGACGGATGACCCCTCTTTGATCGCTGCATCCCAGACGGGATCGAACGAGAGTACGGCCTACATGGGCAGACTCTCGGTCCTCCTCCAGTGGGCGGCGGCAGATCCTGTGTCTGCAGACGAACTCGCCCGAAACGAGGCAGTCTACAAGCACCAGGGCAACCGGAACCCCTTCGTGGATCATCCCGAATGGGTCAGTTGCATCTTCGAGGGAACGGGTTGTGGCGGGGCGATTTTCGTTGACGACTTCGAAGACGGAACAACAGACGGTTGGAGTTCGGTCACACCTTGATCGGTGGCGAATGAGCACTTTTCGCCGGTCCAGACTCGAAATCGGGAGCATCGGTTCCAAGGAAGGAACCCGGTCGAGGTGGTATACTTCAACCGCCTCGATGGTCGGTAAAATTGCGGCTGTCCGGGTTGGAAAAATCGTTAACGGATGGGCCGGAAGGCCCAATAAGACTGAGGTGGGGGGGGAGTCATGAAAACGAAAATCGGAACGGTCTCTCTGGTTGGATGTGTGGTGGCACTGAGCCTGTGTTTGGTGGCGGGTCAGGCGGGCGCAGACGATATCGCATGGGATCTGGTGTCCAGCACCAGTCAGAATCTTGTCAGCTTCGGAACTGACGCACCGGCGTTCTCGAGTCCGGGAGACGGGTTCGACAAGTACACCGTTGGCGTGTCGGAGAGTATTCCCTACACCCTGGTGGACGATACCAATGCGGGATACCCACCGGATGCGGTCGGTATCATCGATGCTGCGACGGATTTCGATGAGTTCTTCGGTGTTGTCGATATCGTCAACAACGACAATACGACCCCCTTGCACGCGACCTGGGTCTTCGACATCAGTTCCGGAACAGACAACCTCGAACTGCATGTTGACCTGGCGGCGATGGGCAACTTCGAGGCGGACGACATGTACGAGTGGAGTTACCAGGTGGATGGTGGCGGTGCTCAGACCTTCCTGACGGCGGTCGCCGACGAAGACGGCGCCATGACCTACACCATGGCGGACGGCACGACCCGGGATCTTGACGATCCCCTGACGGTCAACGGTACAACTCTGTACAACGACTTTCAGTCATTCTCAACGGCCATCCCAACGACGGGATCGCAATTGACGGTGGTTCTGACGTCGTTGACCGACGGTGGTTCCGAGGGATACGTCGCTCGTAATATCTTGGTCACTGCTGCAGATCAGCCGTCAGGCGGTGGTGGAGAACCCATTCCGACGATTTCGGAAACCGGCGTAGCGATCATGGTCCTGCTGCTGATTGCCGGGGCTGTCTTCCTGTTCCGACGCCGACGCT
>CAYSHZ010000269.1:0-1854 GCA_964430905.1 uncultured Thermoanaerobaculia bacterium | reverse complement strand
ATCATGGTCCTGCTGCTGATTGCCGGGGCTGTCTTCCTGTTCCGACGCCGACGCTGATCGATTCCGGAAGCTCGGCGCCGTGAAGGTTGGTGCCGGGAAACGGCGGTACGAGCGAGTGGCCTTTCCCCAAAGGTCATCGGAAATAAGGAGTGATTATGCGTTTGATTCATCTGTTACTTGTCGCCTGCCTGTTGGCGGTTTCTGTCGTGGCCGTAGCCGAGGATCCCCTCCCAATCTCGGACCTTCATTTCAATGACCCGATGGGCGTCCCCTTGATGCTCGATCAGGTCGTCACGATCCAGGGAGTGGTTACGGCGCCCACGGGAGTCTTCAACTCGTCTCGTACCGAGGTCTTCATCCAGGATGAGACCGGCGGCATGAATCTCTTTGCCTACACTCCCATCGCGACATATGAACTCGGTGACGAGGTCAAGGTCACCGGGACGATCATCGCCTACAAGGGCTTCACGGAGCTTTCGCCGATCTCGGTCGAATTGATCGGGACGGACCGGCCGCAGCCGGAGCCCGTGGTGTTGACCTGCGCCGAGTTGCGGGACAGCTACGATTTCGACACCAATTCCGAGCCCAACGAGTCCCGACTGATCCGCCTCAACGGTGTGACCTGGGATGTGGGTAACTACGCGCTGATGGATGATACCGGTACGGCGATGATGTACATCGATCCTGATACCGGCATCCCGGTCCCCGAGGGAGAGTTCAACGTGGTCGGCGTCATGAAACAGTATGACGACGCCGGTGATGAGGGGCCGTGGTACCTGGGGTACGAGATTTTGCCGCGATTTGTCAGTGACATCACTTTCGGTTCGGGGCCACAGTTCGTCAAGTATCCCGTTCAGACCGACGTCGCAATGGGCGGCGCCACGATCAGCTGGACGACCGATATCCCATGCGAAACCGTCCTTGAATACGGTACGACCATGGACTTCGAGATGGATCCCCTTCGGTTGGGCAACTCGACGACAGCCCATGAGGCTGTCCTGACCGGGTTGTCGTCGGCAACGGTGTACTACGTCCGCGCGGTTGCAAGTGATGGTACGGACTCGGTCAACAGCCCCGCGATCACGATCGTCAGCCCTTCGGAGCAGTCTTCCGGTCAGGTCGACGTCTATTTTTCCAAGAGTGTTGATACCTCCTACTCGACCGGAGTCGACGCGGTGCAGACTGACATCGGTGATCGTATGGTTGAGCGTATCAATGCGGCGACCTCGTCGATCGATTTCTGCTTTGCCAACTTTACTGACGAGGACGTCGCCGACGCCCTGGTGGAAGCGCACAATAGGGGCGTTCAGGTCCAGGTGATCTACGAGGTCTTCGATCCGGTCATCAATGTCCTGACGGTCGCCGGCATCGAGGTCAGAACCGATCCCGACGAGGAACACTCCAACACCCACAACAAGTTTGCGGTCTTTGATGCAGGGGATGGCGACGAGACCAATGACGTCGTGTGGACCGGATCGTGGAACGCCACCTACAGTGGATCGAATTTCAACGCCGAGAACGCCGTTGTCATTCACGATGCCGCCCTGGCTATCGCCTATACGATCGAGTTCGACGAGATGTGGGGCGGGAGTTTCAGCAGGAGCAAGACCAACAATACGCCGCATCTGTTCTTGGTCGGGGGCAGCAGGGTCGAGCAGTACATGAGCCCTACCGACGGGTTGGATCGGGTGATGACGGACTTCATCGCCACCGGCGATAGCGATGTCCTATTTGCCATCTACAGTTTCACTGATGGTGTCATCTCCGACGCGCTGCTCAGCCGTTTCGATGCCGGCGTGGCACTGCGGGGCGTGTTTGACGCCGAGGGTGCAGCCTTTGAGTACAGTGAATATC
>CAYSHZ010000268.1:0-5392 GCA_964430905.1 uncultured Thermoanaerobaculia bacterium | reverse complement strand
ACCAACGCTGATCCAACCGATGCTCCGCAATGGGAACCGCCATCCTCAGGACCAGACTTCCAAGAACAAACACACCAAGAAAGACGGCCAGCATGGCAGCCAACAAGGTGACCAAACGAAAAAAGAATCTCTCGACCACAGCCCTTATGGAGGAACCAGCCAACCCTGCCCATCTCTGCATGGCTCAAGTGTATACCCGACATTTGACAGTTGATGCAATCCTGGAAGGGCCCAGTTCACCAATCCGACGAAAGTGTCCCCTCTTGCGGTCTCGAGTGCCTGGGTTGGTCTGGAAACGGCGGTTCGATGGATACGCCGTTCAATAAATCAGATAATAAATCCGATTGCAAACTGTGTGGCTGATGACTCTCTGGTCCCAGCTTTGCCGGATTGTTTTCTAATTCCCGCCCGTGCGGGCGGAGCGCGATGTCCCTAGTACGACTCCGCGCAACCCCTTGCCTTCCTCGAAAATCGAAAAATCACTTATTTTCGCCTCGGGAACCACGCAGCCTCCACCCGGACAATCCGGATGGGAACTTTCTAGAACACCTCAAACTGCATCAGCTCGACCGGAACGGAACTGATACTGACATCATCGACGAAAAAGTTAGTGTGCGTGCCGTTGGTACCACCCACAGTCCCACCGATATACAGATTATGAGCGCCATCATCGTTGAAGCCGACAATCGAGAATGTATGCTGAACATAAGCAGTATCGACGGCATCACAGACTATCGTACCGATATCCGTTCCGTCGAGACTGATATGAAGCGTGTCGGAAGGGTCATCACAAATGCCACGGTAGACCCAAAGGGTCAAATCCGTTGCCGCCACCGGAATCGTCACGCTTTGCTCCACGCTGCTGGTGACTCCCGTACCTAAACCTCCGATCCAGACCATCCAATCGCCGGTCACCGTGATGCCGGTTATCGGACAGCTGTTGCCAGGACCACACAACGGAAAGCCCGTGATGCCGCCATACGTTGATGTCGGCGTCCAATCCGCGTTGGGTACGCCACCCTCAAAACTCGGGTCCGCCACCGCTTCGGCCGCAAAGACCGGCGCAGCCGCCATTGCCATCAGAACGAGAACGAATACTATTTTGAAAAATTTACCCTTCATTGAAAACACAACAACTCCTTTCACTGATGGAACACCGAAGAGCCGGATCAGATCAGCCGGATTCTTCCACCTCAATATCACAATAAACGGGGCCAGAAATCGAGATTGAGTTTCCCACCGTTTAGAGCCTTTGTCAATTGAACACTCACGCCAACAACAACGACGTTGGGCCACGAGATGGCGTCCTCTCCCCGCATCAGGATACTAACGCCCCTGTTCCCCTCAAGAAATCAATAGAACGATACCTCCAGCAGACACCTGCTACGATCGAAGGGTCTGAAGGAGATACCATGAACAGATTCCTCATCCACAGTTTGATTCTCGTTGTCATCGCCGTGTGCATGCCGAACACCGGCGCCACACAAACCCTCGAAATCACACCCTTCATCGGCTATCAGTTCGGGGGCGATGCCTATGACTATTGGTCCGGCACATCGGTCTCTCTGGACGACGGGTCCACCTACGGTCTTGCTCTCGACATCCCCGTGGGACACTTCGGTGATTCCTTTGTCGAGATCTACTGGAGCCGGCATGATTCCGGAGCCAGAACCTACGGCTTCGAACCGATCAGCCTCGATCTCGATGTTGACGTCTGGCAGATCGGCGGTATGCACGAGTTTCCTGGCTACAACCCCAACGTTCGGCCCTACGTGGCGGCAACCGTCGGCGCCACAAGTTTCAGGGCCAAGGCACCCTGGTCCGGGTCGGACACGTTCTTCTCGACCGGGATCGGGGGCGGCGTCAAGATCATGATGTCCAACCACTTCGGCCTGAGACTGGATGCCCGCGGGCTGGCCAATTTCGTCGGAACTGGCGGGGGCTCCCTGGGATGCGGTCCACATGGATGCTGGTTCGGTTTCTCGAACGACGTCCTGTGGCAGTTCGAGGCCTCGGCCGGCCTGACGATCGCGTTCTGAGAAAAAAGCCCCGGAAGAACCGGAGCTAAACTGCTCGAAAGCAGCGATTTAAGTGGCGACCCCAACGGGAATCGAACCCGTGTTGCCGGCGTGAAAGGCCGGTGTCCTTACCCCTAGACGATGGGGTCGTCGTGTTCTGCATCATGCCGATTCGATACCGGCGACCGGGATTCTACCCCAGAAACGATCTTAAAGGTAGAGGTGGTGAGCCGTGCTGGATTTGAACCAGCGACCTGCGGATTAAAAGTCCGATGCTCTACCAACTGAGCTAACGGCCCACACCGGTCGGCAAAAATACCCAAAAACGGCGCAATGGTCAAGCGTGATCGAGAATTTCCCTGATCCTGACGGCCAAAGGCGAAGATCCCCGAGCCAGGGTCTCCTCACGCCGGGGCCCGGTTGAGACCAGGGCGATCGGTACGCCGAGTTGATCCTCGAGGTACTGGAGGTAGGCCCTCGCCCCATCGGGGAGGGCGGCTTCGTCGACCAGACCTTCGGTCGCGCCATCCCAGCCGGGAATTTCCTCGTACCGCGGGGTGACCTCGGCCAACAGATCGGCATCGGCAGGGACATTCTCAATCAGTTTTCCATCGGGACCTTCGTAGGCGACGCAGACCTTGAGGGTTTTCACTCCGTCGAGCACGTCAATCTTGGTCATGGCCAGGGCATCGATACCCGCCGTCTGGATGGCATGACGGGCGGCAACGACGTCGAACCAGCCACAGCGCCTCGGACGGCCGGTCGTGGTACCGAACTCGGCGCCTCGTTTCCTGAGACCGTCACCATCGGGGCCAAAGTCCTCGGTCGGAAAGGGCCCGCTCCCCACTCGGGTAGCGTAGGCCTTCATGATGCCCAGGACCGGCCCCAGGTAGCGGGGACCGATACCGCAGCTGGCCGCGGCAAAACCCGGCAGACAGGAGGACGAGGTGACAAAGGGGTAGGTCCCAAAATTGAGATCCAGCAGCACACCCTGGGCGCCTTCGAAGAGTATCGCCTCGCCACCATCGGCATGCCGGCGAATCTCCGGACCGACTTCCCGGATCAGGGAGGCCAGCCTTGCGGCCGCAGCCATGACTTCATCGATGGCACCGTCGAGGTCGACGGGTTCGGCGCCGAACAGATTCACCAGCTCGGCGTTGTGTTCTTCCATGACGGTCCGGGCGGAGTCCCTGAGTGTGTCGGGCTCAGCGAGCATCCAGGTACGAAGACACCGTCTCTGGGCGATGTCCTGGTAGGCAGGTCCAATGCCTCTACCGGTGGTCCCGATCTTGCCGGCGCCACGACGACCTTCCCGGGCCAGGTCCAGTGCACGGTGGGTCGGAAGAAGGATCGCGGCCCTCGGAGACAGAAAGAGGCGTCCCTCGACTTCGATGTCTTCGCTCTGCAGTCTATCGACTTCCTTCACCAGGGCCGTTGGATCAATGACCAATCCAGCGCCCATGTAACAACGAGAACCGGGATGGATGATCCCCGAGGGCACCAGATGGAGGGCAAAATGTCGTTCGCCCACCCTGACGGTGTGACCGGCGTTGTGGCCGCCGTTGTATCGAACGACCGCCGCAAACGCTCCGGACAGAAGATCGACGACCTTGCCCTTGCCCTCGTCACCCCACTGGCCGCCAATGACCATCATCGATTGTTGCTGATCCACACCAACCTCCAACCCTTCGCAGTCGTCTCCGACGGGTGATCATACAAGAAAAACGGCCCGCAGACGCGGGCCGTTATCAATCTCGACGAATAAGCTCAGGACACCAGGGCCGGTTGCGAACCCGCACCAAAATACTCGCTGACGTCAATCTCGCCGTCTCGGAGTTTTTCGGGCGCTTCCATCAGGTAGTTGTAACGCTTGCCGAAACTCAGGAGGGCACGTTCCAGCATTCGGCGACCACGGTAGAGGCGCGACATCACGGTGCCGACCGGAACCTCGAGAATCTCGGCGATTTCCTTGTAGGCAAAGCCCTCAAGATCGGCCAGAAGGACAACCATTTTGTAGTCGTAGGGAAGAGAGACCAGGGTCTCCCGGACCTCGTGGTCAACCTCGGCAAAGAGGAAACCGTCCTCGGGATTGCTGTTGGCGGCTGAGCCCCGCTCCATCAGCGTCTCCTCCATTCCCTCGCGGACATCGTCAAAATCCACCTTGGTCGGCTGGAGCTTGCGTTTCCGGTAGGTGTTGATGAAGGTATTCTTCATGATCTTGAACAACCATGCCTTGAGATTGGTGCCCTCGGCGAACCGACCGTAATACTTGAAGGCCTTGAGGAAGGTCTCCTGAATCAGGTCTTCCGCATCCTCGGCCGACCGGGTCATTCGCAAGGCACTCTTGTAGAGCTGATCCCTGTAAGGCAACTCTCCCGTACTGAAATCCCACTGCGTCGGTTCGTTGGTCTGTGTCATGGTCATCTCCAATGCCTCGCGATGATACAAAAATGAAACAACCATGTCAAGTCATTCTTCAAGAAACGTGTGGTTTATTTTTGATTCATTTTTGTAACATTTCCTCAGATTCTCCAATCACTGAAGGATGAATCATCGACGCCTCGGTCAGGTTGACAACAGAGATCTGAGTCAAACGGTATAAGCCGATCACCGGAATGACTCGATATTTGAGACCAATTCTTTTGCCGTTCCTCATTGGAATTTCAGCCGGAAAATCACATGACTCCTTCCCCGTAATGAGAAAGAAAGTGGAGATTCTTCGTTTCAGAAATTCATCAATGAGCGGTCCGGCACCCCTCAGCAGGTTTTCTGAATAGAAAAAATTCTTCTGATGGAAGATTGTTGCAAGTTCAATCGGTACAGGGGTATCTGAAACAATGTTCTCAACATCGCTGTCCTGCAAGTAATGAAGAAGCGGGTTCGCTCTCAGGTAATAGACCGTAAACAGGTACTCTCTGGAGCCCGAGAAATTGACCTGGAACCCTACGATGAAAGCCAGCAGAAACAGTGTTCCAAAAAATCTCTTGTGCAATGTTGATTTTCTCTTGACGAGCTCGTTGAAAAAATATGCCAAAATCACGGCAATCGGAGGAAATGCAATCAGAAAGTACCGTGGTCCCCACTGTCCTCCTCCATCGTTGGGGAAGATCAGAACGGAAAAAGTCAGGAAGAACACGATCGACAACGATGTCGCAAAGAGAGGACTATTCCTGAACTTGCTGAGGATAAGCGGGATCGAGACAAAGAAGACCAAGACCACTGGAAAGGTCCTCAAGAGGTTCAGGTACATGGAGGTGAATCGTTCCAGGTAGTGGTGGGGCAACTCCGAAAAGTCAAACGAACCCAAAACCTGCTGACTGTGGAAACCGAAGGGTCGGTTGAATACGATGAGATTGATAACAAAAAATCCAAGG
>CAYSHZ010000267.1:0-5417 GCA_964430905.1 uncultured Thermoanaerobaculia bacterium | reverse complement strand
CGAGCGGTCGAAGAACGGGAGGGGATAAACCCCTCCCCTACAAAGAAAAACGTAGAGGCGGGGTTTATCCCCGCCCGGATATCCCTGAATTGTGCAAGCGCCTGAGCTACCCGCTTCGCGGGTCCGAGCCTTCGGCTCGGCAGCCCTTCGGGCTGGCGTCGGTTCTGTGCCCACGCTACCCGCTTCGCGGGTCCGAGCCTTCGGCTCGGCAGCCCTTCGGGCTGGCGTCGGTTCCTACCCCCCGAAATCATCCAGCATGATGTTTTCGGGTTCGACACCGAGGTCGAGCAGCATGTTGATCACGGCCTGATTCATCATTGGCGGGCCGCACATGTAGTACTCGATGTCCTCGGGCGCCGGATGGTCCTTGAGGTAGTTCTCGTAGACGACCTGATGGATGAACCCAACATGACCGTCCCAGTTGTCCTCGGGCAGGGGCTCCGACAGAGCCAGATTCCACGAGAAATTGGGAAACTCCGCGGCGATCTCATTGAAATCTTCCTCGTAGAAGCTCTCCCGACGGCTCCTCGCACCATACCAATAGGTCACCTTGCGGTTGGTCTTGAGGCGCTTGAACTGGTCGAAGATATGGGACCGCATGGGCGCCATGCCGGCGCCGCCGCCGATGAAGCACATCTCGTTGTCGGTCTCACGTGCGAAGAATTCGCCGAAGGGACCCGAAATGATGCACTCATCCCCGGGCTTGAGGTTGAAGATATAGGACGACATCAGACCCGGTGGCACATCCGGCTTGTTGGGCGGAGGCGAGGCAATGCGGACGTTGAGCATGATGATGTCTTTCTCCAACGGAAAAGACGCCATCGAATAGGCACGCATCACCGGCTCTGTGACCTTGGAAACGTACCGCCACATGTCGTACTTGTCCCAGTCTTCCCGGTACTCGTCCTCGATGTCGAAATCCTTGTAGTTGACGACGTGGGGCGGTGCCTCGATCTGAATATATCCACCGGCCCTGAAGGGAACTTCCTCGCCTTCGGGCAATTCCAGAATCAGCTCCTTGATGAAGGTCGCGACGTTGTGATTCGAGCGGACCCTGCACGTCCATTTGCGGACACTGAAGATCGCCGGATCCATCTCGATGTCCATGTCCTGCTTGACCTTGACCTGGCATGCCAACCGTGTCCCCTGACGGGCCTCGCCACGACTGATATGGGCAGTCTCGGTCGGGAGCAGCGCTCCGCCACCGGAGTGGACCTCGACCTTGCAGACTCCACAGGTACCCTTGCCTCCGCAGGCCGAGGGAATGAAGATCTTCGCGTTGGACAACGTATTGAGCAACGTATCGCCCGCGGGAGCGACGACGGCCCTGTCCGGGTCCTCGTTGATGGTCAGGGTGACGTCCTCTGACGACACAAGTTTGGACTTGGCGAACATCAGCACCATCACAAGTGCCACGACGACAAGGACGAAGACGACGACGCCGAGAATGACTGTTGTCATTGGCGGCCCTCCCTACAACTGGATACCGGCGAAGGCCATGAATCCGATGGCCATCAAACCGGTAACGATAAAGGTGATGCCGAGACCGCGAAGTCCCGCCGGCACGTTGGAGTAGCGCATCTTCTCGCGAAGGGCCGCCAGGGCGACGATCGCAAGCCAGAAGCCGATGCCCGAGCCCAGACCGTAGACGGCCGACTCTCCGAAGGTGTAGTCCCGCTCAACCATGAAGAGCGAAGCACCCAGAATTGCGCAGTTGACGGCGATCAAGGGCAAGAAGACCCCCAGGGCCGAATAGAGAGCCGGTGCGAACTTGTCCAGCACCATCTCCACGATCTGGACGGATGCCGCGATCGAGCCGATGAATGCCAGGAAGCGCAGGAAACCCAGATCGGTTGTCGCAAACTGCGGACCCAACCAGCTCATCGCCCCTTCCTTGAGCAGATAGGTATAGAGCAGGTAGTTGATCGGCGTCGTCACGGTCAGAACGAAGGTGACCGCGGCGCCAAGGCCCAGGGCGGTATCAACTTTCTTGGATACGGCCAGAAACGAACACATGCCCAGGAAAAAGGCCAGGGCCATGTTCTCGACGAAAATCGCCTTGACGGCGAGGCTGAGGTAGTGTTCAAACATCTCAGTTCTCCCTCAGTTCAGGCTTGGCGGTGCGCAGAAGCCAGATCAGGATACCGATCAGGAAAAACGCTCCCGGGGCCAGAACCATCAATCCATTGGGCTGATACCAGCCACCCTCGGTGACCAGGGGCAGCACCGAGTGTCCAAACAGCTTGCCCGAGCCGAACAACTCTCTGAAAAATCCAACAATCAGCAGGATGAGAGAGTAGCCCAGACCGTTTCCGATGCCGTCGAGAAACGAATCAATCGGAGGATTCTGCATTGCAAATGCCTCCGCCCGCCCCATGACGATGCAGTTCGTGATGATCAGTCCGACGAAGACCGACAACTGTTTGGAGATATCGAAGACGAATGCCTGTAGAACCTGGTCAGTAACGATGACCAGCGATGCGATGATGGTCAGCTGGACGATGATTCGAATCGACGGCGGAATGTAGTTTCGGATCAACGACACCGAAAGGTTTGAAAGAGACACCACTGCGATGACCGCCAGCGACATCACAACCGAGGTCTCCAGCTTGGTCGTCACGGCCAGGGCCGAGCAGATACCCAGCACCTGCGCGGCGATCGGGTTGTCAATCACCAGTGGGTCAAGCAGCGCTTTCTTGTGTGCGGCCTTCATGTTGCGCTCCTTTCGGCCCGGAATTTCTCGAGGAACGGCCCGTAACCATCATTCGACAGCCAGAACTGGATCAGATGTGTGACACCGCGGCCGGTCAACGTCGCTCCGGAGAGTCCGTCCACACGGTGGGGATCGGTGTCCGGAGGCCCGGCAGCACCCTTGATAACTTCGATCTCGGGGTTGCCCTCATCGTCAAAGGCCACCCGGTCTTTCCACAGGCCCTTCCAACGGGGATTGTCAATCTCGCCCCCGAGTCCCGGTGTCTCACCGTGCTCGTAGAACGTCAGGCCCTCGATGGTCTTTGTATCGGGCGCCAAGGCCAAAAATCCGTAGAGGGTGGACCAGAGACCCTTGCCCTCGATCGGAAGGATCAAGAGAACGACATCATCCCCATCAACCCGTTCGTAGATCAACACCCTGAGAGGCTGTCGCGGAATACCGGCATTGTTCGCCGGCGCCCTGCGACTCAGTGATGGATCCTTGGTTGCCTTCCTTTGATCGTAGGTTTCGACGTTGATGGAATCGTCGAAGTCCCCGGTTTCCAGATCAATGGCCCGGATCTTGATATTTTCGTCAAAGAGTGTCTGAACATCCTGGGCACTGATCGACTGACCTTCCTCCATCAGTCCGGCAACAATCAGAACTTTCTTCTGTCGGTCCAGAACCTTGTTCTGCTCCTGCCGCTCCTTGAGTGCGACCGCCGAGGTCGCCACAAAGATCGAACAGACGAGACACACCCCTGCGGCGAAGCCGATGATATAGGCGTTACTGTGCTGCTTCATGGCGTGCAGCCCTCCGTTTGATATTGGCCTGAACGAAGAAATGATCGATCAGGGGTGCAAACATGTTCATGAACAGGATGGCGAGCATCATGCCCTCGGGATAGGCGGGGTTGACCACTCTCACCAGAACGACCAGCACTCCGATGAAGAATCCATAGATCCACTTGCCCTTGTCGGTAAAGGACGATGATACGGGATCCGTGGCCATGAAGACCGTACCGAAGGCCCAGCCGCCCAGAACGATGTGCCAGTAAAAGGGCAGAGCAAACATCGCGTTGGTGTCCGATCCCACCTGGTTGAGAATGAAGGACATGCCGAAGGTTCCCAGGGTGACCCCTGCGATCGTCCGCCATGACCCGATCTGGGCTGCAACGATGATCAGGGCGCCAACGATACACAGCAGCGTTGACGTCTCTCCCATTGAACCTGGGATAAAACCGAAGAAAGCGTCACGCCAGGCGTCGGACCCCAGCGTACCCAACGCCGAGGCGCCCTCGGTCGCGGCGCGGCTCAGCCAGGTTGCCCCCGAAAAACCGTCCACCCCGACGAAGTTGGCCGCGATCCACGGTGCGTCACCGGAGATCTGGGCCGGATAGGCGAAGAACAGAAAGGCCCTGGAGACCAGAGCAGGATTGAGGACATTCATCCCCGTTCCACCAAAGATCTCCTTGCCGATGAAGACGCCAAAGGCTGTACCCAGGGCAACCTGCCACAAGGGGATCGTCGGCGGCAGCGTCAGGGGCAAAAGGAAGCCGGTGACGAAGAAGCCCTCGTTGACCTCGTGCTTGCGCACGACCGAGAACAGGACCTCAATCAGGCCACCAACGGCGAAGCAGGTGATGAAGATCGGCAGAAAGTAGATGGCGCCGTGAACGAAGTTCGGCCACAAGGCGTTGGTGAAGTCAAATCCCATCGCCTGAAAGAGTGTTGTCTGCCATCCGTCCAGCGGCGTGGCGCCGGCGGCGATGGCCACGTGTGCCTGACGCCCGACGTTGTACATCGCCATGAAGACGATCGGCAGCAGACCGAAGACAACGACACCCATCATGCGTTTGAGGTCCAGCCCGTCTCGAACGTGGATCGTTCCCCGGCTGACCGACGACGGCGAATACAGCAGGGTATCGATGGCTTCCCAGAGGGGATAGAGTTTTTCCAACTTGCCGCCCGGTTCAAAGAGCGGTGACTGCTTATCGAGGAAAGAGCGAAGCATACGCATCATCCCTCCTTCCAGATCGTTGTCAGGTTTCTGCGGAGATGGGTTCCGAAGTCTTCCTTGCCCGGACTGACGAATGAGCACAGGGCCAGATCTTCCTCGTCAAGTTCCATGCATCCAAGGGCCTCCGCCCGTTCAATGTCATCCATTGAGAGAGCACGCAGGAGGAATGTCGGCATGATGTCCAGCGGCATGATCTTCTCAAACATTCCGATCGGCACCATCGCGCGGTGACCACCGTTGGTCGAGGTGTTGAAGTCGAATGACTTCTTTCCGATCCAGCCTGCGCCATAGGCGCGAACCGTCGAAAATACACCAAAACCAGGCATGATCCAACGGAGGAAATGTCGCTTCCGACCTTCTTCCAATGCCGAGATCTGGTTGGTGTAGCGACCGAGGTAACCCCAGATATCGCCTGCGGCCACCCGGCCGAAGAGGACCGACCCCGAGATCACTCTGAGATCATCACCCTTGAGCTCTCCGGCAACCAATTCATCAATGCAGGCACCGACCCGGGTCTTCAGGAGCCGGGGCCTCGTCACCACCGGTCCTCCGAGTGCCACCACACGGTCGACATTCAAGACGCCGGTCTCGAAGAGCTTGCCGATGGCAACGACGTCCTGATACCCGATGTACCACGGCACGCCCTGGCCTTCCACCGGATCCAGGAAGTGAATGTGGGTTCCAGGTAGGCCCGCAGGGTGTTTGC
>CAYSHZ010000266.1:0-5441 GCA_964430905.1 uncultured Thermoanaerobaculia bacterium | reverse complement strand
GTGCCCGAAGATGCCCGCTACGGCGTCCAGACACTCCGGGCAATCGAAAACTTCCCGATCACCGGAATCCGTATCGCCCACTTCCCCCACCTCATTCGGGCCCTGGCCATGGTCAAGCAGGCGGCCGCCAAGGCCAATCACCAGCTTGGCTTGCTGCCGGATGACATCGCCCAGGCCATCGACACCGCCTGCCGGGAAATCATCGACGGCAACTGGCACGGCCACTTCGTCGTCGATGTCGTCCAGGGCGGCGCCGGAACCTCGACCAACATGAACGCCAACGAGGTCATCGCCAACCGCGCCCTGGAACTCCTCGGCCATCAGCGGGGCCAGTACGACTTCTGCCACCCCAACAACCATGTCAACCTGGGCCAGTCGACCAACGACGCCTACCCCACCGCGGTTCGACTGGCGACGGTGTTCAAACAGCGGGATCTCGGCGCGGCCCTTCGGACACTGTCGGAGGCTCTCAGCGACAAGGCCGAGGAGTTTTCTTCCGTTCTCAAGATGGGCCGGACCCAGCTCCAGGACGCTGTCCCGATGACCCTGGGCCAGGAGTTCGAAGCCCTGGCAGTGACGACGGCCGAAGATGTCACCCGACTGGAAGAGAGTTCCAGACTCCTCCTGGAAATCAACCTCGGAGGCACGGCAATCGGCACCGGAATCAACGCCGATCCCCGATACCCCGAGATGGCCACTGCCGAACTGTGTCGCATCGCCGACCTCGACCTGCGCCTGGCCGAAAATCTCGTCGAGGCAACCCCGGACACCGGCGCCTTCGTCATGTTCTCCGGCACCCTCAAGAGAATCGCCGTCAAGCTCTCGAAGCTCTGCAACGATCTTCGTCTGCTGTCATCCGGTCCGCGCTGCGGTCTCAACGAGATCAATTTGCCGGCCATGCAGCCGGGATCTTCGATCATGCCCGGCAAGGTCAATCCGGTGATCCCCGAGGTCGTCAACCAGGTGGCCTTCCAGGTGATCGGCAACGATCTGACGATCACGCTGGCGGCGGAGGCCGGACAGCTGCAGCTCAACGTCATGGAGCCGGTCCTGACCTTCAACCTCTTCGAGAGCCTGGACATGATGACGGCGGCGGTCGAGACCCTGACCGAACGCTGTATCCGGGGCATCACGGCCAACGAGCAGCACTGCCGCGATATGGTCGAAAACTCAATCGGCATCGTCACCGCGGTTGTTCCGATCTTGGGCTACGAACGAGTCTCGGCCGTGGCCAAGGAAGCCCTTGAAACCGGCAAACCAGTCAGGCGGATTCTCCTTGATGCCGGCGACCTGGACGAGGCCCAACTGGATTCCATACTCTCACCCGAGGCGATGACCAGACCACGGAGTTTGTGAGGATCAAAAGGGTCGAAGGGTCTAAGAGTTGAAGGGTTGAAGAGTTCCGGTGCGGGACCTGCGACCCGCCTGCACTGGTCGGTCATCGTCACCGCTGGAATGAATGGTGTAGGCGCATCCTTCAGGGTGCGCAACGGTACCGATCGAGATCTTGGTTACCATCCCAGACCGAGACCCCTGGGTCTACAACTCAGGCAATCTTCAAGCGTTGCTGTCTGACCCAAGATCTGTGACATCCTTGGGCGGCAACACCTCTTCCTGCGGTTCTCGCCGGGTCTTCCACGATCCCACCAACACGGTCAGCAGGCCCAGCATGACCTCGTCGACAAAAGGCAGAAAGTCGGGAACGATCAGGTCTGCCAGGAAGATCGTTCCCAACATCACAAACAACCAGGGAAACTTCAGTCGCGGCAGAAATCTCTGAATCAGGAAGGCCAACGGCCCCGTGGGTGACGTCTTCATGATCATCATTCTAACCCGTCCTTCCCGGTGACCCAGGTCAACCCGCGGTCTCCCCGCCAGGGGAACGGGCCCGGCAGTGGCAGCCACTTTGGATTCTTCGATCATCTCAAGCCTGAGTTCACCGTAACAAATGAAGAACAGGGACGAGAAATGCGGGGTAAGGCTACCGCCAGTCCCCGGAGGCGACGAAGGCACCCCAGAAGAAGGGATGGGTGCTCAGGCCTTTCCGTCGACGGTTCTTGAGGATACTGAGGCTTGCGTGACGGACGGCCTCGGCGGTCGTCATGCCGTCGATCAGCCGGGAACGATAGAGCTGTTCCATCCAGTCCCTGCCGCCCGCGTCTTCGACCGGCCAGAGGCTCATGATGACTGTGCGTGCCCCGGCGATGCGAAAGGCCCTTCGGAAGCCGAAGACCCCTTCGCCGGCGATGGTCTTGCCGATGCCGGTTTCACAGCCGGAGAGCACCGCCCACTCAACGCCGGAGAGGTCGAGGTTGGCAACCTCGAGGGCGGTCAAAATACCGTCCTCGGTTGAAGGGTCTGCGGTACTGTGGACATTGGCCCCAGCAAGGGCCAGTCCCGAAAGCCGGAAGGGGTTCTCCACCTCCTCCGATCCTCCTTCCTCAGCTGAAACTCCTTGGTCTGCGGGCGCCAGCCCACCGACGCCGCGTCCGGAGGCCGTGGACTGGCGTCGGGGGCCACCGAGAACAAAGCCGTGGGTAGCCAGGTGGAGGATCTGCCTCCCAGGGGCCATTTCCTTGAACCGGGCCTCTGTGGCCTGCGTTCCACTGAGGACCGTCGTCGTTGAGGGATCGTCACCGTTGACCTCCCGCCAGAGCGCAAGAACAGTTTCAATCTCGACGGCAGTCGCCGGAAGCGGTTGAAAAAACATCGGTTCGACACTGCTTCCCGGACTCCCGGACCAGCGGGCATAGGTCGCGAGGCCTTCAGTGGTCGTGCCCCCGGTGACGTCTCCCCTCCCGGCGTTGAAATCGGGGTTACCCAGGGCCAACATCTGGGGTCGGTCGTCATTCGCCTCGACAGGCGCCCGGGGAACCAGGGCCCGTTCTGAACTCAGCATGTGGATCAGCGGCCCGTCCTCGACGAGGTAGTGACTCCCCTCGGTGGGCAAAGCGGCCAGGTTGACCAGGTTGAGGCTGCCATCCGGCACAACGAACACGACCGGACTTTCGCCGAAAAGTTCGGCAACCGGATCCCAGATCCGGCGTTTGAGAGCTGCGCCGGCACGGCGGTAGTCGTCCTCGCTTCCGGCGGAGGAGGCCTCGGCCTGCCACCGAAATACCAGGTGATCGATCTCGTCCGCCGGGCCCAGATTGATGATGTTCGGAGTCGTCTCATCGGAACCGATGACCAGGGCCAGGTAGTCGAAGGTGTCGGGCATCGAGGTCCCGATGGTCTCCAGGTAGGCAATAGACCGACTGAAGGCGACCAGGGAGGCGCCGGGCGCCAGGGCGTTGGTGACGTCGGCAAGGCCGAGGCTGTCTCGCTGCTGGTCACGGCTGATGGCCGCGCTTGAGGCGCCCAGTTCTCGCTCCAGTTGTTCCACCTCGAGTCGAGTCGCCTCGATTCTTCCCCGATAGGCCTCGTTTGTTTCCTTCCCTGGGCCCCGAAGGGTCAGTCTGGACAAAAGACCCGAGGATTGTTCGAGTCTGGCGAGTAGATTCAGGGTCTCAAGGTCACCCGGATCTGCATCGTGTCGCCGAAGAGCCAGTTCCCTGAGGATTTGGCCCCGGGATCTGATGAGACGATCCCATGCCCGGTTCGAGCATTGGTGGCAATCGCCGGCAAGGTGCATCACCAGGTCGATACGTGCCTTGAGACGCCAGGCGTATGCGAGAGCCTCCCTTTCCGACAGGGCGGCGGCAGTCAGTTGCAGGTGTTCCCGACCCTGTCTTTCGGCCCTGAGGGCCAGATCAAAAGCGACTTCAGGATTGCCGGCGTCGCTTTCGACCCTGGCCAGGTTGAAGAGCATCAGGCCGACCTTTGGATGGTGAACGCCGAAGCTCTCGAGATAGAGAGAATGCGCCCGGGTGAAGCCGGCACGGGCTTCTCCAAGATTACCCTGCTGGTGGGCGATCAGCGCCTGGTTATTGATGAGATCGGCGATTCTCCTGCCATGAGGGCCGAGTTCTGTTTCGATGATTGCGGTGGCTCGTGCCAGGGCCAGAGAGGCGGCCTCGAGATCGTCAGCTTCGCGCAGGGCCAGGCCCAGGTCATTCAGGCTGTTCACCAGCCGGAGGTTGTTTGGGCCAAAGGCCGCTTCCTGGATTCTCAGTGCCCGTTGAAGCAGAGGGATGGCCTCGATCTGTCGATCCTCGTGGATCAGGACTCCGGCAAGGTTGGTCAAGGACTGCGCAACCAACGGGTGGTTCCTGCCGAAGAGCTCTTCACGCAACTCCAGGCTGCGTTCAAGGGCAGTCCGGGCGGAGGAGAAATCCCCCGTCAGCCTATAGACGATGGCCAAGTTATTAAGGGTACCGGCGACATAGGCGTGGTTCGGGCCGAAGTATTTTTCAAACAGGCCGAGGACCCGCTGGTACAGATCCCGTGCCTCGACATAGTCCCCCTGGTCTCTGCGAAGGGTGCCGAGAAAATTCAGAAGGCCTGCTGACCTGATGTGGTCCGGTCCCAGACTGCGGTTGATGATGTCCAGCGCGTCGCGGGTCAGGTCTTCGGCACGGCCGGGATTGTCGAGGCGGCGTTCGATCAAGGCCAGCGAGAGCATGGACTGTGCCGTCAACGGATGGTCCGGGCCGAGGACCCGTTTCCGAATTCCGATGCATTCGTCGGCAAGGGGCTTGGCTTGGCCGGGGAAGCCCGCTCCCGAGAGTGCCTCGACCATACCCAACAGGGACAATGCCATTTCGGGATGATCCGGCCCGAGGGAGGTCTCGATGATTTCGGAAGCCCTCAGGAAGAGCTCCGAGGCCGCATCGTTGTTCCTCTGACGCATGTGAACCGACGCCAGCTCATTCAAAGCATGTGCACGGTCCAAATCAGAGGATCCCGGCTCTCGTTCGCGGATGGCGGCCACCGTCTCGAGGCGCTGCCGAGCGGAGTCGATATTGCCCAACTCCTTATCCAGCATTCCCCGCAGCAAAAGAGCGTTTGTTGTCTTGAGGCCGCTTTCGCCGTGGAGTGACACACGGATCTCCAGGGCCCTGTCGACAAATCTGGCGGTCTCAGGGTTTCTGCTTTCGCCATTGCGGATCAGGGCCTCGGCCAGGAGTTCGTAACTGTGGGCCAGGGCAGGCGTCTCCTTCCGGGAAACAGCCTTAATCTCTGCGAGGTTCTTTCGTGCCGCCGAGACGGCATCCGGATACCGGCCCCGGTCGAGCATCAGGCGCAAATCGTCGAAGGTGTCCGCGCCTGCGAATTCCGGCGTAATCGCCAGGAACAACCCAACGATAAGGAGTCGTCCACAGCCGGTGTAAATTCTCTTCCGAAAGTAACGGAAGCGGGAACTCAGCAACCCGGGCAATTCAGAACCACAGGAATGGATCTCGCTCGGCGACGGAATTTTTCGTTGCGGCATTGTTGTCTCGACTCGTACCCGAGTCTATCAGGGTGAGGATTGACAACCGAAGGAGGCGTGTTTGGGA
>CAYSHZ010000265.1:0-5445 GCA_964430905.1 uncultured Thermoanaerobaculia bacterium | reverse complement strand
GGGCCCGGGGAAGCAATGGAAAGCGGTAGTGGCCTCCCGAACGAGCTGAGGCCTTAATGGCTCCTCTCGAACCAGCGAGCTGAGTTGAATCCCTTGTGTCGTACGTTGTATCTCCAGTCACCGTGACCGGTTTTTCCCTCTCCTATTGCCCGAATCCTGCTTTCCAGTTGTATACTGGGGCCGACAACATTGGAAAATGGCAAGGGGGAAAAATGCGACGGCTTGTTTTCTTCATTGTGTTGATGGCTTCGCTGAGTGTTTCGGCCCAAGAGGGTAGGTTCGAATTGACGCCGACCGTAGGATATCGGTGGGGAGGGTTGGTGGTTCTTGAGGAGAACGCGTTTCAGCCGGGCGTATACGACGTCGATCTGGCAACCAACGGCGAGTTGGGTTTCCGGTTGGGCTTCTTGATGACTCCGGCTCTCGAACTGGAGTTGATGTTCAGTTGGCAGGACACCGAGTTCAAGGACAACAAGGGTCTCTTTGGAGAAGAACCGGCTGGGTTTATCCCCGCGGAAGCGACCGGCGTTCTGGATACCGATGTAACGACCTGGCAGTTGGGTCTGGTGTGGCACCTGATGGAAGGACCGACCCGTCCCTACGTGGTGATTGCAGCCGGGCAGTCCAAGATTGACTCAAAGACACCTCTTCCGGACGAGACTGCCCTGACCTATGGCCTGGGTGTCGGCGTCAAAATGGAGCTGTCATCCCGGCTTGGGTTTCTCCTCGAGGCCCGGTTCAATAGAACCGAGACCGATGAAAACAACTCAGCGTTGTTGGAGTGGGAGCATCGGGATTGCACCGGAACATGCAGTTACGTCTATCGTTATGACGACAGTCTGAGTCAGGGAAGCCTCGTGGCCGGCCTGATCATCTCCTTCTGAGCGGTGATTTGGCGTGCGATTTGAAATTCACAGCGTCACCGAACAGGGCATTTCGGTCGTCCAGCCGGAAGGTGAACTGGATGAGACGACATCGGTGGAGTTCTCGGAAACCGTATCGGCGTTGATGGACGAGGGACATCACCTGATCGTCATCGATTTGGCCAAGACGACCGCAGCATCGAGCCATGCCTTCAGGGCCTTGTTGATGCTTTCGAAGAGACTGGCATCGGTCGGTGGCCGGTTGGTTGTGTGCGCGGCCCAGCGCAGCGTCGCCGGTGCCCTGTCTCTCAGTGGCCTGGCCCGATTGTGTTGTGTCAGGGAGAGTCGAAAAGATGCGGTCAGTGAGCTGCTTGTCGAGGAACGGATCGACCGTTTGGCCGTTCTGGTGGCCCGGTTGCTTCGAAAAGGTGCCGAACGTCATCGGGCGGAGGGGACAGGTTGATTGGATCTCTTTCTCCCAATCTTGCGGGTCAAGGTGGCTTGGGACCACCAGGGGCTGGAACGTCAGTCCAGGCGGAATTCCATTTCAACGAGCCCAAACTGGAGGATGTCTCCCTGGAAAATCTCGACTGCGGCACCGGGCTGCAATCGGGTGCCGTTGACGAAGGTGCCATTGGCTGCTCCAACCTCGTCCCTGAGGAAAAACGATCCCTTGCGTTGCTCGATGACGGCGTGGCGGCGGCTTGTGGACCTCTTGTGGTCCAAAGACTTGAGGTCGATCGTCGGGTGAAGACCGGTCGAAGAGTCGAATCTTCCGATGGTTGTCGAGCCGGAAGGGGAGAGGGGTGCCTCCACTCCGGACTCGTGGCTGACGAGGCGGGGTTGTCCCGGGGCGGAACCCCTGGGCTCCAGAATGACCTTTTCCTGGGCTTCCCGTTGTTGAACGGGCGCTTCGGCAACACCATCAAGCAGTGTGGGTCCTGCTTCCCGGAGCCGGAAGCTCAGCTTTCGCAGCATGCGGATGGCGATTTCCGAGTCGTGCTTGACCAGTTGATCGAAGGTGCTGCGGTCGATTCGAACCAAGGTACAGTCGGTGACCGCTCGTGCGGAGGCCGTCCTGGGGAGGTCCTCGAGAATGGCCATCTCTCCGAAAAAATCACCTTCTTCGAGGAGTGCCAACCTGAGTTCCTTCCCATCGACAGCTTTGAGAATTTCGACCTGGCCGTCCTGGATGATGAACATGTCGGTACCGTTTTGACCTTCGTCGAAAACCCTCTCTCCCGGACGGAAGCTGCAGGAGAACTCGTTGCTGCCAATCGACTGTGGGGTCCCGGAGTCGGTCATGTCAATCCTCTCTCTTCGGTCGTCGTCCATTCGTCATCCAAAAGTAGCCCACGGAGTGCCGTGGGTCAACAGGTGATTCTGGGTGGTTTCCCATGGTGATGATCGGCGCGCCACGTCACGGAGGGGTCGGACCGATGGTGGACCCGCGTTTTCTCAGCCCTGGGGGGCGGCGAATCTTCGACCTGTCGGGAGAGCTGTTGGGATGGGATCGGGCCGTGACCATCATTGGGCAGTCTTCCGGCCTCGAGGCGGTTCTGGAAAGGGCGACCATGGTCGCGGGTTTTGACGAGCCGGTTCTCCTGACCGGAGAGAGTGGCGTGGGCAAGGATAGCCTGGCGCAGGCCATCCACCTGTTGGGTCCACGAAGGGATGGCCCTTTCGTTGCCGTCAACTGTCCCCAGTTTCAGGATGGCAATCTGACGGTCAGCGAATTGTTCGGACACAAGCGTGGGAGTTTCACGGGGGCGGTTGCTGACCGGAAGGGCTGTTTCGAAGAGGCTGATGGTGGTGTGATCTTCCTTGATGAAATTGGAGATCTGCATATGGGAGCGCAGTTGATGTTGTTGCGTGCCCTGTCCTCGGGTGAGTTTACGCCGTTGGGTTCAAACACGCCCCGTCGTGTCAACGTTCGGGTGATTGCTGCGACCAATCGGACCCTGTCGGCATCCGGCCTCGGGGAACATTTCAGGGGTGATCTCTTTTTTCGTCTGCGGTACTTCCACTTGAATCTTCCGCCGCTGAGGGATCGCGAAGACGACTGGATGCTTTTGGTTGAGTTTCTTCTCGACCAGTTGCGGCAGCGTCATGGAATCTCCAAGTCCTTTTCCGAGAGATCCCTGCAACTCCTGAGTGGGTATTCATGGCCGGGGAATATCCGGGAACTCTTCAGCGTCGTGACGTCGGGATATGCGTTCTCTTCAGGAGAAATCATCGAACCTGAGGCGTTTATTTCGCTGATTGAGACCGAGGGTCACCAGCGAGCCCGGAGGGTCGAGGATAGTGCGATTCGCCAGATGGCTCTTAATCAGGGGGACTTTTGGTCGACGATTCATGGGCGCTTCATGAACCGAGATCTCAATCGCGACCAGGTGAGATCGGCGGTGGCCTGGGGATTGACCCGGGTTGACGGATCCTATCGGCGTTTGCTGAAGCTCTTTGGACTTCCCGAGGAGGACTATCAGCGGTTCATGGATTTTCTGCGGCACCACAAGCTCAAGCCGCCACGGAGGCCGCGGTAGTGTCTCTGGAGGATCATCGTAAGGTCTGTTTGGACCTGATATGGAAGACTCGCTCCGAAAATGGAGCCGAGGCTCCATGAAGTGAATGAAAGAAATCATCAAAAGACCTGTTCTTGCTGACTTTTTGGGTTGGCATGGTGTTTGCTTTGGTTAGGTCCCGTGCGAATACGACAGCCCAAACGGGTGAAAAAAAGGAGAACATCATGGTAGAAATGTCCCGAGGCGAGATTAACGATCTGATTTCAAACTTTGCAACAAAGAATCCGGAATACAAGAAGGCGTTGTTGGCGGACCCCAAGAAGGTTGTCGGAATGCAGTTGGGCCAAGAGTTGCCAGAATCGCTGAACGTCAGTGTCATCGAGGACACTGCGGACATGATTCACATGGTTCTGCCCTACGTTCCTCAGGAGGGCGCCGAGTTGTCCGATGCGGACCTCGAGATGGTTGCTGGTGGTAAGGGTGGCGGTGGCTATACCTGCAACGACATCAAGGGTATTGGAACGCACGTCGAGATCACAACCAAAGCTAGCTTGTTCTAGAAACGCTGTGCCCGAACACCCGAGGCAGCGTTCGCACACCATGGTCACTCGCCGTTATTCGGCGAGTGGCTGTTTTTTTGTCTTGAGACTGCAGGGGATACTGGGATGTTCTGAAATGTGGAATTTCGACGTTAAGCGGTCGTGTGGGTCAAACGATGTTGACTGATCTCGGAGTTGACGCGCGGTTTCTGACTCTGTTCGAACGCCTGCATGCCTGGAGACGGAATTCGACGCCGGCCGGCTCGTCGTCCGAAAGGGCATTCGCCCGGGCGGTTGTGGATCGGTGGAGGAAGGCAGTTGCCGGAGGCAATCCTGAACTCTTTGAGGCGAGGCTCTCATGGGACGGGTTATGCGAGAAAGATGTACTCAACGCACTGTCGTGGACGCCGAATCCCACGGAACCACAGGGTTGGGATGCAAGCTGGTTCGAGGAGCTTCAAGGGTGGCTCAGATCGGGGTTACGACTCCTTGATCACAGTATTCTCGGGACGTATTCCCAATGGGCCGAGGACCTTGGGGTTGCCTTTATAGACTTGTGGGCACCGTGGATTCTCAAGGCGACAGACACCGTGTCCCGGCATCGAGCAATAGAATCCGGACGAATCTCTGTCCGGGCCCTGGAGTGCCTGAGTCGGCAGTTGCTGCAGCAGATTGGGGAGGTGGGATCCGAAGCGGCCTATGTCCAGTTCAATCGTCGGCGGTCGGCAGAGTTGTCCGCGTTGGATGACAGATCGGGGAATGGTTTTTTCTCCGACTGGGTCAGCGAGCAACTCGATCATGGGTTGGAACCTCTCTTTGAGGAGTTCCCGGTTTTGGCCAGACAGGTTCATCGGCTGATTTCGACGTGGAAGGTAACAACACTCGATCTTTTTGATCGTACTGACGATGACTGGGAGGTGCTGGGAGATTTCCTCAAGGGAACCCGGGACCTGGGTTCCCTTCTCAGCATTCGGCCGGGGCTTTCGGACCGTCATCACGGAGGGCGGCAGGTAGCGGTCCTGGCATTCGAGGGTGGAGAGCAGGTTGTCTACAAGTCACGGTCATTGGAGATGGAGGGGGCGTTTGCAGCGTTCCTCGACTGGTTGGAGGTTGAGGGTCTGGATCCGATACCCCAGCGTCCAGGGGTTGTGCCTCGGGGTGAATACGGCTGGATGGAAGTCATTCAAGAGCCGGAATTGACCGAGGCGGAGGACCTTTCCCGCTGGTTCATGGCTGCCGGGGTTCTCGCCTGCCTTGCCCACATCCTGGGTGCTTCAGATCTTCATGTCGGCAACGTCCTTCCGGGAATCTCATCACCTGTTCTCATTGATCTGGAAACACTCCTGCACCCCGAGGTGTCGGTGGGTCGGGAATCTGAAGTTCTGGTGCGGTCTGCGACGGCCGAGGTGTTTAAACAGGTCCGGTCATCCTTTCTGACGACCGGCATGCTGACCTTTCTTCAGGAGGGACCGGACGGGACGGTAATCGATATTGGTGGATTGTGTGGGACCGGAGGCCATG
>CAYSHZ010000264.1:0-5446 GCA_964430905.1 uncultured Thermoanaerobaculia bacterium | reverse complement strand
ATTTGCGATCCGTGAGGGCGGCCGCACCGTTGGTGCAGGCGCCATCACCGAGATCCTGGAGTAAAGCATGGCCAATGAAAAGATCCGCATTCGCCTGAAAGCCTACGATTACCGGTTGCTGGATCAGTCGGCGACGGAAATCGTCGACACCGCGCAACGGACCGGCGCTCGAATCGCCGGGCCCATTCCGCTGCCGACCCATATTCAGCGTTTTACCGTGTTACGTTCGCCTCATGTGAACAAGAAGAGTCGTGAGCAATTCGAGATCCGCACGCACAAGCGCCTGCTGGACATTCTCGAGCCCACTCAACAGACCATCGACGCCCTGATGAAGCTGGAATTGCCGGCTGGTGTGGACGTCGAGATCAAAGCCTACGGGGCTTGAGGGGAGGCCGGAGATGGTACGCGGAATCCTCGGTAAGAAAGTGGGCATGACCCAGATCTTCGATGATGACGGGCGCGTTGTGCCGGTCACGGTCATCGAGGCCGGGCCATGCGTTGTCGTACAGGTCAAGAATGACGAAAAGGACGGATATCCGGCGGCCCAGATTGGGCTGGTCGAGTCTTCGCCGCGTCGTAATGCCCCCAAACCAGTTGTGGGGCATTTCAAGGAGGCGGGAATTCCACCGACCCGGATGTTGGGTGAGGTGCCCTTGGATGCCGATGGTGAATGCAAGCCGGGAGACTCGGTCTTGGCGGACATCTTCTCGGTTGACGAAGAGGTCAATGTCACCAGCAAATCCAAGGGACGTGGGTTTCAGGGTGTGATGAAGCGGCATGGTCACGCTGGTGGCCGGGCGTCTCATGGATCCGGTTGGCATCGGAAGCCCGGTTCGATCGGTCAGTCCGCTTGGCCCTCGAAAGTGTTCAAGGGCGTCAAGATGCCTGGACAGATGGGCAACAAACGCATCACCGTGAAGAACGTCAAGGTGGTCAAGGTCGATCTCGACCGGAACCTCCTGTTCCTCAAGGGTGGCGTGCCCGGCGCCCGGAACTCCTACATCCGCATCGTCAAGGTTCAGGGGTGAGGAGCGCGCTATGAAGATTGAAATGAAAAACTGGACCAACACGGTTGTCGGCGAGATTGAGGTGCCGGATACCGTCTTCGGCCACGAAGTCAACGAGCATCTGGTCTGGGAGGTCGTCAGGGCCTACCTTGCCAGTCGTCGTCGTGGTACCCACAAGACCAAGGAACGTGGAGAGGTTGCCGGTACTGGCGCCAAGCCCTGGAAGCAGAAGCACACGGGTAGAGCACGTGCGGGACACCGTCGTTCACCCCTGTGGCGTTCCGGTGGCACCGTGTTCGGGCCTCGTCCCCGCTCCTACGTCATGAAGGTCAACAAGAAGGCCCGGCGCGCTGCGCTCAGGGGTGTTCTCAGTCAAAGGTTGGCCGAGGGGCGAATCCTGGTTCTCGACACGATGAATCTGGATGGGCCCAAGACCAAGGACTTCATGAAGCAACTTGAGGGCCTCGGCATCAAGGGTGAAAAGGTTCTGCTGGTCGATGGCATCGAAAACATCAATTTGGACCTCGCCAGCCGGAATCGTCCGGAATTGAAGATGATCGATGCTCGGTCACTCAATACCTATGAGGTACTCAACCACCGCTGGATCGTGGCTTCCGAAGGGTCGATCCGTTCTCTCGTGGAGGTGCTCTCATGAAATCGCGCGAGATCATCTTGCGGCCGATCATTACCGAAAAGACCACCTTGATGCAGGAACGGGAGAACACCATCTGTTTCGAGGTCGATCGCCGAGCCAACAAGATCCAGGTCCGAAATGCCGTCGAAGACCTCTTCGATGTCAGGGTCTCGGGTGTTCGGATCGTTAACCGGAAGGGCAAGCCTCAACTTCGCTACGGCCGAGTCGTTTCTCATCGAAAGACGGTTCGGAAGGCCTACGTCAAATTGGCGGCCGGCGAAAAGACGCCTGAGTTCTTCGAAGCTATCTGAGGAGTCGAGCATGGGAATTCGCAATTACAAACCGACATCCCCGGGTCGCCGGTTCATCACCTCGCTGGACTTTACGGAAGTGACGACCTCGCGTCCGCTGAAAAAACTGACCAAGGGCAAGAAGCGCTCATCCGGTCGTAACAATGACGGTCATATTACGTCCCGTCATCGGGGTGGTGGCCACAAGCGGCGCTACCGGATCATCGATTTCAAACGGGACAAGTTCGACGTTTCCGCCAAGGTGGCAACAGTCGAGTACGATCCCAACCGTACGGCATTCATCGCCCTGCTGCACTACCTCGATGGCGAGAAGCGCTATATCCTCGCGCCTGAGGGCATCAAGGTTGGTGACCAGGTCGTGGCCGGTGAGAAGGTCGACGTCAGGCGTGGGAACGCCATGCCGCTCGGGAACATGCCCCTGGGTACCCAGGTCCACAACGTTGAACTGAAACCTGGCAAGGGTGGACAGATGGTCCGCTCGGCAGGTGCATCCGCCCAGATCATGGCAAAGGAAGGGAAGTATGCGACCCTTCGAATGCCTTCCGGTGAAATGCGGATGGTTCTGGCCTCATGCATGGCCACTGTTGGCCAGGTGGGAAATTCTGAACAGTCAAACCTGTCCATCGGTAAAGCTGGACGTTCCCGCTGGAAGGGCATCAGGCCTCAGACTCGTGGAACGGCAATGAACCCGGTTGATCACCCCCATGGCGGAGGTGAGGGCCGGAACAAGGGCCGCCATCCGGTGACGCCCTGGGGCAAGCCCACCAAGGGCGCGAAGACGCGTGGTCGGAAGGCATCGGACCGCCTGATCGTTTCGCGTCGAAAGAAGTAGGGAGAGAATAATGGCTCGATCGATCCGTAAAGGCCCGTTCGTTGACGATCATCTGATGAAGAAGGTCGAGGTTGTGACCGCAAGTAACGACCGGAGGGTCATCAAGACCTGGTCCCGTCGTTCCACGATCACACCGATGATGGTGGGATGCACCATCGCCGTTCACAACGGTCATAAATTCGTGCCCGTCTTTGTGACGGAAAACATGGTGGGACACAAGCTGGGCGAATTTGCCCCAACGCGGACCTTCCGCAGTCACGCCGCCGGTCGAAAAGACAAAGGCGTTCGGTAGGAGGAATGATGGCAGCACGAGCTCAACTCAGGTATTATCGCTCCTCGCCGCGGAAAGTGCGGTTGGTCGCGGACCTCGTTCGCGGCAAGTCGGTCGAACCCGCCCTGACGTCTCTCCAGCTGAGTCCCAAGTACGCTGCTCGTGACGTGGAGAAGCTGGTCCGGTCGGCTCTGGCAAATCTCGAGCAGAGTCAGCCCGGTGTGGATGTCGACAAGGTTTTCATTTCCAGGATTACGGTAGACGGAGGGCCCACCATGAAGAGGGGTCGTCCGGCTTCCAAGGTGGTGCAGATGCATCGGATCCTGAAGCGCATGTGCCACGTCACCGTGGAACTTGACGTGCGCGACGCGTAAGGAGGACGAAGTGGGACAAAAAACACACCCCTACGGTTTCCGTCTGGGATACAACAATACGTGGCGTTCACGCTGGTATGCCAGTGGGGCCGATTATGCGAACCTCCTGCACGAAGACCTGCAGCTGAGAGACTTCCTCAGGGAACGCCTCGCCAATGCAGCGGTCTCTGCGATCGATATTGAACGCACAGCCAACAAGCTGCGGGTCAATATCCTGTCGGGACGTCCTGGGATCATCATTGGTCGCAAGGGTGCCGAGGTTGACAAGTTGAGGGATGACTTGATGCGCCGCTACGGCCAGGACATCCATATCAACATTCAGGAGATCCAGCGTCCCGAGATTGATGCACATCTGATTGCCGGCAATGTCGCGCGTCAGCTCGAGCGTCGAATTGCGTTCCGCCGGGCCATGCGTCGGGCGATCGAAAACGCACTTCGTTTCGGGGCCCAGGGCATCAAGATTCGGTGTGCCGGACGCCTCAATGGCGCCGAGATCGCACGGGCCGAGTGGTATCAACAGGGACGTTTGCCCCTGCATACATTGAAGGCCGACATCGACTACGGTTTCGTGACCGCATACACCACGTTCGGCGTCATCGGCGTCAAGGTGTGGGTCTATAGGGGCGAGCGTCACCGGGCCCGTACCCGTAACCGTACGCCGAACACAAGGAGCTGAACCATGTTGATGCCGAAGAAAGTCAAGCATCGCAAGCAACAGCGAGGCAAGATCAAGGGAATTGCCCGTAAGGGGAATTACGTCGCTTTCGGGGATTATGCTCTCCAGGCACTCGAACCCGGCTGGATTACTGCCCGCCAGATCGAGGCGGCTCGTATTGCAATGACCCGTCATGTCAAACGTGGCGGCAAGATCTGGATTCGGGTTTTCCCCGACAAGCCAATCACCAAGAAGCCCTTGGAAACCCGTATGGGTAAAGGAAAAGGTGCGCCTGAAGAGTGGGTTGCCGTCGTCAAGCCAACCCGAATTCTTTATGAGATGGAAGGTGTTCCGGTGGAGGTGGCCAAAGAGGCCATGCGGTTGGCGGCCCACAAGTTGCCGATCAAGACCCGGTTCATCACCAGGGGAGGCTCGGAATGAACGCGAAAGAGCTTCGAGATCGGTCGATGCCCGAATTGAACAAGACCCTTGGAGACCTTGAGGAGCAGCTGTTCAAACTGCGGTTCCAGAAGTCGACGGGACAGATTGAGAATCCGATCAAGATTCGTGAGGTCCGGAGGGACATCGCCCGAGTGCTGACCGTGATGGGTGAAAACCGGGCACAGGAGGCGAACCATGGCTGACGTCAAGAAAGTGGCGCGCAAGACCAGCAAGGTTGGTGTTGTGCTGACGAACGAGGCCGACAAGTCGGTCGTCGTCAAGGTTGAGAGCCTGGTGATGCATCCGCTCTATCGAAAATACTCTCGGACGAGCACCAAGTTCATGGCCCACGACGAAGAGAACACATGCAATCGCGGTGACCGTGTGCTGATCGAGGAATGCCGACCACTGTCCAAGCGCAAACGTTGGCGGGTTCGACGCGTTATCGAGCGGGCACAGTAGGCGGGGGAGAAGACCATGATTCAGATGGGAACTGTGATCAACGTGGCCGATAATTCGGGCGCTCGTCGCCTGAGGGCCATTCGCCAGATTGGTGGATCGGCGGCCCCCCGGTATGCAGGAATCGGCGATATCGTCGTCTGCTCCGTCAAGGAGGCCGTTCCGAATTCGGATATTGAGAAGGGTGCGGTCGTCAAGGCAGTTGTTGTCCGGACCCGATTTGCGACCCGCCGGAAAGACGGCTCCTACATCAGGTTCGACGACAACGCAGCCGTGATTGTCAATACCGAACGTGAGCCTGTAGGAACCCGCGTTTTCGGCCCCGTGGCCCGAGAGCTTCGTGAACGGAAGTTCATGAAGATCGTCTCGTTGGCTCCGGAAGTGCTCTAGGAGGCCGAGATGAAGGTAAAAAAAGGTGACACCGTGGAAGTTATTGCCGGCAAGGATGCCGGGCGACGGGGC
>CAYSHZ010000263.1:1158-5461 GCA_964430905.1 uncultured Thermoanaerobaculia bacterium | reverse complement strand
TGGCGCACGCCCGGCTCCAACCCGGCGATGACAAAAGAGGTTTCCGATCTCGGTGAGGTGAAGGTCTGCCTCGTCCAGTCGTCGAAACCCGAGATCCTCCAATAGAGTTCGTATCCCCCGGAATAGGTCGGATAGAGAGCCTCGTCCCACCCGAGCATGACGCTGGTCTCTCGAATCGAAACGATGTGGGCATTCTCGGGAGGCACGGTCTGATTGGTGTCCCAGGGAAACATGTACTGATGCTCGTTGAGGAAAGCAACCAGATCCGGATCGTCCGAATACAGCGCGTTATATTGGATCTCGATGCAGTGGCAGTTTGGGTTTGAGAGGGTTATATTAGCCAACTCAGGTGGGATCTCGCCGTTGAACATATTCCCAATGAAATCGATACGCCCAACATTCCTGAGATTTCCAATTTCGGGAGGTATCTCCCCGGAAAAGTGGTTGCCTCCTAAATTGAGCACGACGAGATCCGGAAGATTGCCCAGGCCGGGAGGTATCGTACCCGTGAACTCGTTGCGGACGATACTCAGGTCGGAGAGCTTGTACAGTCCTGTAAGCGAGGCAGGAAGCTCACCGTTGAGATGATTGAAGTTTAATTTGAGTTCTTCTATCGAGATCAGATTGCCAAACTCGGACGGCAGGGGACCACTGAGTTCATTGCCTGTGAGGTCGAGCTCGATCAGATGGGAGAGCAATCCAATCTCCGCCGGAATCGATCCCTCCAGATCGTTGCCATAGAAATCGAGATACATCAGTGCGGAGAGATCCCCCACTTCGGCAGGGATGGTGCCGCTCAGGTCGTTGTTGGAGAGATTGAGTGACTTGAGGCTGGAGAGACTCCCCAACTCCACCGGAATCTCTCCCGAGATTCCCGTATCGAAGATCCCGAGGTTGGTCAGAAGGGTAAGATTGCCGATCTCCGGTGGAATGGCGCCACCAAGATCGGCATTGAATTGCAGGTGCAGAACTTCGAGGCCGGACAGATCTCCAATCTCGGAGGGGATGGTTCCGCTCAGCTCATTGTGGTCGAGATCCAGGCGTGTCATGTGATCCAGGCCGCCAATCCCTGCAGGAATCGTCCCCACCAGATGATCGTCCGAAAGAATCACCTCCTCGACGAAGGTATCGCCATCAAAGCACTGGACCCCGTACCAGGTGCATTCGGTTCCGGGGTCGTTGAAATCCGTGTCTCCGGAATTTCGCCAGTTGTCTCGATGATCCCAGCCACCTCCGGCGGTGGATTGATACAGGGCGATCAGGGCGTCTCTCTCCGAGGTCGGAATCGCGGCGCCTGCCGGCGAAATCAATCCCATCAATACTAGACCCGCAATCAGAAGAACCAACTTGGAATTCATCATCGACTCCTGGAAAAATTGCCGCGGCCGGTAATCCCGAACCACCGTGTTTTCAACCTAGAGGCAATGACACTCTTCATCAAGGGCCAAACCACCGATTTGTCATAGGTTTGAGAGAGAATTGAGGAGTCGTTGAGAAAATCGCCGATTACCGATGCTTCAGGATGCCGTTCTACTCGGAGGTTCGGCTGCAGAGGCGGCACAATCCGAGGAACACCCGTCTTCAAGACGGCGTGTCATTCCGGTCCGATAGTCTGCCGATTACGGGCTCGTTAAACTCCACATTGAGGTGTCACTGCTTTCAAAGCCGTCGGCGAAGATCCGCGACAGGAATTCCATCGCGCCCATATCTGGCGCGGTACCTTCGTAGTCATCCGGCGCCATATCGACCAGCGTCTTTCCGCCGGCAACAAGATAGGCGACGCCCGCGTCAATACACGGTGAGTTTTCGAGCAGATTGAAATCATTGTTGTCCGCATCAACAAAGAGCGGATCAGCGTTGATGTTGTCGTTCCCGGTAGCCCCATCCGGCATCGGCATATCCGAGTAGTAGACCTCAACCGAGGTCCCCGTACCGGCAAAGACATCGTCGCTGTATTGCCCCGGATTGTCATAGACGATCGTGTTGGCAAAATATGCATTGGTATAGGAAAGGCTCGCCGCGCCGCCATCACCGTTGATGGCCTGATTACCCGTGATCGTACAATTTGCGAAGTACACGTCGTTGGCGAATCCAAGAGCAAGGAAGGCTCCACCACCGGAGTACAAGGTAGAGTTCTCGGCAAAGGTGCTGCCTCTCATTGTCGTGCCCGATGCACCATAAAATGCGATCGCTCCCCCTCCATAATTACAGGTGTTTTGAAGAAACCGGCAGTTGGTGATCTCAGTGTTGTTGTCGCTACTGAATTTGATGGCGCCACCTTCGCCATAACAATGGTTTGAGATGAAGAGGCAATCCGTGAAACTGGTGGCGCTGGTGTTGTAGGCGTAGATCGCCCCCCCCATTCCATCAGTATCGGTCTCGTTATCCTCAAAGATACAGTTGTCGACAACGGCATCCGAGGTCAGCAGCGCCATCGCACCGCCGTGCAAATCCGGATAGTCACCGGTGGCAAACCCATGTTCGAGCCGGCAATAGGAAAGCCTGATCGTGTCGTTACTTTCGACCCGCAATCCACCCCATCCCGTTGCCGGCGTATCCGTCGTGAAGACGATCATCGATTCTTCGGAGCCGATCGCCTGGAGATCACCATTGACGATGAACTGGTAGTGACCCTGGAAGTTGACCTCGACTCCCGGCTCAATGGTCAGCGTCTGCCCCGATGGAACGGTCACATTTCCAGTGACACGATACGGCGAATTAGCGGAAGTCCAGGTTCCGGACTGGTCGCCGCTGACATTGGTCTGGGCGACGGCAACACATGGGAAAACAAGCAACACCAACAGAACAAGACGTTTCATTCATTCTCTCCAAACACAGAAACCGGCCCGATCATGACCGGGGAAAATATATACCACGGAATTGACTCTCCTCCCCTGAAATCGATCGGGGTTCGATTTTCTCCATCTCCGGAACCGTTCATGGTCCAAAACGGGTGGACAAGGGACTCGCCCCCTCTTCCCTTCCGTCAGATGGAGCAACTCCGTCGTCGATCCCTCGAGCTGGCTCTTTGACCAGATCTCTCTCCTGTGGGGCGCCGAGAATTTTGCCAACATGATGAATCCCGCCGATGATTCCTCGCCCGCTCACCTCGCCTACCACACCGTCTTCGATGGCGATCCCTTCCCGGCCGATATGGCAACCACCGGAATGCCAGGGCCCTTCGATTTGATGAAGGGCATTTCCAAGGTGATCTTCATGAATCTGATGGCCATGCACTTCGACGCCGATGGAGGGACCTTCACCGACACCGCTGACCTCGTCGATGGGATGGTCCAGCGCGGCGACCGAATTTCGGCCTTCAATGCCGGCTACACGGTGATGGTCCTGGCCGCGTTCATTCCCGAGTTCGCAGGAACACCACTGGAAGACGCCGCCCTCAGTGCCTTGACCGCTCAGGCCGACTTCATGCTTGCTCACCTCGCCGACCCCGCGGGAGGTTTCTACAACGGCGCCTTCGCCGACGGTACACCGATGATGGGTGCCAAGGACGTGATGGCCCAGGCCGGCGTCATTCGCGGTCTCTATGCCGCCTTCACGGCAACCGGTGACGATGCGTACCTGGCCGCCGCCAATGCGGGCTACGAACACCTCATCTCCAACTTCTGGGTGCCAACGCACAGTGGTTTCCGGACAACCCAGGGCGCCTCTGTCGCACGCTACACACCCAGGGTCGTGGCCGCCCTCTCCGGCGCCCTGCGGGAAGCCCGCCTGGTCGGCGGGAAGACCGAAGCCACCTCGATCTATGTCGATTTCTGGAACTCGGCAACCCGTGCCATGCAACTTGCCGAGGGCGATGCCTCCGGCGAAATCGGCTCCGACTCCGACGGTGACGGTATCCCCTTCATCCCCGAGCAGCCTGACCGGCTCGCCCCGGTCTTCGCCGCCGAGGCCACCCAGGACCTTGGTGGAACCGGCAGCGGCGAGGACTCCAGCGGAGGTGTCGGCCCGGTTGCCTGCGGCGGCCCCTACACGACGTGGGTTGAGCTGGTCGCCAACACCCCGGGTGAGGCCGGCAGTTTCTGGCGCAGCGATTTGGTCGTCCACAATACGGCTGGAATGGAAGCCTCTCTCGAGCTCAACCTCCACACTGAAAATGGTATTTCCACCTGGATGACCCAGGCCGGACCGATGGCCCAGCTCGTGCTCGAAGACGTTGTCGCCTCGATGGGAGCGGGCGGAGTCGGATCCCTCGAGATCTGCTCGAACCAGCCGCTCGAGGTCGTCTCACGCACCTACAGTGATTCGGGCCAGGGCTCGGTGGGACAGTTCCTCGACGGCCTGG
>CAYSHZ010000263.1:0-1058 GCA_964430905.1 uncultured Thermoanaerobaculia bacterium | reverse complement strand
CGGCCTGGTCGCGGGCCAGACCGCTCGGCTCCTCGGCCTTCGACAGCTCAGTGGAACCTACAGGAGCAACATCAGTGTGACCAACGCCAGTCCCATGAGTGCCCAGGTCACAGTGGTTCTCTAAGGTACGACAGGGATGGAAGTTGGCAGCTACATGCTGACGGTGCCCTCCGGCCGGACCGTCCAGGACCTGCAGCCCTTCTCGGCCCGCTTCGGACAGGCCAACCTCGGTTGGGGTTATGCAACAGTGACCGTCACCTCCGGCGAAGGCATCCTCGCCTCCGCCTCGGTCATCGACTCCCGAACCAACGACGCGACGACCATCGCAATGAAGAGGCGATAGATCGTTCAATAAGGAAGATAAAAGTGGCGCCCACAGGGGCGCCACTTTTCATTACTTCATAGTTGAATTCAACCAACCAGCCTGGATCACTCGACGGAAAAGGCCTGGAGTTCCACCGGCAGATCTCCCTCGACGAGGGCGATGTTGTCGAACAGTACGGTGAAGCTGGCATCAGCAGAACATTCGATCCAGCCATAGGCCGATTGGGTCGTCGCGCCGGTTGTCCACGTCGTCGAAAACGGTGTCCACTCATTCGGCACGGGCGTGAAGGGAACATCCGGAGTGACCGTCGAACTGCCGCTGCAGTCTGCAGTCGTAAACTCCTCGATCCGGCCGGCACAGCCGATCGTTGCACCCCCCGGTGTGTTCGAGTACACGCCGAGAGTGTGGTCGGTTCCCGCGGACACCGCAATGCAGTCGCTGGTGATCGTGAACGCGTACGAGCTTGGATCGGACGCCTCGGCCGTCCCCGAGGGAGGTGACGGATAACCCCTCGAGCCATCGGTAGTCCAGCTTCCCATCACCGAAGAAAACGCCCAGTGGTTGACGCCATCCGTGAAGTCACAGTTCAACGCCCCGACGAGATTCCCAGAGATCCCTGCGCATTCACCCCACCCCTGGGCCCCGGCGGGGATAGCAATGACGAGGAAAAGGAGTCCTGCCGAAAAAACCGTTACTCTCATGAGCCGTTCCTTTCGTGGGTCCATCGACCCTC
>CAYSHZ010000262.1:0-5473 GCA_964430905.1 uncultured Thermoanaerobaculia bacterium | reverse complement strand
GAACTTATCGGAAAATTGCTCGTTTCCGACTCGGGAACTATGCGATCCCCATTCGAACCTTTCGGACGGGAACTAGCCTCTGCAGATGTTCAGGCTGATAGTCGCCAACACTTCGGTATCGGTGGCGTCGGTAGAGGTTGAACTGCTGACCTTGTTGGTGTCGACACCGGATACCTTGATTTTCAGGATTTCTTCTTGACAGAGGTCGAGGGTGATTTTTCCCTGATCGTCGGTCCTTTTCTTGAGTTTTTCCCCGTCCCGGGTCTCAATCTTGACCTTACGGTCGACGACCACATCGCCGCCGCACGTTGTGATCTGAAGGATGGTGGTGCACCGGGGTGTTGTCTCCGCCTCTGCAGGGAACAGGCCCATTGTCATCAGGGTCAGCAGAATGAACACGATTCTCATCACACCTCCAATGAGCTGGGTTGGTTCCGGCGCCATTTCTCGACTCGTACCGATCGGAACAGCGGGATTCTACACCTTTTCAAAGAATATCAATATATTCGCACGAACGGATAATCGTGCCGGTGACGATCTGTCCGATTCAGGGTCGCGGAAGGTCTCGGAACCACCCTGGTTGTGCGCCTCCATTGCGTGCTTGTCGAATCGTGGTCGAAAACTCGGAAACGGCGCGGTCGAGCCTGTTCTTCAGTTGGCCGATTTGACGTGTCTTGGCGTCAATGGCGGCCTGGAGTCGAATGCGTTGTTTTTCATTTCTCAGTGAGAAGAATTGATCACGGAGAGTTGTTTTCTCGCTTTCCGCTTTTTCAAGCCGTCGCTTGATTTCATGAATCGCGGTGACGCACCGTTGATGCTCCTTTCTCCAGTATTTCTTGGTCTTGTCGTCGGGATTCGATGGAGATCGTGGCAGGTTGATGTTCCCGGTAAGGTTGTTGGTGATGGCGGCGATATGGCCCTTGGTGGCCAATCGTGTGACGGTGGCGTTGTCGATGATGGTCTCGCCGGCGGGAGAGCCGTTGATCGGAGCAAGCCGGGGACACGCCCGTGCCAATCCGCCGGGATCAGCGGCTTGTGCGACCGAGAGGGTTGCCAAACTCAGACCAAGGGCTATTTCAAGCGGAAAGGGGAATCGCATCTGCACCTCCTGGTTTCAGGTGCAGCGTGGAACAACTCTATGGTACCACCATACCGAGGAAAGCATCGACGACTTCGGGGTCGAAAGATGTGCCGGAGCGTTCGCGGATATAGGACACAACCGTATCCTTCGGCCATCCTTCCCGATAGGGTCGATTTGACAACAAGGCATCGTAGACATCGACGACGGCAAAAATCCTGGCTGCCATGGGAATCTGCCGTCCCTTGATCCCGAGTGGATAGCCTGAACCATTCCAGCGTTCATGATGACCGTAGGGGATAGCCAGGGCGGTTCGGAGGTATTCGATCGGGGAGAGCATGTCCCAGGCCATCTGAGGATGAAGGCGCATGACAGACCATTCGTCCTCGGTCAAAGGGCCCGGTTTGCGGAGGATTGCGTCAGGGATACCGATCTTGCCGATGTCATGAAGGAGAGCACCTCGCCTGATCGGTTCCAGCTGGTCTTCGGCCGTTCCCAGTCGGCGGGCGAGTTCAACCGCCAGTTCCGTCACTCGCTGGGTATGGCCCTCGGTCTCCTGATCCCTGAGATCCAGGGCGCGAACCCAACCTTCAAGGGTTGCCGTGTAGGCGAGTTCCAGCTCTTTTCTGGAGGTTTCGGTGTTGTAGATCAGGCGCGCGTTGGCGATTGCCACCGCGGCCTGTTCCGCGAACAGGGACACCAGCTCGACATCGTCATCGGTGAATACGTTTGGCATTGGGTGTTCAACGTGGAACGCGCCAAGAACCGTTCCTTTCCACAAGAGGGGGGCAGCAATGACCGACCCGACCTGAATATCCGTGAACATGGATGACCTTCCATTCCAATCGGCATAGTCATCAATCAGGATGGCCTTTCGGGTTGCAACCGCCTTTCCGCTGGCGCCCTCTCCAATTGGCAGAATCCGGTTGACGTAGGGCTCGAGCAGACCCCGCGCGACAACCATCTGGAGTCCGTCGGGAACCGTCAGATACAGACCTCCCATATCCGTTCCAACGAGAGTCCCCGCACGGACGACAATGGTTCTCAGGAGGGCCTTGACGTCGTGATGGCCGGCAAGGTCGACGCCTGTCTCGTGGAGGGCCAGGAGGGCCTCGACCCGCCGGGTGTTTGCTTCGACCGTTGTTGTGTGGGCGATTGCCAAGGCAATGTGGCCCGCGATCATCCGGGCACGGTCGAGGTCGCATTGGGCGCAGGGACGTTCCTTGTAAAAGGTCACAAACGCGGCGCCAAGCGGTGTCCCATGGGCCACAAGGGGCATTCCCATGATGTAGGGGCCGTTGGGTTCGGGGGTAGAAACAGGAACGCATCTCACCCCGCAGGGCACAGGTCGGTTGGCCAGAAGAACCGCTGAAACGGCCGCCGATTGTGGCGTATTGGGTCGATCCTCGTTTGTTGAGGCAATTGAGGTGATGTTTTTCCCGTGAGGATTCCACAGTGCCAGATCACAGCCGTCGGCGTTGAGGGCTTTCTGCAGTTGGGTGGCCAGGGACGGGAGGGCCTCGCCAATCGTTGTTGATTCAAGGGCAACCCTGGTTATTTCATTGAGGAGTGCCAGTTCCTCAAGATGGGTTCTTTCGCGTTTGTCGAAAGATGGCCCTTCCTGGAGGGTTGATTTTTCCTTGAGTACCGGGATGGGTTTGCCGAAAGCCTGGGCAGGTGCTTTTCCTCGGCTCATTTCACTCGCTCCCCCGACCGTATGGTCGAGAGCCTGATTGATGAATTGAGTTTCACGGAGATAATCATACCTTGAATCGGCGGTCAGTGGCCATTCAAGACGGTACGGATACGGTCGATCAACTGGTGTGGGCTGAATGGCTTCTCTATCAGAGGCGCTTTCTCATCCAGGCGATTCATTCGATCCGGCGCCAGACTGGTATATCCCGACATGAAAAGAACCTTGGGGACGAAACCGCTCTTGCGCAGCTCCTGGATCAACTGGACGCCTCCCATGTTGGGCATGACAACGTCGGTCAGAACCAGGTGGATCGGCCCGTCATGCAATTCCCAGATTCCGAGAGCCTCCAGACCGTCTTTGGCTTTGAGTACGTTGTAGCCGTCGGCCTCGAGAACATTGGTCACCAGTGTTGAAACGGTCTCTTCATCTTCGACCACGAGAATCGTTTCATTGCCGCCGGGTTGTTTGGATTGAGACTGGTCTTCTGAAGGAGAGAGGGGACTGTTCGATGTTGGAAGATAGATATCGATTGTCGTTCCCTCGTTCAGTTGGCTGGAGATGATTACCGTGCCCTTGTTCTGCCGAACGATTCCATAGATTGTTGAGAGACCAAGACCCGTTCCGCGTCCCACGTCCTTCGTCGTAAAAAAGGGTTCGAAAGCACGGCTGATGGTTTCTTCTTCCATTCCCATTCCGACGTCTGTTACGGACAAACGGGCGAAGGTTCCGGCCTCGATTGTCAAGGGCGATCCAGGAGGTGTCTCGGTCAAAGCTACGGTTCTGATTGTTGCCTCGATGGTACCGCCGTTGGGCATGGCGTCGCGCGCGTTGGTGACGAGGTTGACGATGATCTGCTCGATCTGACCTGGATCGATCTTCACCGGCACGATTTCTTCAGCCGGGCTGACGGACAGTCGAACGTCCTCGCCGATCAGGCGATAGAGCAGTTGCTCAAGGTCCAGAAGAATGATGTTGAAATCGACGACGCGCTGATGAACTCGATGCTTTCTCGAGAAGGCCAACAGTTGCCTCACCAATGCGGCTGCCCGAGTTCCCGCCCGTTGAATCTGGTGAACCCGGGCGAGGAGCTTCGGTTGTTCCTTGAGTTCTGATTCCAAGAGATCGCTGTGACCGATGATTGCGACGAGGAGATTGTTGAAATCGTGAGCGATACCACCGGCCAATTGGCCCACCGCGTCCATTTTCTGGGCTTGAAGCAGTTGCTCTTCCAGTTGTTTCCTTTGGGTGATATCCCGCCAAACGACATGGAGGATCTGCTCCTCCTCCGGCCCCTCGGCCGTCAGCAGGACCTCGACAGGAAAGACCTCCCCATCAGCCCTTCGGTGCTCCCATTCAAAACGGTGATTTCCGTGTTCGAAAGCAAGGGCAATCATTTCGTCGGCCTTTTCCCGGGAATCCCGGCCGTCGGGCTGAAGGGGTGGAGAGAGTTCGGATGGGTGGGCCTGGAGAGCCTGGTCGCGGGTCTTGAACCTCAGCATGTCAACAGTTGCCTGGTTGCAATCGACAAAGCGGCCGTTCTTGATGATCAGGATTGCATCGGCGGATCGTTCGAACAACTTTCGGTAGGGATCGCCCTGGCGGAGCTCCCGGAGACGGGAGCACTCGGCCTCCAGCTCTGCGACTCTTTTCCTGAGATCGATCGGTTGCGGGGAATGCTGGGCATCGCCTTCTGGAACCATCAGGGACCCTCTCTGATTAATACGTTGAAGCTCCTGACCAGTATACCTGATCACTCCAAGAGGTTCGCGTACTGATCGGAGGCAGGTTGTTGCGCTGTACCTCGACGTGGCGATAGAGAAGCGTCAGACGGCAGCGACAGCGACCGGTCCCGGACCCGGTCAACGGTCCCCGCCAACGGTCCCGGCCCCGATCAACCCCCGTGGTCCGTCAGTTTCTCCACCGGTCCCACAGAAAACCGGCTAGTGCACCCACTGCGGAGATGATGACAACGGCGCCTGTGTGCCACACGAGGATGTGGCGCATATCGGAGATCCCACATCGCAAGTGCGTGATCGTATCCGCTGCGATTGCCGCTCCGGCGCCTCCCAGCATGCCGGCCATCCATGCTCGGGTTGGGTAGGCCTTTGTGATCAGCCAGACCGTGACCGCAAGTGTCGGAAGCGCCAACATCGTATCCGACATCAGGCAGCCCACTCCGTGGGCAAATGGTTGGTCCTGCCATGGCTTTCCCGGACTGAAGTGCCAAGTGATGAAACCTACGGCCAGCTGATAAACGATGCTGGTGGTCAGAGCGGCGACCGCACTCGACAGGGGTACGCTGCGACCCGGGATGGACTCCCGCATGGCCAAGCCGATCAGCAGGGCGGCGGCCAAAAATTCTATGATTGAGCTTCCCCAGCTGACCCAGGTCGGAATGGACTGGAGATCTGAACGCAGGCCCAGAGCGAGAATGGCTATGGCAAAGACAAGGGCGGAAATCACCAGGGCCCACAGAGTTCGGCGCCATACCGGTGCAAGGGGAGTGACCGGCCGAAGATCGCCTGTCACGGCCTTCATCAGCTCGTCAGGTACGGGCGGCATCGACATCGGACCCTCCTTCCTTTGTGACCATTTTTTTGAGTGCCTTCAATGCTCGATGTGCCCTGACCTTGGCCGTTCCCGGTGCCAGTCCAAGGATGTCGCCGACCTCCTGGAAACTCAGGCCGAGAAGGTGGTGC
>CAYSHZ010000261.1:0-5510 GCA_964430905.1 uncultured Thermoanaerobaculia bacterium | reverse complement strand
CGATATTTTCGGCCACACCGCATCAGAGACCGTGACCGTCACGCTCGATACGGCGCCTCCTCAGGCCCCCAGTCTGATTGACGCAACCCTGGGCGCCCAGGATCCCGATGGGGTCGTCAACGACGTCCATATCGTCTGGCAGTTCGATGCTCCGCCTCCCGATCATGCCGGCTACTACCTCTATCGGAACGGCCGTCTGGCCAACGCCCCCGGGATCATCGTGGGTCACCAGAACGCCTACCTCCTGACGGGTTTGTCTTTCGACGACCTCAACGTCCCCGATGGGCAATACGTCTACACCGTCACCGCAGCCGACCTTACGGGGAACGAGTCTTCGGATTCCAATCCCTCGCCCGAAATCGTCATCGATACCCGGCGCCCCCACGCCATCATCTCGTCACCTCAGGACGGTTCTGAGATCGGATCCTCCATCGAGGTTGTGGCGACGACGCCGGATGAGGACATCACCTCGCTGGTCTTCCAGTATCAGGCACAGGGCGATCCAACGTGGACTCCGTTCGGAGCCATCCAGGTTGCGCCTCCCTTCGCGGCCACCTTTGAACCACCGTCCATCGGCGCCTTCAGCCTCAGGGCCGTCGCTTCTGACGCATCAGGCGACGATCCTGCGCCCGAATTCATCAACGTCATCGCAACCATCCCACCTCCGCGGCCCTCGGTGTCGGTCGATGAAGGTACGGTGACGCTCTCCTGGGCGCCACTCGGAGATCCTCTCCTGGCTCACGGCTTCAACGTCTACCGAGACGGGAATCTCATGACGCCGGCCCCGCTCCCTCCTGACGCATCGGCCTTCGTCGATGCAGGGCTCGCAGACGGCGACTACGCCTTCACACTGACGGTCATCGACCGGATGGACCACGAGACCGGGCCGTCCGAAGAGGCGATCGCGCGGGTCTACACAGTCTCTATCGACCACACCTCCCCCATCGTGCCGGAGGGTTTGAAGACTCTCGCCGGAGGCGGCGCCCAGGAAGGCGATCACATCGAACTCCAACGCAAAAACCCCTCGGGCGTTTTTGAGTCCGAAGGGACCGTGGATGTCCAGTCTGCCAAATTCGTCATCCACACCATCGAGCTGGATCCCGGCATCAATACCTTCCGGGTCCAGGCCATCGGACAGGAAGGGAATCGCAGCAAGGCATCCCAGGAACTCACCCTGATCTTCCCGCCGACCCCCGAACGGTCGACCGACGTCTCGACATCGGTCAACGGCGCCGACGTGACCCTGACCTGGACCCCGGCCTCCAACCCGGATCCGGCCGGCTTCGACCTGACTCGTGACGATCTCGAGATCGGCGAAAGCGTTTCGGCCTTCCCCTTCGACCCCGTGATGCACGAACTGGCCGCAAGCGGGGATACGGTCGCCGAATGGACTCGTGCAGTTGATGGCGATCAGCAGACCGGATGGGTCGTCCTGCCACTTCCCAGCGAAGAGACTCCAGCCTTCTGGCGGTGGACATGGCCCGATCCGGTCGAGGGAACGACCCTGGCCGTCACGTGGTCGAATGGTGTAACGGATCTCGGCTTCGAGTTGGATCTGCGCATCAACGACGTATGGCTCTGGTGGGCCTCAATGCGATCGTCATCGACCTCCTTCGACTGGAACTTGCCGCCTGGTCTGGCCGTCAGCGGAATTCGCCTCCGGATGGAACATCCCAGTCAATGCGGTGGCTCAGGCCACTGTTCGCCGGAACTCCAAGAAGTCGTTTTCAATACCATCAATCGAACAATGGCGCCGAACTACGTTGATCTCAATGTGGCTTCAGGTCCCCATACCTATGGCGTTGCGGAGTTGAATACCTGGGGACTGGCTTCAGGGGTCGTCACCGAACAGGCTCTCGTCACCATGGCGCCCCCGTCACCACCGTTAAACCTTGCGGCGACGACCGGGCCCGGCTGCGAAGAGATTACCCTGAGCTGGGATCCCCCGGATCCCGCCCCTGACTTCGTGTTGGGTTTCACCATCTATCGTGCCCAGTTCCCTGGTGGTCCCTATCGGTGGATTTCCACGGCGTCCGCGTCAGCGACTGCTTGGGTTGATGAAGAACTCGTAGCGGGTGAAGACTCGTCATATGTCGTCACCACCGTGGCGATGATCTCGGGCGAACGCGTCGAGAGCTCCCCTTCCAACGAGGCCACGGCGATCGCCGACTGTTCAACCGGGTTCTTCCCCGTGATCACCAGTCCCACGGTCGCGGGAAACCCAATCGTTCTGCCGCCGGGCCGGACGACGATCTCCGGATCGGCCCATTCCGGCGCCGGACTTCGGCTGGTTCACAACGGAGACGAAATCGCCGAGACCCAGGCCGGACAGGCCGAACGCGGCGTACTCTCGGCGTATCTTGACGGGCGTTCTGATGACGACGGCGCCCTAGCCCTGACTCGAGACGGCCATCGCGTCGCCTTCTCCACGACGGTCGGGGAGTTCTCGGGGATCGTCGTCCTCAACCTCGATACCGGCGAAGAGACGACGATCAGGCATTCGTGGGAAGACCTGATCCGGCCGGCCCTCTCGCCTGACGGGTCCCTGATCGCGTTTGTCGCCGGTGACCAATGGAACCGTGGAATCATTCTTCGGGATCTTTCGACCGGCGAAGAACGGCGCCTGACGCCGATCTCAGGTCAGAAAAGCCGACCGGATTTCTCTCCATGCGGTGAACGTCTTGCCTTCTTCGGTCTTTCGGAGAATATGGCTCGACTCACTCTCATGGTCATCGACATTGCGACAGGAACGACAAGTGACTTGAGAGCCGTCGTTCACGCCACCACTTCTCCGCCGATTTTCAGCCCTGACGGAGCATCCATCCTGGTTGCGGATGAGAGCTGGGATGGTTCCCTGAGACTCCGGCTCGCCAACGCCAAAACGGGAGGCTATCGGATTCTCAACCTGGGTGAAGACGTCTTCCTCAGCGGTTTGCCCTTCTCCCCGGACGGAGAGAGCCTGGTCTTCGCAAGGATCACCGGGAACGGTGGTTTTCCTGAAGCCACTCTGTGGAAATACCGTTTCTCGGACCATTCGACGGAGCAGATCAGCCAGGAAACCGGCGAGTTCAATCCCGTCTTCCTGGACGACCGGACCATGGCCTACCTGGCACGGATCGCACCGGGAGTCTTCCAACTGAGGACCCGCGACCGGGAGAACGCCGTCGAAATCCTCGCGGACTACCTGGCACAAGATGATCTCCCGGACCTGATCACCAATCCCTCCTTCGTCATGAGTTCCGGCGACGGCTGGGTCGCCCTGGGACGGCTGCAACGGGCCGATCTCTTCATCCGTCGCGACGGACGCTTCGTCTTCTCAGACGTGCCGCTCCATCCAGGTCTCAATACCTTCGCGGCCCGTCAGGTGGACATCGATCCTCCCCTCGAATCGGCGCCGATCGAAATCACCGTGCCGACCGAGGCATTCCCGGACGCCGAAGCCGTGGGCCTCGAGGCATTCCCGCCCTTCCTCCTCCTCGGCGAGCAGACGATCATTCGCGGAACCGTGGAAAACCGCGGTGGCGCCGAGATCGAGGACTGCCGGGTCACCCTGAGAAGGGTTCACGACGACGGGAGTAGCGAAGTCGTCGCCGACCGCTTGATGACCTTGGATCCCGGCGATACTGATCTCCTCGACTTCCACTGGGAAGGATCGACGACCCCCGGGGACGCCCGCTGGCTTCTCGAAGTCGATCCCGACGGCCTGATCGCCGAGAACGACGAGAGCAACAACGCCGCCGATTTGATCGTGCCCATCCGTGAAGTCCACGGCCTTGAGGCCTCGGTCATGACCGACCGAGGGGTCTATTCTCCCGGCGCCATCGTCCTGATCGACGTCGCCCTGTTGGCGACCGGGACTCCCCGTGACTATGAACTCCGGACCAGCGTCGAAGACGCCTTCGGCGGCGAGGTTGCCGTTATCGATACACGGACACTTGAGGACTTCGGACCATCGACCGACGCCTTCACCCTCACGTGGCCGCTGCCCGATATCGTCGAGGGCGCCTACCGGGTGCGCCTCACGGCGACCGGCCCCGACGGCCCCGCAGCCGAGGCGACGGCCGACTTCGAGGTGACGGCCCCAGGCTATCTGATCGCACGGGTCGCTACCGACAGCAGCCGCTACGCCCTGGGCGACACCGTCAGCGTTCGTGGCGCCCTGACGAACCCCGCCGCCGTTTCCCGGTCGAATTTGACGGCGACCTTCACCATCGAGAACGTCACCGGGACCGTCGTCGCCACCCACTCCCAGAGCCTCGCCGCCATCCCGGCCGGCGGGACCATCAGCGTTCCCTGGCCGTGGCGGGCCGAGGGCGTTCCCACCGGCGTCTACAGCGTCGGTCTTGCCGTCACCGACCCGCCGGGGACCGAGATCGCCCGTTCCGACCCCTTCGCCTTCATCCTGGGCGACGGTCCGCCGGCCCTGTCGGGAAGCGTCACCGTCTCGCCCATCCGCCTCGAACCCTTCGGCGCCGTTTCGGCGACGGCCGAGATCGGCAACGCCGGTCCGACCGCCGTTACCGCCCTGCCCGTCACCCTGGCCCTGCTCGAACCCGGATCATGGGCCGTTCTCGCCGCATCAGACGGCGTCGTGGACGTCCCACCAGGCGGCTCAACGTCTTTCACGGCTCCGCTCTCCGTCGATGGCCTGGACCTGGGACAGTACCTCGTCATGCTGCTGAGCGGGCCCGGCGGATCCCAACAGCTGGCCTCGGTCGCCCTGACCCTGGCCGATTTAACCCCGCCCGACCTCGAACTGATCCCGCCGACAGCGACCTGCGGCGAAGCAACCTTCGCCGTCCACGCACGGGATGCCCTGACCGGCGTCCTCGAGGTCTACTACACTGCCGACGGCGAGGCGCAGCCCTATCCGATGTTCATTCAGCCGGAGATTGAGGGGGGCGACGTCTACGCCGCCACCTGGACCTTCAGCCCAGAGCAGGCGGGCGCGCATCAAATCGTCGTCGGCGCCCGGGATCGGGCCGAGAACCGATCGCCGGGGCTGACCTTCAGCCTGACCGCAATCATCGACGAGACACCGCCTTCGATCATCATCGGGGGACTCCCCGCGACCGACTGCGGCAACCAGCCCGTGACGCCGGTTATCGATGTCACCGACGCCAATCTTGCCGACGTCGTCATCACTCTCAACGGCGAGACCTTCGTCTCCGGCACGACAATCGTCGACGAAGGAAATTACACCCTCGTGGTCGTCGCCCGGGATACCTGCGGCGCCGAGACCGTGGGGACTGCCGACTTCGCCATCGATACCGGTCCGCCGGTAGTTGAAATCAAGGGTGTCGGCAACGGCGAATGCCTCCTCGGCCCCGTCACCATCGACTTCACTGCGACCGACGCCAATCTGGCCGACATCGGCGCCACGCTCGACGGGCTGCCCTTCATCGCCGGCTCAGTGGTCGAGACCGAAGGCCTCCATACCCTGATCGTCACCGCCTCCGATTCGTGCGGCAACGCGATCTCCGAGACCGTGACCTTCACCCTGGACAACG
>CAYSHZ010000260.1:0-5522 GCA_964430905.1 uncultured Thermoanaerobaculia bacterium | reverse complement strand
ACGGCGTCGGACAACGGTCCCGGTCCCGGTCAACCGTTCCGGCCCACGGTCCCGGTCAACGGATCCGGACAACGGCCTCGGTCCCGGTCAACGGTCCCGGACCCCGTCAGACCGCAGCATCAGCGACAGTAATCAGCAGCAGGGGCAGGGTCAGATTCAGCGGCAGCGGCAAATGGCAGCGACAGCGTCGGCCAACCGGTCGACGGTCCACGGTCCCGGCCCCGGTCAACCGCCACGATCCCGGTCAGACGGCGGTGACAGCGGCGGTCTGCGGCGACGTCTGGGGCGACGAGCGGGTTCAGCGACTGCGCGAGCATGGTGTTCCCCGTTTCGTTCATTTGGATTTGGTGATAGCTGGTGGGCCGACCGTGGTGTCGAGTAGCCGGGGGAGGTCTCCCTCCCCCAGCTCTCACAGAACCGGACTTGTGGGCCTCACATCCGGCTCTTCAGGTTGGTATCTCGAATCCAGGCAACGTTCGCTGGATCGGGACCTTCGGTTTGGCGTACCGCTCGTTGAGAGCTTTCTTCAGGCTGAAGAGACGAGCATGAAACCATGCGTTTCGATATGCTCGCGTCATCGCACGATGATTGCTCTTATACCAGGGACCTCGGTCACACCAAGCCCCCCTTGCAGCCAGCCTTGCCGACACGCCGCGTTCGACGAGATGGCGAAAAAGGTAACGGGGACGTTTTCTCTGTCGCACGATGATCGCCCGTAGGCGTCGTCTGATGTGCGCGTCGAATCTCCCCAGCAGGTATTTCTCTCCCTCGGTACATAGCCTAAAGTGGCCGTACCAGCCTTTGAGATAGACATTGATGTCCTTGATGCAGCGTTCAAGCGACATTCCCAAGTTCCGGGGCGTAAGCTCCCGGATCTTCGAGTGTCGAGTAGCCGGGGGAGGTCTCCCTCCCCCAGCTCTCACAGAACCGGACTTGTGGGCCTCACATCCGGCTCTTCAGGTTGGTATCTCGAATCCAGGCAACGTTCGCTGGATCGGGACCTTCGGTTTGGCGTACCGCTCGTTGAGAGCTTTCTTCAGGCTGAAGAGACGAGCATGAAACCATGCGTTTCGATATGCTCGCGTCATCGCACGATGATTGCTCTTATACCAGGGACCTCGGTCACACCAAGCCCCCCTTGCAGCCAGCCTTGCCGACACGCCGCGTTCGACGAGATGGCGAAAAAGGTAACGGGGACGTTTTCTCTGTCGCACGATGATCGCCCGTAGGCGTCGTCTGATGTGCGCGTCGAATCTCCCCAGCAGGTATTTCTCTCCCTCGGTACATAGCCTAAAGTGGCCGTACCAGCCTTTGAGATAGACATTGATGTCCTTGATGCAGCGTTCAAGCGACATTCCCAAGTTCCGGGGCGTAAGCTCCCGGATCTTCGAGTCAAGCCGCTTTCGACTGCGTTTGGAAAGAAGAACCGCCACTCCCCCATCTTGTCTCCGATAGAAACGAAAACCGAGAAAATGGACCTCCTCCGGTGTGGTCACGGCACTCTTATCCTCGTTCACCTTGAGGCGAAGACGCCTCGTAATGAATTTGGTCAAACTTGCCATAACCCGTTCCCCGGCACGTCTCGACGCGACGAAGATGTTGAAATCATCGGCGTAGCGTACGAAACGCAGACCTCTGCGCTGTAGCTCCCAGTCAAGCTCGTCAAGGACGATATTCGACAGAAGTGGAGACAGCGGCCCGCCCTGTGGAGTCCCCTCGTCCGAGGACACCCGGGTGCCGTCCGGCATCACGACCTTCGCTTTCAGCATCTGGTGGATGAGCCGCAGCAGACCAGAATCTTTCACCTGCCGGCTCAGGCGAGACAGCAGGCGTTGGTGGTTGACCCGGTCGAAAAATTTCGACAGGTCCACGCTCACGATCGTGGTCAATCCTTCGGCTACATACCCCTTTGCTTCGGCAATGGCCGTCCCTGCTCCGCGACGTGGACGAAATCCGTGACTACTGGGGTGAAATCCAGGCTCGAAGACGGGCATCAGTATCTGATGTACCGCCTGTTGTACCCAGCGATCCACAACGTTTGGAATACCGAGACCTCGTTGGCCCCCGCCGGGTTTGGGGATCCAAACCCTCCGCACGTCGCCCGGTTGATACCGGCCTTTCAGTAGATCCTTGTGGAGTCGCGGTAGCAGCCGGTGCGAAACCGCTACTACCTCGTCCACATTGATGCCGTCAACGCCGCCTGCGCCTTTCTTGCGCGCGACGTGAAGTAACGCATCCGCGAGATTCCCCGGAGACGCTACTTCCTCCAGCAGCCCATGGGCTGCCGTGGCGGTGGAACCGGTCGCCTTCCTTGTGTTCGCCGTTTGCAGCAGATACTTCCGTCCCTCGGGTCCGCCCGAGTTCTGTTCGTCTCCGCCCCCTTCCGGGCTGTCGGCGTATGCGAAACACAGTTGGCGTGGCTCCACTCTTTTCAACCTGTCACCCCCTTTGCTCCACCGGCATTACCCGGCTTCATCACTCGTATGGGGTGATCCGACTTCTCCCAGAGCGTCGTCCACGCATCCCTGCATGGACTACCACTCATGGTGGACTCTGAGAGATCTCCCAGGGTAAGAACACAAGACTTCCCGCCGCCGCCGCTCCTAATACCGTCCTGTCTCGACTGGATATCGGGCGTCACGTTCCTTGGCACGCTCACCCAGACAGACCGGCCTGCTCCGGAGTTCACTCTCGTTCGGTGCTGCGGTTCGCTACGAGCTTCCATCCCACACCCCCTCACGGGCTCACCTTCCATGGAACCTCCCATTTCCAGTTCGTGCAGTTGCTCTTCACGTTCGATTCCCTCCAGTAGGGGTTCGATGGGGACTTTCACCCCAAGTCTTGCGCCCATGCCTGGCGCACCAAGGACACGCCTGACGGTCGCTTCGCGATCCTTGACAACGGTCGTCTCCACCAGCGGTCGGGGGTGCATGAACGAAACGGAGGACACCATGCGAAACGCGCCCCTCAAAGAAACCCTCATCGCCCACTCCAAGGCTCTCGAAGCAGCCGGAATCTCAATCGCCCTGGTTTTGCGGGTCCCGGCGCCCTTGAAATCGATCGCCGATCAGGTCATTCGGTCAGCATCGTCCGTCCCCGCAAATCTCTCCGAGGGCCACGGACGGATCGGTCGGGATCGCTTCCACCACTGGCGGATCGCCTATGGATCGGCGAAGGAAGTCGATACTCATCTCAGACTCCTCTCACAGGCTGGGGCGATCGACACGACCAAGGCCACAACCGCTCTCGATCTCTTCGACGAGGTTCGGGCGATGACCTGGCGATTGCTCAATCCGAAAAACTGATTGGGAACCGGCAAATCCGGGCCGGTCACCGGTGGCCCTACCTCCGGTCAAGGGGGGGGGGTGGACAGCAGCAGCCGGCAGGGACAGATTCAGATTCAGCGCCAGCTACAGCGTCAGATGGCAGCGACCGCACCGGCCGACGGGCCCGGTCAACGGTCCCGGCCCCGGCCAACGGAAATCGGACAACGGTCAACCGCCCCCCCCTTCTCCTTTCCGCTATACTGCCGGCCCCTGGAGGCACCCATGAGAGCAGACGGCAGAGCCGCACACGAGATTCGTCCACTGACCCTGGAAACCGGATTTATTCGCTACCCCGAGGGCAGCGTCTTGTACCGCGCCGGCGATACCGTCGTCCTGTGCAACGTCTCGCTGTCCGACCGGACGCCGGGCTTTCTCAGAGGCACGGGTGAGGGCTGGGTCACCGCCGAGTACGCCATGCTGCCCCGGGCCACCGACACCCGCTCCGACCGCGAGGTCACCCGGGGCCGGCCCAGTGGTCGCTCCCAGGAAATCCAGCGCCTGATCGGCCGTTCACTTCGGGCCGGCGTGCAGCGGGGCCTGATGGGCGAACGCACCCTGACCGCCGACTGTGATGTCCTCCAGGCAGACGGCTCCACACGGTGCGCCTCGATCTCCGGCGCCTGGACCGCCATGGTCCTGGCCCTGGCCAAGATGTACGGACAGGGCTTGCTGCCGGAATGGCCCATCGCCCACCAGGTCGCCGCCGTCTCCGTCGGCCTGATGGGCGATCGACCCGTCGTTGACCTGGACTATGGCGAGGACTTTGACTGCGACGTCGATTGCAACCTGGTCTTCACCGGTGACGGGCGCCTGATCGAGGTCCAGGGAACCGCCGAGGGCGAGCCCTTCTCCCGGGACCACTTCTCCACCATGCTCGAAATCGGCTGGACCGGCGCCCAGGCCATCATGAAAGCCCAACGCGAAGCCATCGCGCCCGCCCTCGATGCCGCTGGGATTTCATTGTCCGGAAGCTGACCCGGCCCGGACGTTATTCATAACCGGGAGGGGATAAATCCCGCCCTACGAACACAATGGTGGCGGAACCGTGGGAATCACCCATGGGAATTGGGCGGGCGTGAGCCCCATCCCCACGAACACAATCATGGTGGAACCGTTGGGATCGCCCGTAGGGCCCGGGTGGAAATCAATTTTGTATGGGCGTTATTCGTTGTAGGGGAGGGGTTTATCCCCTCCCGTGTTGTTTGTTCGGGCACATAGACTGTTGAAGGTACTCTTGAAAGCACGTCAACCGAAGAGAAAACATCCAAATAATGGAGTCGAGTCTTCAACCCCTTGAACCCCTTGACCCTTTGATCTCCTGGATAGTTGACACTCGCCGATGCCCCCGCCTATACTCCCCGTTCGTGCCGAAAGCGGCACTGTTCTTTGGAATTTGAGCGGACTCAATCGTCGGGGTGTAGCGCAGCTTGGTAGCGCATCTGCTTTGGGAGCAGGGGGTCGGAGGTTCAAATCCTCTCGCCCCGACCAAAGCACTCTCACGGCGTTGTTTTTCCTCCGCCTGTAGCTCAGCTGGATAGAGCAACGGACTTCTAATCCGTGGGTCAGAGGTTCGAGTCCTCTCAGGCGGGCCAGATATTATGGTGGGCGTAGCTCAGTTGGTAGAGCGCAGGATTGTGGCTCCTGTGGTCGGGGGTTCAAATCCCCTCGCCCACCCCATTATCTCCCGGTTCTTTGAGAAAATTCATACGGAAGCGCCCGTAGCTCAGCTGGATAGAGCGTTAGACTCCGGATCTAAAGGCCGTGGGTTCGAATCCCGCCGGGCGCACCATTTGAATCAGTGACTTCGATGTGCCCTCCCCCCGGTCCGCAAGGCCATCCTCACCCCGGCTGAACCCCGCACCTTGGCATACTGAAATCCAATACTTGAGGCCTGGCAGCGTTCTCGAGTCAATTGACACGATACAAAACGATCGGCACCCACCCCGGTTTCGTTGGAGACTTCGAAATCGGCGTCAAGTACGGCCGAACCTCTTCTGGAATGGTCCAGTCAACAACGTATTCGATATTTTCGGCGTGCAGGTAATCGATCATGCGGAAATCGGTCTCTTCTCGTTGCTTAAGGTATTCGACGCTGTTGACAAGTCCGTCCAGATTGACGAGTTTGCGTTCGCAGTAGTAGCCGAGAAGGCCGGCATTCCAGGCGGCGAAAATCGACCCGCCCGTTTCTGTCGCTGC
>CAYSHZ010000259.1:0-5551 GCA_964430905.1 uncultured Thermoanaerobaculia bacterium | reverse complement strand
GCCGAAAGCCGGATGACCTTGGCGTAGCAGCCGCCCTCGAAATTAAAGACACCCGCGGATGACCAGCCGTGTTCGTCGTCGCCGATCAGTTGTCTCGAAGGGTCGGCCGAAAGGGTCGTCTTGCCGGTTCCCGAGAGGCCAAAAAAGAGGGCGGCATCACCCTCATCGCCGACGTTGGCCGAGCAGTGCATGGCCAAGACCTCCCGCATCGGCAGCAGGAAGTTCATCACGGTGAAGATGCTCTTTTTGATCTCGCCCCCATAGGATGAATTGCAGATCAACACTAGGCGCTTGGCAAAGTTGATGATGATCGCGGTATCGGTGCGGGTGCCGTCGACCCGCGGGTCGACCTTGAATGACGGCACGGCGATCACGGTGAAATCCGGCACATGGTTCTGGTACTCGTCCTGGGTTTCGGGAACGATGAACATGTTCCTGGCGAACAGGGACTGCCATGCGTCCTCGGTGATCACCCGGATCGGCATCCGGTATTCGGGATCGGCGCCCGCGAAGCAGTCCTGGACGAAGAGCTCTTCGTCCTGCAAATAGGCCTGCACTCGGGAGAAGAGGGCGTCGAATTTCTCGGGGTCATAGGGGCGGTTGAACTCGCCCCACCAGATTTTGTCCTCGGTGGAAGCCTCGCGCACGACGTACTTGTCCTGGGCGGCACGAGCCGACCACTTGCCGGTGTTGACGACGAAGGGACCGCCATTGGCGACATTGCCCTCTTTGCGAATCGTTGCTTCCTCGTAGAGGGCGGCCTCGGGCAGATTCCAGAAGACGCGATCCAGGTGAACCAGACCGTGATTGCTCAGCCCATAGCGGCTCTTGAGGTCGGTGGCCTGTGCCGTCGCCGGCGTGTCGAATTTGAGATATTTGCTCATGTCCAGTCCCTCACCAGCTTGCGTTCGCCAATATAGAGTTCGTTGGGCGAGTTGGGATCGAGGGCCCACTTCATCCGTTCGATACCCTCGGTGATGTCCTTGATCGATCCGCAGTAGGAGATGCGGAGGTGACCCTCCATACCGAACTCGATACCGGGTACGGTGACGACCTGTACCTTTTCCAGGAGGAAGTTCGACAGGGCCACCGAGTCTTTGTTGTAGTGCGAGAAATCCGGGAAGGAATAGAAGGTGCCGCCGGGCTCGTCGATGATGACGCCGTCGAAGGACCGGAGTTGTTCCATCAGGACGTTGCGGTTGTTCTCCAGGGTCAAGCGCATGTTCTTGACGATCGATTGGATGCCGTTGATCGCGCCGACCGCAGCGTGCTGGAGCAGGGCGGAAGGCCCGGATGTTTCGTGCCCCTGGATATTGGTCATCGCCTCGATTACCTTGGTGTTGCCGACCGCCCAGCCGATCCGGAAACCGGTCATGGCGTACTGCTTGGAGACGCCGTTGATGATGATCAGCTTGGAATTGTTCGACCTGTCCTTGACGAATTCGTAGCAGTTGACCGGTTCGCGGCCGTCGAAGATCAGGCGGTGATAGATGTCGTCCATGATCAACCATAGGCTGCGGCGCTCGCAGAAATCGACGACATCAGCGATGAACTCTGCCGAATAGACTGCCCCGGATGGGTTGTTGGGGCTGTTGATGATCACGGCCCTGGTGTAGGACCCCGTCACCTGCTCGATGTCCTGGATGCGGGGCGAGAACGAGCCGTCCTCGGGGACAACCGGGACCGGTACGCCGCCGACCAGTTTGACCATCTCAGGATAGCTGACCCAGTAGGGAGCGGGATAGATCACCTCTTCCTGGGGGTTTATGATTGCGTGCAGTGCCGACATGATCGCCTGCTTGGCGCCACCGGAGGCCATGACGTTTTCGGGCGCCGGCCGCCAGCCGTAGAACTCGTCGGTGTAGCGGATGATGGCCTTCTTCAGGGCCGGGGTTCCGTCCGGTGGGGTGTAGCGAATTTCCCCAGAGTTCAGCATCGCCGAGGCGGCGAGAATCGCGTCCATCGGCGCCTTGCCCTTGGGTTCGCCGCCTCCGAGGTGGATGACGGGGTCTCCCTTGGCGCGTAAAATCGACGCGACTTCGTTGAGTTTCAGTGTGGCGCTTTCGCCGATAGATTGTGCGATTAACGACAGGCTCATGGTATGCCCTTCCGTCGGCTGGTGCCGACTGTAGGAGCCGGGATTATGGCAAAAGTTTGTGAGAAATGCCACAAGCAATTCGTCGGACGAATTGCTTGTAAGGGAGGCCCTCGGCCTGAATGAGATTCTCGTACGACAGTCATGGCATCGGCGCATCGTGTGGACCGAGGCGAAGGCGTCCGAGCAAACGGTATACTGGCCCTCGTGGCGGTCGTGATTGGTGGCGGCATGATTCAGCATCTCGGAAAGAAATCGGTTCTCATCAAGAGCCTCAGGCGTCGAGTTCGGCGCCGGGCCGAGGGTGATGTGATCGTCGACGGACGTCGTCTTCTCGACGATGTTGTTCGCTGGGATATCGGGATTGTGGAGCTTTATTTGGCCGCAGGTTTGGCCGAGAGTTCTGAGGCCGGGACGTGGATTGATGTGGCCGAACAGGTCTTTGAACTGGCCCCGGAAGTCCTGGCCGATGTCGCACCGACGCGCAATCCGCAGGGGGTTCTGGCCGTGGTCGAGGAGCCTCGTTGGCCCGTGTGGTCGGCGTCGGACGGGGTCGGCCTCTATCTCGAGGCGGTGCAGGATCCCGGCAATCTCGGGGCGATCGTCAGGTCGGCGGCCGGTCTGGGTGCCTCGGCCATCCTGTTGGGGCCCGGGTGTGCCGATCCATGGGGTCCCGCCGCGGTTCGTGGGTCGGCGGGTTCGGTATTCCGAATCCCGATAGAGCGAGAGGTTCCTCTCGGGCGAGCGGTTGAACGGATCCGAAGGCATCGTGGCGAACTCTGGGCCACCGGGAGTGATGGCCGGCAGCTGAGCGAATGGCAGCCGTCTGAGCCGATGCTCCTAATGATGGGTACCGAGGGGCGGGGTCTCTCGGACGAGGCCCTGACAGACGCCGACGGTGTCGTTTCCATTCCTCTCGAGCGCGACATCGAGAGCCTCAACGTTGCCGTGGCCGCGGGGATCCTGCTGTCACACCTCTCCCACGTTTGATTGGGAAACCTCGGCCTGAGCCTCACTGCTTCGGGGCGCCTTGCCGAGAAGGTGCCTCATCCACGATGCCGCCCGGTCCATGTAGGCGTAGACGCAGGGAACGACGAAGAGGGTCAGAAAGGTCGAGGTCGTCATGCCGCCTGCGGTGGCGATGGCCATCGGTGCGCGGGCCTCGCCGCCCTCGCCCAGGGCCAGGGCGACCGGCAGGACGCCGAAGATCATCGAGACAGCGGTCATCAGAATCGGCCTCAGCCGGATGGGGCAGGCCTCCTGGAGGGCGGCTTCGCGGTCAAGACCCTCTTCCTGCTTCTTGATGGTCAGGTCGACCAGCAGAATCGAGTTCTTGGTCACGAGACCGAAGAGCAGGATGATGCCGATGACTGACATGATGTTCAGGGTGTCGCCGGTGATCCACAAGGCCAGCAGGGCGCCGACCATCGCCGGGGGCAGGGCGAACATGATCGTAAAGGGATGGAGCATGGAGTCGAACTGACTGGCCAGGAGCATGTAGACGATCAGAACCGCAAGCGCCAGGGCGAAGATCAGGGCCTGTCCGGTCTGTGCAAACTCCTCGGCCTGCCCCGAGGTTTTGGCGACGTAGCCGTCGGGAAGTTCCTCGGCCAGGATGGCGTCGGTGATCTCCAGGGCCCGGTCGAGGGGCAGTCCCTCGAGGTTGGCCGTCAGCAAGAGGGACCGTTGCCGGTCGGTGCGGTTGATGGCGATAGGGCCGACACCGTTGGAAATGCTGACCACACTGTCGAGTCGAACCATGTCTCCTGACGGAGTCCGGACCATCAGGGCGCCGATGTCCTGGGGTTTCTTGGCCTGGGAGGGCAGGACCTTGATGCGGACGTCGTGCCTCTTGCCCTCGGAGGTGAAGGAACCGACTTCCCGACCGGCGATCAGGGCGTAGACGGTTTCGAAGACGGTCGCCGCATCGAGCCCGAGGTCATGGGCACGTTCGCGATCGACTGTGACAAAGAGTTGGGGCTGTTCCAAATCGAGATTGCTGTCGACGTCGACGATGCCCTCGGTGGCCTGGAGCCGCTCAACGACCCTCTTGCCGATGCGGTCAAGCTCGTCCAGTTCCGGACCGCGGATCGAGTAGGACATGGCCCATTCGGCGCCCTCGGAGCTGACGTTGTAGAAGCTGAATTCGACGACCCTGGCGGTGACGGCCGTGACGGCGACCAGGTCCTGGCGCAGGCGGGAGACGACCTGGGCCTGGGGCATGTCACGCTGGTTGGGCTTGACCATCCGACAGAACATGATGCCGGAGTTGACCTGGCCGCGTTCCTCGAGATCGATGGCCGAAAACCCCGACCGGACCTCGGGCTGGCCCAGGACGATACGTTCGACTTCCTGCATCGCCCGGTCCATCGCCGGAAGGGAGATGCCGACCGGACCCTCGATGACCACCATGAACATCGACATATCCTCGGGCGGGGCGAATTCTCCACCGATCAGGGGGACCAGGATGAAGAGGGCGATCAACAGAACTGCGCTGGTGCCGACGAGGGTCACGAGCTTGTGTCTGAGAACCACCGCCAGGGATCGGGCGTAGGAACGCTCCAGCCACTGAAAGGCGTCTTCCAACACCTGATACAGAAGGCCGTGCTGCTTTCGCACCGTCAGCATGCGCGAACACAGCATGGGGGTCAGGGTCAGGGCGACGAAGAGGGAGACCAGGATGGCAACGGAGACCGAGACGCCGAACTCGAAGAGGAACTGTCCGATCATCCCCTTCATGTAGGCGACGGGAAGAAAGACCGCAGCGATGGAGAATGTCGCGGCCATGGCGGCCATTGCGATCTCCTGGGTGCCCTTGCGGGCGGCCTCGAAGGGGTCCTCGCCCTCTTCCTGGTGGCGGAATATATTTTCCAGAACGACGATGGCGTCGTCAATGACGACGCCCACCGACAACGCCAGGGCCAGGGTCGTCATGTTGTTGAGGGAGAAACCGAAGATGCGCATGAAGCCGAAGGTTGCGATCAGCGAAGTGGGGATGGCCAGGGAGACGATGAAGGTCGAGCGCCAGGACCTCAGGAAGACGAAGACCACGAGGATCGCCAGGATCGCGCCGTAGGCAATATCAAACTGCACGTTGGAGATGGAGTTCTCGACGTATTCCGAGCCGTCGAACGCGATGTCCCAGCTGAGGCCCTCGGGGAAGTCCGCCTCCAGTCCATGCATTCTCTCGATGACGCCCTTGTTGACATCGACCAGATTGGCGCCGGACCGGGGGGCGATGCCCAAACCCAGTGTCGGTTGCATGTTGTAGCGTCCCAGGCCCCGTTCATCATCGACGCCGTCGGTGGCGTAGCCGACATCGGCCAACCGGATGGGGCGGCCATCGACGGTCGCGACGATCATCCGATTGAAGTCCTCGATCGAGTCGAAGAGCCCCAGGTTTCGGACGGCCAACTCGGTATTCTCGCCCTCGATGATCCCGCCGGGCAACTCCAG
>CAYSHZ010000258.1:0-5573 GCA_964430905.1 uncultured Thermoanaerobaculia bacterium | reverse complement strand
TCGGCAGCCCGGAAGGGTGGAGTTGATTATGAGGAGCAGAGAATGCGTCGGGGTCGGTGGAGGTGTTCCGCGGCCGGGGCTGCGGCCGGTTTGCCGACGCGGTTCCGGACGCCGGATTTCGTCCCCGGCCTTCGGGAACGCATCAAAACCGGACAGTCAATCCAACGACTGCCGGTCGCTCTCTGGTTTGTATGTCTGCGTTGGCTGCTCGGGTGCTGACACGAAAAGAGGACAGCCCTCTATCCTCGTTGGGATCAGTACCGAATATTCTCGACGTCGTCGCGGTCGATCTTCAGCATGATCGTGCCGCCCCCAATCGCCAGGGAAATATCCAGCCGATCAGTGTCGATGTAATGGAGGGTTCCTTCCCTTGTCTGCCCGTTCTTGAGTTTCACCGTCACGTGCTTGCCGACGAATTCCGCCGCTTCATCCAGCAGGAGGGTCCGACGGGTTGTTTCCGTCATTCGCCGGTAGTTTTCGTCCTCGCAGGCACTCCAGTCCCACCCCAGATTGGCGGCAATCAATCCGACCTCCATCGGCTCCGTCTTGATCGCTTCAAGCAGAAAGGACACCGCTTCGGCGCCGAACGCGTTGATCACCGTGCCGATCAACTCTCGCTCCGAAGGCCCCAGTCCCCAGGAGGGTGCTTTCAGACGAACCAGGTCGACGGTACTCTGGCCCCCCCGGGGCAGGGATGCGACGATCTCCGGAATACCGCCGCCCTGAGCGGCCTGGACCACGATGCGGCGCAACCGGATCATGGGCAACAGATCCTGGGCTTTCGAGTCACCGTTCGCGGCGAGGATCTCCAGCAGGGGCGGGCACCGACCCTCCCATGGTTTCGGCTGACACAGGAGATGCCGCGCCTTCGTGACGATCTGAGGATCCAGAGCGGCAAGGAGACCCCCGGCGGCCTCCTTCTCCCCGTTCTCGAGCAGTGCCTCGGTTCCCGCCGTTCGATCGTGTTCGAGGCTGAGTACCACCAGCATCTGGCACACGTCATCGGCATGGGTTCGACACCGCTCGGCGGCGACTTCGTCCAGCCGGTCGAGGACCGCCGAATCAGGCGTCTCGGGAAGGGAATCCAGGACCGTCCGGCATTTCTCCACACCGGACGATCCCCCACACCCGGCCTCGATCCTGCGGACATCCCGCTCGACCGGCGAAAGAACCCGAACGGCCTCGGAATTCTCCGGAACGTCGTCCAGTTCCGACAGGCCGCAGCCTCCGACCGCCACCATACACAGCAGTAGCGGGAAGAAGGACCTCCGCACAAAGACGGTCATGCCGACCTCGCACAATCTTCAGATTCACGGTCCAACAGACCTTCCAAAATCAAGTCCAACGTCAGGCCTCGGTTGATCTCGCACCGCGGACTGTTCCCCTCCGCATCGCGTTTCATCGGGCAGTCTCCGGCACAGTGGAAACGAGCGATGCATTCCGTACACTCCACCTGATGACGGCCACCAAACCGGAGGAGCGCCTCCCGCCGTTGATGGTCCATCGCAAGACGTTTCCCGGAGATATCGACATGGCCAAAGTGGAAAGGGCCATCCGGATCATCCTGCGCCTCGTAACATGCGGTCAGTCTTCCCCGCGGGGTGATGCACAGAGCCCCCTCGACGGCCTTGCAGAAGACATCGGTAACGACCCATGGCCGCGCCCCGCTGTATCGGAGTTCCCGACCGGCCTCGGCGGCCAGGCGCCGAGCCTCTCTGAAGGCCCGCACGAAGGCGGCGGCATCAACAGGAGTCCGATCGATGAAACGGCCGAGGGGTGCCGCGGGCTCCACCTGGATCACCTTGGCCTGACACACCCTGCAGACCTCGGAGACGCTCTCCGGCAGTCGATCGACCGACTCCGATGTCACCGTCATTCGCACCCCGTACGACACCCTCTCGGCGTCGAAAATCCTCAAGGTACGGGTGACATCCTCCAACGAGCCACCACCCCCGGCCCGCGGACGCTGGCGATCGTGGACGTCCCTGGTTCCGTCCATCGAAACCGTGACCTCATCCAGCCAGCCCGCCAACGTCCGAGCCCTGTCGGCCGGCATCACTCCGTTGGTTCCGGCAGTCAACCGAAGACCGAGGTCGGCCTCCGCCGTCAATTCCCGGGCCAGATGGACGATTTCGCCGAGCCGATCCCACACCGTGGTGATCTCACCACCACCGTGCAGGTGGAGGGTGATCCCGCTTTCCCGACGCCGGAGGGCATTCCCGGTCACGAACTCCAGGGCGACACGGGCCGTCGCCAAGCTCATGACCTGCCGATCCTCTCCCCCTTCGGCGTAACAATAGGTACACCGTAGATTGCAACGCCCGGTCAGGGCCAGGGTCAATTCGGTCGGCTCCGGATCTGGGCCTTTTCGAGACAGCATTCCAAGCCCTCGTTCCGCCAATCCCCATGCCCGCAGTTCTGACAACGCCTGTTTCTCGGCGTCGGCCTCCCCTTCCTTTGCCCGTTCCAACACGTCAAAGAACTGACGGTTGATCAGGGCGGAAGCCCCGGCCTCCGGGCAATGCAACAGGTAGCGGCCCCGGTGAAATGCCGGAAATACCTCCGGGCCGGAACCGGCGATCCTCATCTCAGAAACTCACCATGTCACAGGTGCAAACGAGATTGCAGGTACAGATGGTGTGACTCCCACTGCTGACGGAAGCCGGGGTCGAAACACAGTTGCATACGCAAATTACCCCCGGAGGCATTGGGCTTCCGCACGGCAGGGTCTGAGTGGTGACCAATCCCGTCACCCGATCATACTGGGAGACCACGGCGCCCTCGGCCCCACCCGTGGTATCGGGAGAAACAACATCGCAGACACACGGCGCGAAGTTCCACTGCGAGCAGTCCTCGTCGAGGACGCAAACCCGATGAATATCGAGTTTGGGATCGACGTATTCCCCCAAGAACTCAACCTCCGGCTCGCGGAGGTCGAAGACCAGCACCCCGCCGAGTTCCATGGCCACGGCCAGACCGGAACCGTCGGGTCCCAGGCCCAGAACTTTTGCCAACCCCCGATCCTCCGGGACCGACACCGAGGCGGTTCGACCCTCTTTCCAGTCGATCCGGACCCTGCGTTTCAGGTGTTCATAGGCAGCGACGACGGCGCCATCTTCCGAAACCGCACTGATCTTTCCTCGGGGTTTCTTGAATCCGCGAACTCGACGCACCAGGGGCGCGTTCCGCTGGTCCCGCTGACGCCCCTTGAACCGCGGCTGATGGTGGGTATCGATGTCCCAGATCGCCAACCAGTACGTATCTGACGTGGCAACCAGACGGGGGTCCGGATCTTCCAGAACCGGGTAGAGTTCCTTGATCGGAGCGGTAAACGCCCGCGGTTCCACAAAGAACCGAAAGCGGTCCAGCGTCTTTTCTTCCTTGGCCTCCGTCCGTTTTGCCTGGACCTGGGATGCACTCAAGCTCCCCGCGACCGCTGCTGCCGCAAATGTCCTCCCGAGGAACCAACGGCGGTCCACCTTGAGGATTCTCGGCTCCTCGGCAAAATCCAGCTCTGACTTCGTGTCCTTCACACTGACCTCCCGCTCAGTATATCCCGAGTCCGATGTGCTCACCAGTGATCGATTTCAGAGCAAAATACGCAGCAATCCTCGATGCTTTCTCCATCTCGATCGATCAATCTACCGTCAAGTACGCCTCATTCACTCAATCTGCTTTGGGTGCCACGTGAGCCTCTTGCAATAATCCCTTCCTCGGTCTGATGTGCCCTGACAGTCGAAGAACGGGAGGGGATAAACCCCTCCCCTACGAAGACAGCTGAACGAGCACGGAGCAATCTTTCCTTCTGATTCGCCGCCGGCAGCCGCCCTGTTTCACAATCGATTCAAGCCTTGGCGCCAACAAGAACCTTCGCACTGGCGCCATCGACTTCCCTGACCAGGCGAGGGACCAGATACCCCGGCAGCCGGGCCAAGACCTCGGCCATCAGGGCAGTGGCATCATCCTCCCCAACTTCGAAATGGGCGGCGCCGGCCACCCTGTCGAGGAGATGGAGGTAGTAGGGCAGAACTCGGCAGTCGAACAACTTCTCCGACAGCTCCACCAGCACATCCGCGTCGTCGTTGACGCCGGCGAGCAGAACCGATTGATTCAGCAGGGAAACGCCGGAGCCGGCCAAGGCACGGCATGCAATCTGAACATCGTCGGACAGCTCCTGAGGGTGGTTGGCATGCACGACGACCGCCAGTGGCTTGCTGCGCCCGGCGATAACGTCCAACAGGCCATTGTCCACTCGTGAGGGCATGACGATGGGCGTCCTCGTGTGCCACCTGAGGCGCCGGACGTGAGGGATAGCCTCAACCGCATCACAGAGGTCGTTCAACGGTTGGTCCGCCAGGGACAGCGGGTCACCGCCACTGAAAATGACCTCGGTGATTGACCGGTCTTCCTCGATGGCTCCGATGGCCGCCTCGAGGCCTCGTCCCTGTACGGTGTGTTGCCCATACGGATAGTGGCGTCGAAAGCAATAGCGGCAGTGAATGGCACAGACACCGGTTACGACGAGCAACGCCCTGCCCTGATACTTGTGGATGAGACCGTCGGCCGCACCCCTGCTCATTTCCCCAACAGGATCACGATTGAAACCTGAAACGGCCTGCATTTCCCCGTTTGTGGGCACGACCTGGCGCAACAGAGGATCTCGGGGATCACCCTTGGCCATGCAATCCACGAACGCTCGTGGTACCCTCAGCCGGAAATTGCGGGCTGCCTCCTCGGCATCAGCCCCCAGGTCAACCGCAGAATGCGTGAGGCCGACCAACTCCAAAAGGTCACCCACGTCCGTCACGGCAAGGGCCATCTGTCTTCGCCAGTCACCGGTCGACCACGGGAAACGATATCTTTCCACGGCAGGGAGTCTCGCAGTTCGAGTATGATGAGTGCAAGTGAGAAGGAGAAAATTCAATGCCGTCATTCAATTTGAACCAGGTCAAGGTCGGACTCAAGATCATGATGTCCGGCGATCCCTGCGTCATCGTCGATGCGGATTTCGTCAAGCCAGGCAAAGGTCAGGCCTTTACGAAGATCAAATTCAAGAATTACCGCACCGGGCGTGTCAACGAGATCACGATGAAGGCCTCGGACACCGTCGAGGGCGCCAACGTCATCGATACGGAAATGCAGTACCTCTTCAACGACGGCAGCGATTGGACGTTCATGGATCTCGATACCTATGAACAGGTCACGGCATCGAAGGAACTGCTTGGGGATACGGCCCAGTGGTTGATCGAGGAGGACCTCTGCGTCGTAACCCTGCTCGACGGTTTCCCGATCGTCGTCACACCCCCGAATTTCGTCATCATGGAGATCGTGGAAACCGATCCCGGTGTCAGGGGTGATACGTCAGGAGGCGGCAACAAACCGGCCACGCTGACCAGCGGCGCCGTTGTCCGGGTCCCCCTGTTCGTCCAGACAGGTGAGAAGGTCAAGGTCGATACCCGCACCGGAGACTACGTCTCCAGGGCGTAAGTCAGCTGAGGATTTTCCGCTGATATCCGAGAAGAACGGGAGGGGATAAACCCCCATACGCGTTAACCTAAGAAAACGCCATGAAG
>CAYSHZ010000257.1:0-5603 GCA_964430905.1 uncultured Thermoanaerobaculia bacterium | reverse complement strand
GGGGTAGGGGTAGGCGAAGTTTGCGAAGCCGTGGAAATAGCCGCCCTGCCAGTCGGCGTTGGCCGTTGTGTACTGAACGCCGAACTTGACGTCATGGGTTCCCAGGAAGTCTTCCGCGAAGTGCTCAAAGTCGACCTGGATGGTCGTTCGTTCCGTTTCCTGAGCCTCGACAAAGGGGAATGCACCACCGACGCCGACGCTCTGTCCGATCCACTTCCACCAGTTGATATAGCCAGGGCCGTCCAGTCCTGCAGGAATTGTGGGGTCGTCATCGGACTTGAATCCCAGATACTTCAATCCGAAGATGTCGTGGTCGGAGACCACCCACTGGTAATTGAACGAAAGGGAATCGACGTCGCGGTCCTGCTTGTAGACCATCGTGTCGTCCCAGGTGTCACCCCAGCTCTCGTTCCCCATGGTCAGGTTTTCGTTGTGGTACCCGAGGTTGATCCGGTGATTGGGGCCGAACGCGCCGGTCAACTTGAGATCGATCAGATCGGCCCGGTACTCCTTCATGGGCACGAAGATCGGTGTGTCCGTGTCAGTATGCAGCTTGTCATATCCGAGGTAGAACCACAGCTTGTCCTTGAGGATCGGGCCGCCCAGGGTGAAGTTGGCTTCCCAGTCGTCGTCAATCGTCGTTGTCAGGTCATCGTTGTTGTCGGCGCATATGAAGGAACCCGAGCCGCATTCCGGGAAAACCCCCTGGTTGTCGCTGGAACCGCCCACTTTGGTGTAGTAACCGGCCGAGCCGTGAAAGTCATTGGTGCCGCTCTTCGTGATGACATCGACCGCGGCGCCCGAGTAACTGCCATACTCTGCCCGTGAGCCCAGGGCCAGGACCTTGACCTCCTGGACAGTGTCGTAGTTGACCGTGACCATCGAACCCCACGCGGCGCCACGCGGGTTGGTCGTGTTGACTCCGTCAACGAGGAAGATGTTTTCGTTGGCCGCGCTTCCGTAGGCGGATGCACTGGGGAGCCACGACTCGTCGGCGCCGACGCTGGCCATGCCTGCCGCCGCCAGGGTCAGATCGTAGAACGTGTTTCGGGCGGTGGGGACGACCTTGAGCAGATCAGCGTTGAAGGTTGTGTCGATGGTTGAAGACCGCGTATCGATGATCGGCGCCTCGCTTGTCACGACGATGACCTCGGTCACCGCAGCGATCTCCAGGTTGATGTCGAGAGGGACCGTTAATCCGCCGGTGATTTTGATGCCGTTGATCTTGTCGGTGTTGTATCCGGTCAGCGATGTGGCAACGGTGTAGGTTCCTGTGGGGATGCTGAGGAAGACGAAGCGTCCCTTTGCATCCGTGACGATGACTCGGGAACCACCGGGGAGCGAGGCGCCGTACAATGTGACCGTTGCATCTGCCGTTCGCGTGCCGTCAGGCAGAGTGACGGTTCCCGTAATTGAGCCGGTGTTGACCGACTGGGCCCATGTCACACCAGTTCCCAGCACCAGCATCAGGGTCAATATCAATACTCCGGGCCACTTCAATGTGGATCGATTCATCTCATCCTCCCTTTCATCCTTCATGCCTTAAAAAAAATGCATCCCAAGGGATGGGATGCAAACCACAAAAAAGAAGCCGAGACCGTGGAGTCTCGGCGGGGAAACCGGTATCTACCGGGGGGACAATAGGACGCAGCGGCGACAAAGCCACACATGGTTCGAGGATAGGGGAGAACATGGCGGAGATTTACCAAAAGAAAGAAAATTCGAAATACGGTGTGGTTTTCGAATAAAATTTCTATGTGGCCCTGTTTTCTTCTCGAACGCCGGGTTGCCACCAGACGGCGGGTTGCGCCCAGTTCTCGAGATCGATCAGGAACGGACACAATGGCGGCTTGAATTCCACATATCGTACAGGGGGATCGAGCCGTGGAAGTCGGACTGGAAGTGCTCTCACTGAAATGTCTCAAAATACCTGGCCGACCGGATCGTGATCGCATCCCGTGGTTCCGGCTTTCCTCTTGACACCGGCACGGGAACCCGATACTCCAGTCATCGACTCAACGCTGGTCGAGGCGATCGGGGTGTCGAAATTTGAGTATCGAATTGACGGGAGGCGGCCATGAACCTGAAGGACGAGATTTTTGAACAACCGGCAGTTGTTGGGCGACTCTTCGACCTGCAGTGGGTTGTTGCCCAGGAAGTCGCCCAGGCCCTGAGGAGGCGCAATATCCGGTGGATCTACCTTGCGGCCCGTGGTACCTCGGACAACGCAGGGCTTTATGCCAAATACCTGTGGGGGGCGTTCAATGAGCTCCCAGTTGCACTTGCGGCGCCGTCCTTGTTCAGTGTATTCAATAGACCGCCCAAGATAGGGGATGCCCTGGTTGTCGGTATCTCGCAGTCGGGGCAGTCTCCTGACATTGTCAGTGTCGTCGAAGAGGGCCGTCGACAGGGGGCTTTGACATTGGCGATCACCAACGATGCTGGATCACCGTTGGCGGAAGCGGCTGAGCTGGTGATCGACACCATGGCCGGACCCGAAAAGGCGGTGGCCGCGACAAAGACGTATACGGCCCAGCTGGTGGCCATTGCCATGGTGTCGGTCGCCCTGGCGGGAGACGGTGAGCGCCGGGAGTGGCTGGGGCGTCTGCCGACCCTGATGCAGGACGTCTTGGCCCTGGATGGTCCAATCAAGAGCGCTGCGGCCCGCTACCGGTACATGACGGAGTGTGTCGTTCTGGGCAGGGGGTTCAACTATGCCACCGCCCACGAGTGGTCGCTCAAGCTCAAGGAGTTGGCCTACGTGATAGCTGAACCCTACTCGTCCGCCGATTTTCAGCACGGTCCGGTGGCGCTGGCCCAGCAGGGTTTTCCGGTCTTTGCGGTCGTTCCCGGTGGTTCCATCGATCAGGACATCATTAAACTGCTTCAGGAACTCGCCCAGAATCAGCAGGTGGAGATCGTCGCAATCTCCAGCGAGGGTTCGGCGCTGAGCCTCGCCAATACGCCGTTACAGTTGCCCCAACGACTCCCGGAGTGGATTACGCCCATCCCGGCCATCGTTCCGGCTCAGCTCTTCTGCTATCACCTGACCCGTGCCAAGGGCTATAACACCGAGGGACCGCGAGGACTTTCGAAGGTCACGCTGACCTGGTAGAGGACCGGATGCGGTCGGAGGAGGTTTGGAATGAAACAGGGATACCAACTGAGACGCAGGCTGGGATTCTGCGTTGTTCTCACTGTCTGTCTGGTTTCCGAGGTCCATGCCCAGGCAGCCCGGGTGATTATCGTTGTCAACGACGTTGCCGGGCGTCCGATCAAGGGCGTGGCGATGACGGTGACCAGCGAGGAGGATGATGGCTACGAGGTTGCAAAGGTCACCGATGACAAGGGCAAGATCATCGTGACCCATATTGACTCGCAGCCGACCTATGTCTACAGGCTGGAAAAAGAGGGCTACCAGGTATTGACCACGCAGATCAGGTCGGACTACACCGAGACCGCCCGGATCGAGCTTATTCTTGTCCCTCTTGAGACTGAAGGTGCTTCCCCTCGGGGCGGGCACATGTCGTCCGGCGGCAAACGTGCCCAGAAAGCGTTTTTCGAAGGTGCGGAGGCCCAGAAACGTGGAGAGCTGGTACTGGCCGAAGAGAAGTTCCGCAAGGCAGCAGAACTCAGTCCAGGCTCAGCTGAACCCCATATTGCCCTGGCTGTTATCTTCCACCAGAGAGGTCTGTATGGTGACGCCGTCGCCGAGGCCGAGGTGGTTCTCGGCATCAAACCGTCAAACGAGCAGGCCTTGAGCCTGAGGTATGACGCTCTTCGACGTCAGGGTGATGTTGGGAGGACCATGGAGGCTGCAGGGGCTCTTCGGAAGGCAGGTCTCGCGCGCGAGGCCGCCACGACAGTCTTTGCCGAAGCCATGAACGACTTCAAGGCGGGGGACAACGACGGGGCGGTCATTCAATTCCGACAGACTCTCGATCTCGAACCGGAGATGGTTGATGCATGGGTCATGCTTGCCGATGTCTCGTTGAACAGGGGGAAAGCCCAGGAGGCTGCGGCCATGGCGTCCAAGGCTCTGGAGATCGATCCCAACGACAGCAATGCTCTCAAGGTTCGATACGATGCTCTTCGGATGATTCCGGATCCGGTTGGCGCCCGTCGGGCCCTCAAGGCACTGATCGAGGCCGATCCGGATTGGGCCGGGACCGGTTTGTTCAACCATGCGGTCGAGCTGTACAACGCAAATCAAATGGCCGACGCGGCCACCGCGTTGACTCGCGTGGTCGAGGTGCAGCCCGATGATGCCATGGCCCACTACCTCCTCGGTATGGCTCGGTATAATCTTGGGGAAACCGAAGATGCAAGGAAGCACCTGACGAGGTTCCTGGAGTTGGCTCCCAACGATCCCGATGCAGGAATTGCCCGGGAGATGCTGGAATACGCGTCCAAATAAATGAGCCTTTACGCTCGAGGGTGTTTCTCGTCGTAGAGGCGGCGCAGGCGTTCGCGAGCGACATGGGTGTAGATCTCGGTTGTCGTCAGGGAGGCGTGGCCCAGCATCATCTGGACGGCACGGAGATCGGCGCCGTGTTCGACCAGATGCGTTGCGAAGGAGTGGCGGACGACGTGGGGGCTGATGTGGGTTGAAATTCCGGATGTGACCGCATGTCCCCTCAGGATTTTCCAGAATCCCTGGCGCGTCAGGGCGCCGCCTCGGTGATTGAGAAAGACCTCCCTTCGCCGTTCTCGGACCAGGGCGGGGCGACCCTCCGAGAGGTAGCGTTCGTTCCAGTCCGCCGCCGTATCACCCAGGGGGACCAGCCTTTCCTTGCCTCCTTTGCCCATGACCCTGACGAATGGCGGATCCAGGTGCAATCGATCGAGGGCCAAACCGACCAACTCGGACACTCTCAGTCCTGTGGCGTAGAGGGTCTCGATCATGGCCCGGTCTCTGAGGCCTAGCGGTGTGTTGATGTCAGGACTCTCCAGGAGAGTCTCAACCTCTGCCTGCGTCAGGACGTGGGGGACGGTTCGCCAGAGTTGCGGCCCCTGGAAATCCGCCGTGGGATCAACGGTGACGGAGTCGTTGAGAATCAGGAATTTATAAAAACCCCGAATGGCCGAGAGATGCCGGGCCGCGGAGCGCGCGGAGAGCCCGGCGTCTCTCCGAGAGCCAAGATAGTCCCGTACCCGGTGCTTCTGGACGTTGCCGACGGGGATGGATTGCTCGTCAAGCCATGTAAGGAAGGCCTCGAGGTCCCGTCCGTAGGCTTCTACGGTTCTCGGACTCATGTTCCGTTCCACGGTCAGATGGGCCAGATAGTCCAGCAACAGGGAACGGTCACTCATGAGTTGATTATGCCTCAGACCGCATTCCTCGTCGGTCACCCATGACGACGGTTTCTCACTCGTGCTCTGGGTGGCCGGGGCGGTGGTCCGCGACAGGGCCAGTATCAGATGACAGAGTCAGAACTCAGGGGCAGACGGCAGGGGCAGCGGCAGGGTCAGAATTCAGCGGCAGCGACAGCGACAGGCGGCAGGGGCGCAGTCGGCCCCCGTTCCGGCCCACGGTCAACCGCCCCGGTCCACGGTCAACGGCCACGGTTCCGGTCGAAAATGCCCCCCCGCCCCGGAGTGCC
>CAYSHZ010000256.1:0-5623 GCA_964430905.1 uncultured Thermoanaerobaculia bacterium | reverse complement strand
GTTGAGGCCGGCCGGCGGATCCTCGAGTTCGACAATTCCGCATTTTCCGGGTCGATCGACGAGAAGCGTTCGGCGCTGGACAGGGCCGTCAGAAATCTCGAGCAGGAACGGGCCACGGCCGAGGTCACCTTGATCGGTGCACGACTCCGCCTGGACCAGGCACGGATTGCCCGCGACGAAGCACAACTGACCGCCGAAGTTCCGCGAGAGCTGATCGGCGCCAAGGCATTCGAGGATTCCCAAATAGCCCTGCGCAGGACCGAGGTGGCATATGACAAGGCGGCCGCAGCCCTGGATGTGGCACAACAGACGACCGAGACGGGCATTCGCCTTCGGGAGGTTGAACTCAACCGAGCTCGCCGCCAAGTCACAATCGCTGAAAACGCAATGGACGACCTCGTAATCACGGCGCCCGAGACCGGTGTGGTCACGGTTGCGGACAACCCCCGAGAGGGCCGAAAATTCAAGATCGGCGATAACCCATGGGCGGGGCTGACCGTCCTTCGAATGCCGAAGCTGGACCGGATGGTCGTACGAGCCCAACTATTCGACGTCGATGACGGTCTCGTGACCTCCGGAATGCATGTTCAATGCCGACTCGACACCTTTCCTGACACAGTCTACGAGGGAGTCATCCGGGACATTGCCCCGATTGCCAGCGAGGTCGGCCCCTTCTCGTTGCGCCGCGCCTTTGAACTGACCATCGACCTCGAAGGATCGGATCCTCTCCGAATGCGTCCCGGTATGTCCGTTCGGATCGATGCCCCTCTCACAACGACCGAGGCAGCCCTCCTGGCGCCCCGGGAGGCGCTGGATATTTCGGATGGGAAGGCCCGGATTCATCTGCTGGACGGCAGTTGGCGCACTGTTCAACTGGGGCCCTGTTCGGCACGCTTCTGCGTCATCGATGAGGGCGTGGACGAAGATGTCCTATTGGCGCCCGCACAGGGGAAATCCCAATGAGGGGGCGCATCTCTCTCCGATTGGTGACGGCACTCGGGATTCTCGCGGTCCTGACTCTGGTCATCCTGTGGAAAACGGGCGCCACCCCGGAAAAAGCCACGGTCTTGCGAGGTCCTTTCACAGTTGACGTGGAAATCGCCGGAAATCTCCGAGCGGTCGAATCGTCGCAGATTGGTCCACCGACAATCGAGGGCTTCTACAACTTCAAGATCTCGATGATGGCGCCCGAGGGTGTGGAAATCCATCAGGGGATGCCGGTCCTGGCATTTGACACCAGTGAGCAGTCGAGAAAACTCCTCAGTCGCCGGGCCGAGGTGAAATCATCGGCAAAGCAGATCGAGCAGAAAGAGATCGATATCCTCAAGACTCAACAGGACCAGGTACTGGAGTTGGCCGAGGCTCGAGCCCGCCTCAGACGAGCCGGCCTGAAAACCGCGGCGCCTTCCGAGTTGGTGTCCGGAATCGATACCCAGCGAGCCAAACTTCAGTTGGAGCTGGCCCACATCGAAGTTGAGAGCCTCGAGCGGAAGATCGCTGCCTCCAGCAGGGCTGCACAGGCGGAACTTGCCGGTCTCAAGAGTGATTTTAAAAAGGCCGAGATGGATGTCCACCGAATCGAGGATGCCATCAAGCACATGACTCGTATCGCCCCCCGAACCGGCGTCGTAACCTACATCAGCGATTGGCGTGGTGAGAAAATGAAGGTCGGAGACAGGGCCTGGAGACAATCCAAAATCCTGGAAATCCCGGATCTGACCCGTATGGAGGCGGAGGGCGAGGTCGAAGAGGCTCTCGCCGGTCGATTGGTTGAAGGGCAGAGGGTATCCCTGACCCTTGACGCCCATCCCGACCGTCAGTTCAGCGGAGTGATCAAGAAGATTTCCAGATCGGTCCAGGAAAAATCGTGGCAGAATCCACTGAAAGTCGTCAGGATTCTCATCAGTCTCGAAGAGACCGATCCTGAGAGAATGAGGCCGGGAATGCACTTCAAGGGGTCGGTCGAGGTCGAGAGGCTGGCAAATGCCCTGATGATCCCGATCGATTCCATCGCCTCGACAAGCAAGGGGCCCGTGACCCTGAGGCACACTTCGTGGGGAACGGAGACAGTCTTCATCAAGACGGGCTCACGGGACGACACGAGGGTCGTCGTCCTTGAGGGTCTCGAAGAGGGCGATCAGGTATCAGCCCCGCCGGGAGGCCAACTGTGAGGATACCGCGTCGTTTGTGGGCGACGGCTGCGCTGCCTTTGATCCTCGCCATCATCGGCTGGAACCTGATGGGAGGGAAAGACCAGCCCAATGTCGCCACAATCACAGTCCACCCTGGCCTCTTCGTGCAACGGGTGACGGCCCAGGGCAACCTCGAAGCGGTCCACAGCATTCCCCTCAATGCCCCAATGTCGGGAAACCGACCCTTCAAGATCGCCTGGATGGTCGCAGACGGTTCACACGTATCCGAGGGGGACATCGTCGTCCGGTTCGATCCCACCGACCTTGAGGAAGAACGAGAGGAGAGCCAGACCGAACTCAATATCGTAGGTCTCAGACTAGAAAAGGCACGGGTGGAGAGAGAAACGGTGATCAAAAACCTCGAGCGTGACGCCGCCCTGGCCCAGGAGGAAGCGGCCAATGTAATTTCCTTCAGAAATACCGACGACCAGATCTACTCCCGAAACGAAATCATCGAGTCGGAAATCGACACCGAGTTGGCCGAAAAGAGGGCGGACCACGCCGAACAGGCTCAGGATATCGAGAATCAGCTGTCCCTTGCCGGAGTCGAACTGCTGGAGATCGAACAACACAAGGTCGAACTGAAGATCAAGCAGGCCGACGAGGGCCTCGAGAGTCTGCTGGTCATTGCGCCCAAGGCCGGTATCGTCACCTTCGAGCGCGACTGGAGGGGAGATATCCCCCATGTCGGGGAACAGGTGTGGCCGGGTCGGCCCCTGGCCTCGATGCCACAGATGGATGCAATGCAGGCCGTGGTCTATGTTTTGGAGGCCGATGCCGGGGGGCTTGGGGCAGGGCAACGAGCCCATGTTGTTCTCGAGGCTCATCCCGAACGGTCCTTCTCGGCGACCATCGAAAGCGTTGATCCCGTTGCCCAGCCCAGGATCCGTTGGGTTCCGGTCCAGTACTTCCGAACCATTCTGACTCTTGAGGAGACTCTCCCTGGCCTGATGAAACCCGGTGGACGGGTCCACGCCGAGATTCTCGTGGCCGAGGAAGAAAACGTGATCGCCGTACCACGTCAGGCGGTTGTCAACTCGGACGGCGTGACGACGATCAACCGTCTCGACGGGCGAGACTTCGTTCCGGTCGAGGTCACCATGGGCACCTCAGCCGGCGGTAGAGTCGTCATTACGTCCGGGCTGTCCGACGGTGACGTTATTGCACTGAGAAATCCCACGGAAGAGAAAGCGGCATCGACGCCTCCCGGACAGCGCTCGTCGTTGGGAGGCTCCTGATGGAAATGGGCGACGCCCTGCGCAACGCTTTCGCCAATCTTGCCGGCCACAAGCTCCGTTCGGGATTGACGATGCTGGGCATGGTCTTCGGCGTCGCTGCGGTCATCGCCATGTTGTCGATCGGGGCGGGCGCCGAACGCCAGGCCCTGGAAATGATCGATCGCCTCGGTGCACACAACATCCTCGTCCGAGACGTCGATCTAACGGAAGACCGGCTCTCGGAGATCCGAAAGAACTCGCCGGGAGTCTCACCGAGGGACGCCGAGGCCATTGCCGACGCCGTACCTGGCATTGTTGAGACGTCGATGCGGGTCAAGATTGACCCCTACTCCGTCTTCTCAGGCAGTTTCAAGACCGAGGCAATCGTCCATGGAGTCGGGGCAAACCACGCCGAGTTGACCAATATTCAGATTCTCGAAGGCAGGTTCATCGATGACCTCGACATTGCTCGTCACACCCAAATCTGCGTGATCGGCGCCGGAGTACGACGAGATCTCTTCGGGTTCGAACCGAGCCTGGGCAAGATCCTCAAGGTCAACGACATGTGGCTTGAGGTCGTCGGCGTTCTTGAGGGTACGGGCCCCGAGACCACGGTTCAGGGAGTCGCACTGGGATCGACCGACGGTGAAATCTACATTCCTGTGACGACTGCGATTCGAAAATTCGAGCACCCACTCCTGGAGGCGCCCCTCGACGAGATCATCGTCCGACTCGAAGAGGAGACGATCCCCCAGGAAACCGCAGTGATGATTTCCGGCCTCCTTGGACGGCTGCACGGTGGTGAGGACGATTTCGAAATTATCGTTCCGGATGCCCTGCTGGAACAGAGCCGACAAACGCAGAGGATGTTCTCAATCGTCATGGGTTGCATCGCCGGCATCTCCCTGTTGGTCGGCGGCATCGGCATCATGAACATCATGCTGGCGACCGTCTTCGAAAGGACCCGGGAGATCGGCATTCGGAGGGCCGTCGGCGCCCGTCCCCGCGACATCCGGACCCTCTTTCTGATGGAGAGTTTTGCCATTTCGGTCGTTGGCGGCATTGCGGGCATCCTCGTCGGGGTCGCCATCGCACGCATTGTCGCCCTGTCCGCAGGTTGGCCGACTGTCGTCACGCCGTGGTCGGTCCTGGTGTCGTCGAGCGTTTCCATCGGGGTCGGATTGATCTCCGGCCTCTACCCGGCCATCAGAGCGGCCGAACTCAATCCGATCGATGCCCTGCGGTGGGAGTAGAAAAACGACACACCTCGATCTGGAGTTCGACGATGGTGGTGCGGCCCTGTCCTGGAAGTGCGTAGGCGTCACCACCCCGGTTCCAGAGGCCCTGGTTTCCCTCAAAGATGAGGGGCAGGGACTCAAGCTCAGCGTCGAAAACAAGGAGCCCTTGCGTGCCCACCTTGACCGGGACAACGGCAGCGGTCCCATGCGTTTCTTCACGCACGTCACACTGAAGCAGCGTTGACACAACCGGAGGCGAACACCTCCAGACACCAACCCCTATGGGGTTTCAATGAAAGTCTCCATCAGATCGACGAGACCATCGCGCAAGGAAATGACCCGATCGGCGTACCTGGCAATCTCATCCTCGTGGGTCACCACAATGATCGTGTTCCCGCGTTCATTGAGCCTTTCGAAGACCTTCATGATTTCGGCCCCGGTCGCGGTGTCGAGATTACCTGTCGGCTCGTCGGCAAGAATGATCGAGGGCGAGTTCACCAGGGCCCGAGCGATTGCGGCTCGTTGGCGCTGCCCTCCTGAGAGTTCGTTGGGCCGGTGGTGGGCCCGGTCTCCAAGACCAACGCTCTCAACGGCCACCATGGCCTGCCGTTTGCGTTCGTGTCGATCCATCCCGGAGTAGACCAGGGGTAATTCCACGTTGGCCAAGACGTCAAATCGAGGGAGCAGATTGAAGGTTTGGAAGACGAATCCAATCTTCGTATTTCGAACGGCCGCAAGTTGATCCTCGTCGAGAACACTGACGTCCTGACCGTCGAGTTCGTATCGACCGGACGTTGGTGTATCGAGGCATCCGATGATGTTCATCAGCGTTGATTTCCCGGAACCCGAAGGCCCCATGATCGCGACGAAATCCCCTGCCTCGATTTCGAAGGACACTCCCCGAAGCGCCCGCACCTCGACACTCTCCATCTGATAGGTCTTGACTAGATCGTGGATTCGGACACTCATTGCAACC
>CAYSHZ010000255.1:0-5667 GCA_964430905.1 uncultured Thermoanaerobaculia bacterium | reverse complement strand
CTGAGAACGATGCAGGTCATCGTTGGCGCAATCATGATGAGCATGGCGGTCTACGTTGGCATGGCCTTCATGCTGATCCGGCAGCAAGCGATTGAACCCATGCCCGTTCCACCACTCCTTCCACCGATTCTCGCCGCTGTTGCCGTTTCGACCCTGGCCGGCGCCGGTTTCATCGTCAAGGGCATGACCCAAAAGGCGGGTACGATGGCCACGCCCGCCGAACGAATTCAACGGTACCAGGGGGCCATGATTGTGGGCGCAGCCCTCAGAGAGAGTGTCGGCGTGATCGGCCTGGTCCTCAGCCTTTTGACCGGAAGCCTGATCTGGGTCGGTCTTCTATCCGGGCTGGCCGCATTCGCCATCCTGACCAACTTCCCCAGTCGCTCAGCCCTTGAGAAGCTCGTCCTGGACGCCCCCCCGATTGTCTGATCCTCACCGGCCTCTCAGGCCCCTGTGCTCCTCTGTGTTCTCTGAGTCTCTGTCGTGAATTGTGCAGGCGCCTCACTCGAACGACTCACCCCCACCCCCCAACCGCCCTGGGCCTGGCCCCCGAATCCCGGTCCAGCATTCGGTAGCCGATTGCCTCCGCAAGATGATTGGTACGAAGATCCTTTTCTCCTGCCAGATCGGCGATCGTTCTCGCCACCCTGAGAATCCGGTGGTAGGCCCTGGCGGAAAGCCCGAGGCTCATCGCGGCCCTTTCCAGCAACCGCCGGCCGTCGGCATCGGGCCGGGCCCAGCGATCGATCTCAGCCGGCCCCATCTCCGCATTCGTCCGGCACGCCCGACCCAAATAACGTTCGGCCTGCACGGTCCGGGCTGTCCGGACCCGGGCCGCGACGACCTCACTGGCCTCGCCGCGCCGGCCTGACCCCAGATCCCGCCAGGGAACAGCCGGCACCATCACCTGGAGATCCATCCGGTCCAGCAACGGTCCCGACAGTCTGGCCCGGTAGCGCTGGATCATCGGGGGCGTGCATGTGCAATCCCTCTCCGGGTCTCCGAGGAAACCGCATGGGCACGGATTGGCCGCCGCCACAAGTTGGAATCCCGCCGGAAAACTCAGGGTCGAACGAGCCCGAGCGACCGTCACCTCCCGATCTTCCAGCGGTTGGCGAAGGCCCTCAAGAACGTCCCTCCGAAACTCGGTGATCTCGTCGAGAAAGAGAACTCCGTTATGGGCCAGCGAGACCTCGCCCGGCTGTGGGCTGCTGCCACCGCCGATCAAGGCTGCCGAGGAAATCGTGTGGTGGGGCGCGCGGAACGGCCGCTGGTCCAGGAGCCCTGCCGGTCGCGGCACCCTGCTCGAGACCGAATAGACACAGGTGGTCTCCAGAGCTTCCTCAGCGGTCAGACCGGGAAGGATCCCCGGAAGACGGCGAGCCAACATCGACTTCCCGCTTCCGGGGGGTCCCATCAACAGCAGATGATGCCCACCGGCAGCGGCGATCTCCAGGGCACGCCGGGCCACCTCCTGGGCAATCACCTCGCCGAGGTCCGGGCCTCCGATTGGCGGCGAAGACCGCACAGGTTTGTCGGCGGCTTCGACATCGGATGGAGGCGTCCCGCTCCGCAGCCACCTGATGACCTCTCCCAGCGACGATGCCGCCGTCACCATGATGCCCCCCACAACACCGGCCTCGCCCCCGTTGGCCGCCGGAACGATCACCTCGTCGATCCCTCGATCCCGAGCAGCCAGAACGATCGGCAAAATCCCCCGAACCGGCAGGAGGAGACCCTCCAGCGAGAGTTCTCCGACAAGAAGACGTCCCTTGACCTTCTCCAACGGAACATCACCAACCGCCGCCAGGAAGGCAACGGCCATCGGCAGATCCAGGCCGGCGCCCTGCTTGCGCTCGTCCGCCGGCGCCAAATTGAAGACGACATTGGCCGCCTCCGACTTCCTTCCAAGGTGGCGTATCGCGGCAAAAATCCGTTCCCGTGATTCCCGAACCGCCGTGTCCGCCATTCCAACCACCGTAATCGACGGCAGACTGGCCCGAATTCGGTCCACCTCCACCGTCACGAACAACGCCCCGACACCACGAGGCGTCGCACCCAAAGCCAGTGCGTGCATAGTCTTTCCCTTCAGTTGTGCAGGTGGACAACCCAAGAGTCCCACGGGTGACAGACGGTGTCAAGGAAGAGCAGCACACAAGCCGTCCCTCTTTTTACAAACCCCTTTCCGCCTGGTTAGCCCGTTTCCGGACGGGAACTAGTCCGGAACGTTGTCTTTCTCGTCAGAGAGGGGCGCCGCCGGAGTGACGACTCCTTTGAGAATGCCGTTGCCGCTACTTCCGGCATAGAGACGATTGGCGTTGGACGGGTCGATGGTGATCACGTCAAAATAGAACACCATCGAGGCGTCATGGACCGGCCGCCAGTGTTCACCTGCATCGGCCGTTCGAAAAATCCCTCGTCCACGACTCTCGTCGTGAAAGGGATCGTCCGTGGTCACGACATAGAGAACACTCGGATCCTCCGGGGAAATTGCAACCGACACAACGTTCAGGTTTTCTACCTCGCCGAGGCCATTATTGACTCGTTCCCATGTGGTGCCACCGTCGGTGCTCTTGAAAACGCCACCGTCATACTCAATCTGCTGGCTGTGGTCATATTCACTGCTGACCGCCGAATACACCGTCTCGGAATCACTGGGATCGATCGCCACATCCCAGACCGAGACCTGTGGCAGATCGAGGTCAATCCGTACCCAGTCGGACCCTCCGTTCGTACTCTTGAAAAGCCCTCCCTGAATCGTCGTCAGCTCATCTCCGTTCTCGGTCAATTGGGCTTCGATTCCCGCATAGACGATCTCTGAATTGTTGGGGTCGATGATGACCTTTCTGATCTGTCGATTGCCGTTGACGCCGAGCCCGTTGTTGATGGCAAACCAGGTCTGACCTCCATCAATTGTCTTGTAGACACCGTTCTCATAGCTCGCTGCATAGAGCGTTCTTGAATCAGCTGGACTCGTTGAATCTAGGGCAATTGACCAAACCTGGGCATCGGGAATCCCATGATCCAGGACCGTCCAGCTCTCTCCGTAATCAGTGCTCTTGCAGACCTCTCCTTCGTTCTCTTCCCACCACCCGGTGGCAGCATAGACAATGCTGGGTTCATCGGGGTCGATGACAATCGAAAAGGTATTGGAACGGTAATTCATGCCGTTAAAAGTCCTCTTAAAAGACAGCCCGCCATCGGTGGTCTTGAGCAATCCCATATCCCAGTAGCCCACATAGATCGTCTCGGGATCAGTCGGGTCAATCGCGATGTCCTGGACGACGGTCGTCTCGATGCCTCGTCCTTGCCATGTGCCTTCTCCGGTTGATCGCGTGTAAGCCTGCGTCCAATCAATCCCGGCATTTTCAGTTTTGAAGAGATGGGTGGAGGTTCCGAAATACAACCGATCTGAGTTTCCAGGATCGATTGCCATGCACTTGACAGAGATGCCGTGTTCGCCAATCCATCCGATCTCCATATTCTGATCGGGCGGCTCATCCCTGCTGATCCATTCCCAGTTCTCACCACCGTCCGTACTCTTGTAAATACCGGGGTCCGGAGTCCAGGGGGTGTTGCCCACATACAGAGTCTGAGGATTGCTCTGATCGATCAACAGGTGGGGGAAGTTGCTGGTGAATCCGACCTCGTCTCCCATCACCTGGGGGAGTCCGTCATTTTTTGAAACCCAGCTATGGCCTCCGTCGGTGCTCTTGAAGACACCGCCCTCCCAGGTCGGAGAACCGGGTTCGGCCCACAGCGTGACATAGAGCGTCTCTGAATTCACCGGATCGATCACCAGGCCCATAGCGAGCCCGTGGGGCAAACCGGAATTGATAGCTATCCATTGGGCGCCGGCCGAGTTACTGGTGTAGACCCCAGCACTGGTTGCGGCATAGAGGCGATCCGAGTCACCAGGGTCAATCGCCAGCGAATAGACCATGGCGCCAGGATCAATGCCCGTGTCTTGGATCAAGACCCAGCTCTCGCCAAAATCGGTGCTCTTGAAGATCGCCCCTTTGACACCGGCCGTTTGCCAGTGGTAACTCTCGAGTTCATACCCTGACCTTGGAACGCCAACCCCTGCATAGATGATGTTCGGGTGCTTCGGGTCAACCACGACATCACTGATTGGAGCACTGAATGTGAACTCACTGACCGGAGGGAATCCGTTTCTCTTGGCCGTCCAGAGGTCACCTCCGTTGGTGGACTTGTAGATCCCGCCCCGGGTTCCGGCATAGATCGTCGAGGGATTCACCGGATCAACCGCAATGTCCTGAACGTAATAAACACCGAGCCCCGTATTTTTGATCTCCCAGGTGTCACCATGGTCCGTGCTCTTGTAGATTCCACCAACGTCACATGCAACGTAGACCGTATGAGCCTCGTCATCGACGACGGTGATCGAAGAGAGCCAACCGCCACCGCCGGGTCCGATTGCACTCCAAGAAACTCCAGGCGTGTTGAACACGCCTCTCGGCACCTCCGAGCCTTGAGCATCAACCTCTGCAACAGGGAGGTACAACCAGAAAGTGGCCATAACGGCGGCCAGAACAACCGTTCTTCCATAGGGTTTTAGAGAAATCACCATTCGCCAAGCCTAACACCCACCTTTCCCGAGCCTGAAACCTGCTATAATTGTTACCTATCGATCCGGGGGCGTACCGGCTTCGACGGGGAACTGTTCGGTCGTCGGCAGCGTGTCGAGGTCCATCCACTCGATAACTGGGTGGGGCAATAATCAACTGCCAACACTGATTACGCACTGGCTGCTTAAGTAGCCCGTTGTCCCAAGACTCTGACCATCGGTCTGGTGACAACGACGTTTGATGGAATAAGCTGAGTCGTACCGCCCGAACGACACAGTCGAAAACTTAGGGCTGGTCCCATGATCCGGCCGTTCGCCGGCCACCTACGGGACGAGATTAAACGGCGAGCTGCACACGGAGAAGCCGCCGGCTGAAGTTCCTCGGACGTGGGTTCGACTCCCACCGCCTCCACCAGCCTTCACTTCGAAACACGAAGAGTTTCGAAGTGAAGGCTGCCGCACCGTAGCCAGAGGCGAAGGCGGGCCCCAACGCTACCGCATTTCGAAGCTACAGCTCGGCACGCCATTACCGAAGAAAGTTCCGCGCCGGCGACCAAATCCGCGTCCGGGACCGCCTCAGGAACCGCGTCTGGTTCTGCGCCCGAAACTGCGGCAAAGCCGGCAACCCAGCAGCTAACGTCGACACCCCATCCCCAGAGCGCCAAAAACCTCCAACGGGGGTGTCACTGTTTTCCCAATGTCACCAGGTAGACCAGCCGATACGACAGTCGATCTGGACATTGGGAACTGTGATACCCCTGCGGCGAGCGCCACGGCAATCGCGTCTCGGCCAACGCCGTCAGTGCCAAGGTCGTTGCCCCTGCCACCCGATCTCGATGCGCACCCGAAGGCCAGGTTCGAAGACCGCTGGTTCGGTATAGGTCAACGTACCCGGCGTCTTCGCGAGAACTCCAACGGGACCACCGACCAGAAAATACCGATCTGTTGTGAGGTTGTGATCAGTGGCTCCCAGGATTGAGGTCATCCGATCGGCTTCTTCCCTTCGGCAGCCCCAAGAAATACTGCCGATTAGAAAGGGGCACTCTTCTTTTCTTCGCTGAGGGGAGTATCGAAATCAC
>CAYSHZ010000254.1:0-5679 GCA_964430905.1 uncultured Thermoanaerobaculia bacterium | reverse complement strand
TTGTGCGGCAACAGGAACCATCACAATCCCTCAGAATCAGTGAGCCGGTGAGAAGTGCGGGTTACAACGGCCATGACGGTAAATGCCGTTTTCGGCGTATGAAGAAAATCGCCCAGTCGTTGGACCGGGCGATTACCAGATTGGTTTTTGGTTTGTCTCGGTCTATTCAATGCTCAGCGACTGAAGCTCGACGGGGTATGTCGCTGCAGCGATGTGAATGTTGTCGATGCCAATCTCGTCCCGACTGCCACTGCCGCTCGCGTCGTCGGTCAACCAACGAACGTAGAAGGTCGCTCCAGGCGCGATGGAGGTCACAAGACCGTAGGGACCGCCCATCGTGGTTCGAGACCATGCCGGTGAACCATCGGCAGCCCCGGGTGTTGTCGTTTCGAGCGGGCCGATGCCGTTCCAGGTTGTGCCGTCGTCCGAGTATTCCGTATTGAACGAGTTGGCCCGTCCCTGATCGTTGTACACGAGGACATCGTACTGAAACTCGAGAACGGTGATGGTGCCGCCTGTGTTGTTGGTGAATCGAAGAACGATGGAGCCGGGGGTGAGGTCCGAGCCTCCGGGCTGGATCATCAAGAAAGTATCTCCGTCGTTTCCGGCGTACAACCCACCGGAAGTAATACCCCCGGAGGAGGTTCCGCGGGCGTAGTCGCCGGTTGTGTAGGTTCCACCCCATGCCATATCTCCATCGCTGCAGCCTATGGCAATGATCTCGTCGGAATCCAGTTGGCCCGCTGCCGGTGACGACAAGAAGCCGCTGCCGTCAAAGCCGGTGAAAGTGATGTTTGTCGGCGTGGAATCACTCAAAACGATCTGTGCATTTACCGGCGCCGCGATGGCAACAAGAACGCCGATAACTATAATACTGAGAATCTTGTTTCCGTTTCCTCGTGCAACGATCATGGGGCTCCTCCGTTTATCAAAAACTAATGAAATTTCGCGATTGTGATTAGACACACTTCACCAATACTTCGAGAAGGTACCATGATCATGGGGTATCACTCAATGCCAAAGGGTCTGAGTCTGAGATTGCTGCCCCGAAGGTCGTTGTGGTTTGCGCCTTGCAGCCGGACAGTGGTGAGAAGTGCGGGCTAGTTCCCGTCCGGAAACGGCACTTTTTCGTAATTTCGTCGTCAGGCTGCGGGGTTGCTTGTGCGACGTACGGGGAGTACGACTCCGCGCAACCCCTTGCCTTCCTAGAACTTATCGAAAAATTGCTCGTTTCCGACTCGGGAACCACGCAGTCCCCATCCAGACTTTTCGGACGGGAACGGGCTAGACGGCGGCGGCGAGGATATGCCCCAATGACCGTTTTGCGCGCTGTAAATGCGGGTGGTCACGATTTTGGGCGCAGAGCTCGATGACTTTCTGATAACACTCAAGGGCGGTTGCTTCGTCCTGGCGACAGTGGTGTCGGAGCCAGCCCTTCATCAGCCAGGCTTCGGTATGGCCTGGAGCGATCGCGATGATCCGGTTGAAGAAAACCTCCGCCGCCGGCCAGCGCTCATCGGCGATCGCCTGGGCAGCGCAGCGCCGGTAGAGCCTTATCGATGCCTCCTTCTCCTGAGTTGGAAGCCGTCGATCGGCACGGAATCGGGAAAAGATTTTCATCGAACTGAGTATATTGTCCCTGCGTGATAAGCAGATGTCAAGTGTTTTGAGGTGTTTGGCGCAAATACGCCCTGGAATTTTCGATAGTGAGGTTGATTTCTGCTTTTGAGTTCGCGGTGAACATTTGTCTCTGGCCTTTGTGTCGGATTCCCGTCTATCATGCACTTATGAGTTCGAGTGTTGCTCCCCTCCCTTTTGCCCACCTCCACCTTCACTCCCACTATTCCCTCCTTGATTCGACGATTCAGATCCCCGGCCTGATCGAACAGGTCAAGGAACTGGGCATGGAGTCCGTGGCGATCACCGATCACGGCAACCTCTTCAACGCATTTCCCTTCGTCAAGGCGGCGAATGCCGGAGGGGTGCGGCCTGTCGTCGGTTGTGAGGTCTATGTGGCGCCGGGGGACCATCGAGAGAAGGGCGCCCCCGGTGTGGGCCGGAAACCCTACTACCACCTGGTGTTGTTGGCCGAGAACCAGGAAGGCTATGGCAATCTTACCCGCCTGGTCAGTGAGGCAGCCCTTGAGGGATTCTATTACAAACCAAGGATTTCAAAAGAGTTACTCTCTCAGTACTCTGGAGGGTTGATCGGTCTGACGGCCTGTCTCAGCGGCGAGGTTCCCCAAAGATTGATGCAGCGGGATGCCGAAGGCGCACGGCGGGTGGCCGAGGAGTACCGAGAGATCTTGGGGAAAGACAACTTCTTTCTGGAGATCCAGAACCATGGTTCGGTGGATGAGGAGTTCGTCCGGGAGGGACTCCGAGACCTTGGTCGGTTGACGGATATCCCGCTGGTGGCGACCAACGACTGTCATTTCCACCGGCCGGAGGACGTCTTTGCCCACCGCATCCTGATCGGGATCGGGCAGGGCAATACGATCAGTGATCTGCAGCAGAAGTACGTCTACAACGGTGAGTTCTACGTCAAGTCGGCCGATGAGATGTATCGGTTATTCGAGGCCTTCCCGGGCTCGTGCGAACGAACGGCGGAGATCGCAGCAAGGTGTCATGTCGAATTTGATACCTCGACCTACCATCTTCCCAGTTTCCCGATTCCGGAAGGTGACGATGAAAGGAGCTATTTTCGACGGATTGCCCGAGAGGGACTCGAGGCACGTCTGGCTCAGCCGGTCGTTCGAAAGACGGCGCATGAGGACTATGCAGCGAGGCTTGAGCATGAGATTGGCGTCATCGAGGAGATGGGATTTCCTGGGTACTTCCTGGTTGTCTGGGATTTCATCCGCCATGCCAAGGAGAAGAACATTCCGGTCGGGCCGGGCCGCGGGTCGGCCGCGGGGTCCGTTGTTTCCTACGCCTTAGGCATCACGGACATTGATCCCCTGGAGTATGACCTGCTGTTTGAGCGTTTTCTCAATCCGGAGCGGGTCTCGATGCCCGATATCGATATTGACTTCTGCCAGCGAGGCCGGGAAGAAGTGATCGAATATGTTCGGCAGCGGTACGGAGAGGAGTCGGTCTGCCAGATTGCGACATTCAATATTCTCAAGGCCAAGTCGGCCATTCGGGATGTTGGGCGGGTCCTCGAGATGCAGTTCGGGGACGTCGACCGGATTGCCAAGCTGGTTCCGGACGAACTTGACATCACCATCGAGAAGGCGTTGCGGGACTCTGCTGAATTGAAGGCACTGGTCGATGGTGACGAGGACGTGGCCCAGGTGGTTGAGACCGCCCGGAAGCTCGAGGGGTTGGCCCGGCACTGCGGGGTTCATGCGGCCGGGGTCGTCATTGCGGCCGAACCGTTGGTCAATCTCGTGCCGTTGAGTCGAACCAACAAAGAGGAAGTCATTACCCAGTACGACAAGGATGATGTCGAGGCTCTGGGTCTGTTGAAGATGGACTTCCTGGGTCTGAGGACCCTGACTGTGATCGATGATGCCGTCAAGTCGATCCGACGGACCGAAAATCCGGATCTGGATTTGTCCATACTGACGTTGGACGATCCCGCGGTCTTTGAGCTGTTCGCCGCCGGCGATACAGATGGTGTCTTTCAGTTCGAGTCCTCGGGCATGAAAGAGGTGCTGCGCAAGGTGCAACCGCAGGTCTTTGCCGACCTGACCGCATTGAACGCCCTCTATCGTCCGGGTCCAATGGCCTTCATCGATGATTTCACCGCCAGGAAGCAGGGCCGGAAGAAGATCTCCTACATCCTTCCGGAGTTGGAGGAGATTCTCGGGGAGACCTACGGTGTCATCGTGTTCCAGGAACAGGTGATGCGGATTGCCGTGAAGATCGGTGGATTCTCGATGGCCAAGGCGGACATCCTCCGCAAGGCTATGGGCAAGAAGAAGAAGGAGATCATCGACCGGGAGGGCGAGAACTTCATCAACGGCGGGGTCGCCAACGGGTTTCCCAGACCCAAGGTCAAGCAGCTCTGGGAGCAGATTGTGCCCTTTGCCGAGTACGGTTTCAACAAGTCGCACTCAGTCGCCTATGCCCACGTCGCCTACCTGACGGCCTACCTCAAGACCCACTACCCGGCTCATTTCATGGCGGCAATGTTGACTTCGGAGGCGTCCAACACCGACAAGCTCTCCCAGTACCTGGTACGGAGTGGACAGATGGGTATCGAAATCCTGCCGCCGGACATCAATCGTTCCGAGCAGGTCTTCACGGTGGAGGACGGGGGGATTCGTTTCGGTCTGGCGGCCATCAAGGGCGTGGGCGAGGCCGCGGTCGGGCCGATGATCGAGGTCCGCCAGGCTGAGGGCGGTTTCCGGTCGGTCTCACACTACCTGCGGTCTCTGCCGACCAGGACGGTCAACAACAAAGTCCTCGAGAGTCTCGTTCGGGCCGGCTGTTTTGATCAGTTCGGTGTCAGCCGCAAGGGTCTGTTGGATCACCTCGAGCAGTTCACCGAACTGGCGGCCAGGGAGAGGGAACAGCAGGCGCTGGGTCAGGGTTTCTTGTTTGAGGCCCTGCCGTCGGAGGCATTGGAGGCCGAGTTGGAAGGCAGCGCCATGGCCGAACAGAGTGAGCGTTTGATCGGCGAGCGAGAGGTCCTTGGCTTCTACCTGACGGGGCATCCGCTGGATCGTTTCAAGGAGCAATTGGACAGGTTCTCAGATTGCCGGATCAAGGATCTCGGCGAGCGTTTTGCCTCGGGTGCCGATCGGGCAACCGTCGGCGGTCTGGTCGTTGGTCTCAAGGAGATTCCCATCAAGAAGAGTGGGCCAAACCAGGGTCGAAAGATGGCTGTATTCAGTCTCGAGGGTGCCGGTGGGGCCTTGAGGGCTGTGGTTTTCCCTGACGTGTATGACAGCATCGGCCATCAGTTGGAGAACGACCGGGCAGTGTTGGTGGCGGCGTCGCTCAAGGGTGACGGGGAGCATGTCGAGCTGACTGTCGAGGGAGTGGTGGCGCTCGATTCGGTCGAGATGTCCCGGGCGGCGGCCATCCGGATCTCGTTGGACCTTGACGCCGTCAACGAATCCGTTCTCGGGGATCTTCGAGAGCTTTTATTGGCGCATTCAGGGAAGATCCCCGTTCGATTCGATCTGGTTCGTAAGGGTGTCTTCAGTGCCCGGTTTGTGCCGCCGGCCGCCCTGACGGTCGATCCAACCCAGGCATTGAGGGCCGAGATCGAGGGGTTGATCAAGGGGACCGGAACCGAGTTGGAGTTCAGCGGATTCGGCAAGCCGGGTGACGTTGTGCCGATCGTCGAGAATAGTCGGTCGAAGCAGCGATGGGTGCATTAGTTGGTTATCCCTTTCCGTTGGCCGTTGACCGTTTTCCGGGACCGTTGGCCGGGACCGGGACGGTTGACCGGGACCGGGACGGTGGACCGAAGCGGGACGGTTGACCGGGGCCGTCACCGGACGCGGTCGCTGCCGTCTGACACTGCACCTGCACCTGCACCTGCTCCTGTACCTGTACCTGCCATCTGACGCTGAGTTCTCACCCTGTCATCTGATACCGGCCCTGACTCTGACCCCCGCCCCGGCCACCCGGAGCGCGAACGAGAGATCGGCGCCGTTGGTGACCGGCGATGATGCCCCTCGTGGTGTTCATGAGAGGAATGCCGGATAACCGCCGGGCCAA